>JAFSWB010000035.1 GCA_017444735.1 Clostridia bacterium | reverse complement strand
GCGGCGTCCTCGGCGCGAAAATCTGCTCGTAAAATCATCCGTTTCGGGTCGAAGAGTTTTGCCGGAGCTGATTTTTGTTCCGGCAAGGCAGACCCCGAAGCAGGTAGCGCTTCCTACCTGCGAGGGGTATAACGAAGCAGGGGCGAAAATCAGCCCGTCAAAACCGGGTTCGGGTAACTTCTGTTACCCTATAGTATTTATTCTCCGGGGAGGACTTCGGAATGATCCGTTTGAAAGGGATAATAAAGGATTACCGGCTCGGAAACGAGAAGATCAGAGCGCTCGACGGCGTCTCGATCGGTTTCCGCAAACACGAATTCGTGGCGATCCTCGGACCGTCGGGATGCGGCAAAACGACTCTTCTGAACGTTCTCGGAGGGCTTGACCGCTGTGACGGGGGAGATTTTTCAATAAACGGGGTCCCGACCGAAAAATATACCGAGAGCGACTGGAACTCGTACAGAAATCACTCCGTCGGATTCGTTTTTCAGAACTACAACCTCATACCGCACCAGACCGTTCTCGAAAACGTGGAGCTTTCGCTCACGCTCTCGGGCATCTCCCGCGTCGAGCGGAAAAAGAGAGCGGAGCGCGCGCTTCGCCGCGTCGGTCTCTCCGATCAGATCAGAAAAAAGCCGAATCAGCTCTCCGGGGGACAGATGCAGCGAGTCGCGATCGCGCGGGCGATCGTGAACGAGCCCGATATCATCCTCGCCGACGAGCCGACGGGGGCTCTCGACTCCGAGACGAGCGTCGGAGTAATGGAGATCCTCAAGGAGATCTCCCGCGACCGCCTCGTCGTTATGGTAACGCATAATCCGGACCTCGCCGACAGGTATGCGACGAGGATCATCAAGCTCCTCGACGGCGCCGTGACGGACGATTCCGATCCGTTTGACGAAGACGACGACGCCGAAAGCAAGACCGAGGACAAAAAGACGAGGAAGAAGCCGTCGATGTCGCCGCTGACGGCGCTTTCCCTGTCGCTCAAAAACCTCCTGACAAAGAAGGGACGCACGTTTATGACCGCGTTCGCCGGGTCGATCGGGATCATCGGCATCGCGCTCATATTGTCCGTGTCGACCGGAACGAACGACTATATCAACAAGGTCCAGGAGGACACCCTGACGGAGTATCCGATAACGATACGCGCGGAGAGCGTCGATCTGTCGGGACTGATAACCTCGCTGATGGGAGCCGGAGCCGTGACGGACGAGCAAAGGGAGGCGGGCGGAGAGGGCCGCGTCTTTTCGGGCAACGTCCTTTACGATATGACGAACTCGCTCTCGTCCGCCAAGACGGAAGTCAACAACCTCGGACCGTTCAAAAAATACATTGAGAAAAATGAAGATTTCAAAAAATACACGAGCGCGATAAGATACGGCTACGACATCGGGCTCAACGTCTACTCGAAGGACCCGGACGGCGTGATCGTCTCCTCCGACATGAACGAGCTGATGGAGGCCGTTATGAAGGAGATGGGCGCTTCCGATGAATTGAGCGCCGTCTACTCCTCGTCGATGTACACTTCGATGGCGGGCTTCGACCCGTGGGCGGAGATGCTTCCCGGCGAGGACGGAGAAGCGGTAAACGAATCGGTCAAGGACGGTTACGAGCTTCTCTCCGGCAAGTGGCCGGAGAAGTTCGACGAGGTCATCCTCGTCGTCGACAACCGCGACAGAATAAGCGATTACGTCCTTTACTCCCTCGGCTTCAAGCCGTTTGAGGAGATGGTGAGGATCGTCGAGGCGTCCGTCGCCGGCGAGTCGGTCGAGTCCGACTCCGTCTCCGACTGGAGTTACGACGAGATAATCGGAAGGGAATTCCACCTGGTCCTTCTCCCCGACAAATACGCGAAGCAGGAGAACGGGACGTGGGAGGATCTCTCAATGACGGAAACCGGTCTCGATTTCCTCTACGGCAACGAAGACCTTATGACTCCGCTCCGGATCGTCGGGATCGTCAGATCGGGCGATAGCGGGATGTCCTCGATGAGAGGAGCCACCGTCCTTTATACGTCCGCGCTCACCGATTACGTCATCGGAAAAACGGCTGAAAAAGAGCTTCTGAAAGAACAGCTCGCCGATCCGGAAACGGACGTGATCTCCGGCCTTCCGTTCAAAAAGGACGGGGACGACGCGGAGGAGACCGTCTCCGCCGTGAAGGATTATCTCGCGGGGCTCGGCGACGCCGAGCGCGCGGCCGCTTACGCGGCGCTCATGTCGATACCGTCGCGCGAATATATCGAATCCGCCCTGAACGCGGCGCTTGAAAATTACTCCCGCGAGCAGGCGGAGGCTCTTCTCTCCGAAATATACGCGATGCGTATGGGCTCGACGGACATGGATTCGATCAAAGAGTATTTCGCCAAAATGAGCGACGAAGAGATGAAGAAGATTTTCAGGACGATGACCGAACAGTCGCTTTCGTCCGATTTCGCGGCGGAGGTGGGAAAGAGGCTCGGCTCGATGACGATGGATCAGATCATCGCCGCCGTCGATCCCGACCTGCTCCCCGACGACGTCCTTCTCGCTTACGGCGAACGGTATATGCCCGACCGGTATTCGTCCTCAACGTATAAGGAGAACCTGAAGCTTCTCGGATACGTCGACCGCGAGAGCCCCGACACGATCGAGATTTTCTCCGACCGGTTCGCGGACAAGGACAAGATCGCGGAACTGATAAACGAGTACAACGAGAAAACGGAGAACGAGGAGGACAGGATAACGTACACCGACTTCGTCGCGCTCATCATGTCGTCGATCACGACGGTCATCAACGCGATAACGTACGTTCTGATCGCGTTCGTCGCGATCTCGCTCATCGTTTCCTCGATAATGATAGGGATCATAACGTACGTTTCGGTCCTCGAGCGGACGAAGGAGATCGGTATCCTTCGCGCCATCGGCGCGTCCCGCCGCGACATCTCGCGCGTCTTCAACGCGGAGACCGTCATCGTGGGATTCTTCGCCGGGGTCTTCGGCATCCTCGTGACCGTCCTTCTCACGATCCCGATCAACCTGATTATCCACAATCTGACGGGTATATACACGCTCAGCGCCCGGCTTCCCGTCGCGGGAGCCGCCATCCTGATAGGGGTCAGCGTTCTTCTCACCCTCATCGCCGGTCAGATCCCGTCGAAGATAGCGGCGCACAAGGACCCCGTCATAGCTCTGAGGACGGAATAATAAACGAAAGGAAGACGTAATATATGATCACGGTATTGAAGCCCGGCACGACCGAGGCTCAGAAATCGCACCTTATAGACTGGCTGAAAGAACAGGGACTTGACGTCCACGTATCGGTCGGACAGGATTACACTGTCCTCGGGCTGATCGGCGACACGTCCCACGTCGATATGGACCTCATCGCGTCCCTCGACATAGTCGAGGCGGTCAAACGCGTCACCGAGCCGTACAAGCAGTGCAGCAGAAAATTTCACCCCGACGACACCGTCGTCGACATCGGCGGCGTGAAGATCGGCGGCGGCAATTTCGCCCTCATCGCTGGTCCCTGTTCGGTCGAGAGCGAGGAACAGATAATAGCCGTCGCAAAGGCGGTCAAGGCGTCGGGCGCGTCCCTTCTGCGCGGCGGCGCGTTCAAGCCCCGCACGTCCCCATACGATTTTCAGGGACTGAAGGCGGACGGTATCGAACTTCTTCTCGAGGCGAAGAAGATCACCGGCCTTCCGATCGTCACCGAAATAATGAACGCCAACCACCTTCCGCTTTTTGAGGAGGTCGATCTCATTCAGGTCGGCGCGCGCAATATGCAGAATTTCGAGCTTCTGAAGGAGCTCGGCAGGATCGACCGCCCGATCCTCCTCAAAAGAGGGCTTGCGAACACGCTTAAAGAGCTCCTTATGAGCGCGGAATACATCATGGCGGGCGGCAACGACAAAATAATCCTCTGCGAGCGCGGGATAAGGACTTTTGAATCGTACACGCGCAACACGCTCGACCTCTCCGCCGTTCCGATGCTCCACGAGCTGACTCATCTGCCCGTAATAATCGACCCGAGCCACGCGACGGGCGTCAACCGTCTCGTCGGACCGATGGCGGCGGCGGCCGCCGCCTGCGGCGCGGACGGGATAATGATAGAGGTCCATAACGACCCGCCTCACGCTCTCTGCGACGGCGCGCAGTCTCTCACCCCGGATCAGTTTGACGACGTTGCGAGAAAGGTATCGGCGATAAGGGAGATCGTCGCGAAATGAGCAGGGAAGCGATCGCACCCGACGCCGTCGGCGTCGTCGGACTCGGCCTGATAGGGGGCTCAGCCGCGAAGGCTTTCAAGGCGGCGGGGAAAACGGTTTACGCTTTCGACCGCGACGCCTCCGTCAGCGGCTTCGCGCGTCTTTCCGGCGTGACGGACGGCGCGCTTGACGGGACGACTCTCCCGCTCTGCGATCTCGTCGTCGTCGCTCTTTACCCGGAGGACTCGGCGGAGTGGATCAAAGCGAATTCGGGATCTCTCAAAGGCAAGCTCGTCGTCGATTTCTGCGGGACGAAAAGGGAGATATGCCGCGTCGGCTTTTCCGAGGCCGAAAAAAGCGGCTTTACGTTCGTCGGAGGGCACCCGATGGCGGGAACGCACAACTCCGGCTTCAAAGCGTCGAGCGCGGAGCTCTTCCGCGGCGCGCCGATGGTGATCGTCCCACCCGTTTTCGACGATCCGTCGCTCCTGTCGAGAGTCAAAGACGCTCTTTCCCCGCTCGGGATGAAGCGTTTTTCGGTGACGACCGCGGAGGAACACGACCGTCTGATCGCCTTCACGTCGCAGATGGCGCACGTAATATCGGGCGCGTTCATAAAGAGCCCGACGGCGAGGGGCCACAAGGGCTTTTCCGCGGGCAGTTACCGCGATATGACGCGCGTTGCGAAGCTGAATCCGCGTATGTGGGCGGATCTCTTTCTCGAAAACGGCGACAACCTCTCCCGCGAGATCGGGAGTATGATAAAAGAACTCGAAAGCTATAAAGAGGCGATAGACAGCCGCGACAGAGAGCGGCTCGAGGCGCTTCTCGACGAGGGAAGACGGATAAAAGAGGAGGTCGACGGATGAAGACCGTAAAAGTATCGGCGTCCGCGCCCTACGGCGTAAATATCGGCGGCGGAATCCTGAAGGAAGCCGCGTCCTTCGTCGAAAAGAAAGACGCCGTGACCGCGGTCGTCGTGTCCGACGACGTCGTTTTCCCGCTGTACGGGAACGCCCTCGTCTCCGCTCTCGGATCGGCGGGCTTTGAGACCCTGTTTTTTGTCTTCCCTCACGGGGAGGAGTCGAAAAACGGCGAAACGTATCTCGAGCTTCTCGGCTTTCTCGCCGACGCGGGCGTGACGCGCTCCGATATTATCTTTGCTCTCGGAGGCGGCGTCGTCGGCGACCTCGCCGGATTCGCCGCCGCGACCTTTATGCGGGGGATCAGATACGTCGGGGTCCCGACCACTCTTCTCGCCGCCGTCGATTCGTCGGTCGGCGGAAAGTGCGCGATCGACCTGCCGGGCGGCAAGAATCTCGCGGGAGCGTTCCATCAGCCCTCCGCCGTCGTCTGCGACACGGACACGCTTCGGACGCTCGAACCCGATACGTTTTCCGACGGGTGCGCCGAGGCGCTGAAATACGGCGTTATTTGCGATCCCGATCTCTTCCGCCATATCTCGGACCATGGCGTCCTTTTCGACCGCGATTACGTCATTTCACGGTGCGTGGAGATAAAAGCCGATATCGTCGCGCGCGACGAGAGGGATCAGGGAGTCCGCGCCCTTCTCAATCTCGGCCATACGTTCGGCCACGGTATCGAGGCGGCGAGCGGTTATACGGTGACGCACGGAAAAGCCGTAGCCGTCGGCATGGCGACCGCGGCGAGAGGAGCGGAGGCGCGCGGGCTCTCGGAGCCCGGATGCGCGGAAGCGATAAGCCGCGCGCTCGGCGCGCTCGGACTCCCCGACCGGCTTCCCGACGCCGTCGCGCTCGGCGACGTTCTTCGCGCCATGAGAAGCGACAAAAAAAGACGCGGCGGCAAAACGACCGTCGTCGTCCCGGAAAAGATAGGGAAATGCGCTCTCGTCCCGATGACGGACGGCGAGCTGTTCGATTTTTTCTCGGCGGGAATGTGAGGGCGGCGCGATGACAGTAACGATCAACGGACGCCCGCTTTCGGGCTCGGTCGCCGCCGTTCCGTCGAAATCGGATCTTCACAGACTCCTGATCTGCGCCGCGCTGTCCGATCGTCGGACGGTGATCGGCGCGGGCGCGGCGCCCCTTTCGGACGACGTTTCCGCCTCCGTCAGGTGTCTGCGCGCCCTCGGGGCGTCGATAGAGGCGAAGGACGGCGTCCTCGCCGTAACGCCGGTAGAGCCCGCGCCCCGCGCGACGCTCGACGTCGGCGAAAGCGGCTCGACCTTCCGCTTCCTCCTCCCCGTAGCCGCGGCGCTCGGGGTAAGGACCGAATTTATTCTGAGAGGCCGTCTTTCGGAAAGGCCGACCGGTCCTCTCTTCGACGCTCTTCGCCTTCACGGGGCGTCCGTGGAGGGCGAGGGGACTGACAGGATCGCCGTCTCGGGAAAGATAACGGGCGGCGAATACCTGATCGACGCCGGTATCTCCTCTCAGTTCGTCACGGGGATCCTCTTTGCGCTCGCCGCGCTCGGCGGCGGCTCCGTCCGCCTACTCGGGAAAGCGGAGTCGACGCCGTATATCATGATGACGCTCGGCGCGCTCTCGCGCTTCGGCGTCGACGCCCGTTTCAATGGCGGCGTGATAACGGTAAAAGGGCGTCCCGTAAGTCCCGGCGCCGTCTTTGCGGAGGGCGACTGGTCGTCCGCGGCTTTCTGGCTCTGCGCCGGTGCGGCGAGCGGCGGCGTGACCGTCACCGGCCTTGACGCGTCCTCCCGTCAGGGGGACCGCGCGATCCTCGGCGTCCTTCGCAAAATGGGAGCGACCGTAACGGAGAGCGGGGAAGAGATCGCCGTATCCGGCGGAAATCTGCGAGGGATCGTATTCGACGCGTCCGACTGCCCCGATCTCGTTCCGCCCGTCGCCGCGCTCGCCGCGGTCTCGGACGGAGAGACGGTCGTGCGCGGCGCCTCGCGCCTCAGAATAAAGGAATCCGACCGTCTCGCCGCGCTCGCGTCCTCTCTCGGCGCGATCGGAGCGGATATAAAGGAGACCGGCGACGGTCTTGTCATCCGCGGGAGAAAAACGCTCCCCGGAGGCGACGCGGATTCGTTCTCCGACCACCGTATCGCGATGGCGGTCGCCGTCGCGTCGGTCAGATCGGGAAGGATCGCGCTCTCCGGCGCCGGATCGGTCGGCAAATCGTATCCGGGCTTCTGGCAGGATTTCCGGAAGCTCGGCGGCAACGTGGATATCACGGAGGAAAAATGATGAAGAGTTCGTTCGGGCAGACGCTCCGCGTCACCGTGTGGGGCGAGTCTCACGCGCCGTCGGTCGGGGTCGCCGTCAGCGGTTTCCCGGCGGGGTACCGCGTCGACAAAGACGCGCTCGCGGCGTTTATGAGCCGCCGCGCGCCCGGAAGAGACGCATTCTCGACCGCGCGCCGTGAGGACGATATCCCGGAGTTCACGTCCGGCGTCGAAAACGGAGTCACGACGGGCGGCGAGATAAAAGCGGAGATCGTAAACCGCGACGTCCGCTCCTCCGATTACGACAACCTGAAAAACGTGCCCCGTCCGTCCCACGCGGACTACGCCGCGCGCGTAAAATACGGCGACGGATATAATATGGCGGGCGGCGGACCGTTCTCCGGGAGGATGACCGCGCCGCTGTGCGTCGCGGGCGCGCTCGCGATCGGTCTTCTCTCAAAAAACGGTATCACCGTTCACGCGGAGCCGGTCGAGATAGGCGGCGTATCGGGCGACCCCGACGCGATGAAAGAGGCGATCGCGAAAGCGAAAGCCGACGGCGATTCCGTCGGAGGGATAGTCGGGTGCCGCGTCGACGGGCTTCCCGCCGGGATCGGCGGACCGCTCTTCGACGGGATGGAGGGGCTGATCGCCTCCGCCGTCTTCGCGATCCCCGCGGTCAAGGGGATCGAGTTCGGCGCGGGGTTTGCCTCCTCGCGGATGCGCGGCTCGGAAAACAACGACCCTTTTACGGTAAAAGACGGAAAAATAATTACGGCGAAAAACGATCACGGAGGGATCCTCGGAGGGATCACGTCGGGGATGCCCCTCGTTTTCAGGGCGGCTTTCAAGCCGACCCCATCGATCGCCAAAGAGCAGGACAGCGTCGATTTGTCAACGGGTGAAAACGTAAAACTGACGGTCAGGGGACGCCACGATCCGTGCGTCGTCCTTCGCGCGGCGCCCGCGGTCGAATCCGCGTGCGCGATAGCCGTCCTCGACGCTCTTTTCACGGACGGGCGGATTCTGAAAACGGAGTGACAGATGGATCTTAATGAATTGAGGCGGGAAATCGACCGCATCGACGGAGAGATGATACGCCTTTTCGGCGAGCGGATGAAGGTCGCCCAAAAGATTGCCGGGTACAAAAAAGAGCGCGGTCTGCCGGTCCTCGACCCCGTCAGGGAGCGCGAAAAGCTCGACGCGATCGCCGCGGCGAATCCGGAGCTCTGTCCGTATATCACCGAGCTGTACGGACGCGTCTTTGAGATAAGCCGTGCTTATCAGCAGTCCGTTATCGGCGAGGGGGAAGCGGGCGGATTCGGCCTTCTCGGAGGATCGCTCTCTCACAGCCATTCTCCCCTGATCCACTCGATGCTCGGGGATTACTCCTACGAGCTCTTCGAGAGGGACCCCGACGGCGCGCGCGAATTCATCCTTTCCGGCGACTGGTCGGGGCTCAACGTGACGATCCCGTATAAAAAACTCGCTTTCACCCTTTGCGGCGAGGTCTCCGACACGGCGGAGAAGTGCGGCTCGGTAAACACGCTCATTCGTCGGAACGGAAAGATATACGGCGACAACACCGATTATTTCGGCTTTCTCGCCACGGTCAGAGAGAGCGGAGTCGGGATCGGCGGCAAAAAATGCCTCGTTCTCGGGAGCGGCGGAGCGGCGGGAGCCGTCCGCGCGGTCCTCTCCGATCTCGGAGCGGGTGAGATCGTCACCGTGTCACGCGGCGGAGAGGACAACTACGAAAATATCACGCGTCACGCCGACGCCGATATCATCGTCAACGCGACGCCCGTCGGGATGTACCCGGAAAACGGTGCCCGTCCCGTCGATATTTCGCTTTTCCCGCGGCTGTCCGGAGTTTTTGACCTTATCTTCAATCCGCTGAAGACGAAGCTGATCCTCGACGCGGAAAAACGCGGGGTCCCGTCCCGCGGCGGCCTTCTGATGCTCGTCGCGCAGGCGAAAAAGAGCTCCGATCTCTTCCTCGGGAGGACTTCGGACGACGCGATCATCCGCGAAATTGCCGCGGAGCTTGAAAAACGGGTCCGGAACGTCGTCCTTGTCGGTATGCCCGGTTGCGGGAAGACGACGGTCGGAAAAATCGTCGCGGAACGCCTCGGCAGACCGTTCGTCGACACCGATTCGGAGATCGAACGCGCCGCGGGCGAGCCGATAAAGGATATTTTTGCGAAATACGGCGAGGAATATTTCAGAACGCTTGAGGAAAAGGCGGTCGGGGACGCCGGAAAGCTCGCCGGCGCGGTCGTTTCGGTCGGTGGGGGCGCGGTCATGAGAGAAGCGAACCGCGACGCGCTCCGTCAGAACGGAGTCGTCGTTTATCTCATGAGAGATACCGGATCGCTCCCGAGAGAGGGCAGACCTCTGTCCGAGGGCGCCGACCTCTCCCGTATGAGGAGAGAGCGCGAGCCTTATTATAAGGCGGTCGCCGACGCCGAGATCGAAAACGACGATCCCGGGCACGCGGCGGACGGAATAATCGAGGTGATAAGAAGATGAAAATTCTCGTTATCAACGGACCGAATCTTGATCTGCTCGGGATTCGCGAGCCGGAGATCTACGGATCGGGGACTTACCGCGATCTTGAAAAAACGGTATACGACGCGGCTGAAAGAGCGGGCGTCGAGGTCGAGATCTTCCGGTCGAACCACGAGGGCGCGATCGTCGACCGGATCGGCGAGGCGTACGGGAAGATCGACGGGATCGTGATAAATCCGGCGGCGTATACCCATACCTCGGTCGCGATCCGCGACGCTCTCAGCGCCGTCGCGATCCCCGCGGTCGAGGTCCACATCTCCGACGTCTCAAAGAGAGAACCGTTCAGACAGATCTCATACGTCAGGGACGTTTGCGTATCGTCCGTTGTGGGACATGGACTGAAGGGGTACGCCGAGGCGATCGGAATTTTATGTGATTTGCTGAATAAAAAATCAAAATAACCGCTTGACAAACAAAAACGCGGGTATTATAATTGTGCCATAAACCGATGAACGGGAATAGTAACGCGACAGCAAGTCTCAAGGGAGCCGCCGGTCAGTGCGAGGCGGCGACGGATGCCGTGCGAATGGACCCGTGAGGGCGACCCGATCCCGGCGAGGGGGTAGGGAAGACGCGCGCCGCGCGTTACAGCGGACAGCGTATGACAGTACGCGGAGAGAGCGTCCGGTTATCCCGGACGAATTCAGGTGGTACCGCAGAGATTTGATCCCTGTCCTGATTTTCAGGACGGGGTTTTCTTTTTCGGTACTTGAAATGTCAACGACCGGGCTGCGGCGAGCCGCAAAATCAAAACCCGGTTAACGCGGATAATACCGCAGAAAGGATATCACCATGGCAAGCGAAAAGATCCCCTACAAGACGTACCTCGAAGAAAAGGAGATGCCCCTGCGGTGGTATAACGTCCGCGCCGATATGAAAAACAAGCCGGCGCCGCTCCTCAACCCGGGCACTCTCAAACCGATGACGGTCGACGAGCTGTCAGCCGTTTTCTGCCGGGAGCTCGCGGAGCAGGAGCTTGACGACACGACTCCGTATTTCGACATCCCCGACGAGATCCGGGATTTCTACCGGATGTACCGTCCGTCGCCGCTCGTCAGAGCGTACTTCCTCGAAAAGGCGCTCGGAACACCGGCGCACGTCTACTACAAATTCGAGGGCAACAACACCTCCGGCTCCCACAAGCTCAACTCCGCCATCGCTCAGGCGTATTACGCGAAGAAACAGGGTCTGAGGGGCGTCACCACCGAGACCGGCGCGGGTCAGTGGGGCACCGCGCTCTCGATGGCGTGCTCGTACTTCGGGCTCGACTGCAAGGTCTTTATGGTCAAGGTCTCGTACGAGCAGAAGCCGTTCCGCCGCGAGGTAATGCGCACCTACGGCGCGGACGTCACCCCGTCCCCGTCGATGACGACGAATATCGGCCGTAAGATAAACGAGGAATTCCCCGGAACGGGCGGCTCCCTCGGCTGCGCGATCTCCGAGGCGGTCGAGGCGGCGGTCGGAAGCGACGGGTACAGATACGTGCTCGGCTCCGTCCTTTCTCAGGTCCTCCTTCATCAGTCCGTCATCGGCCTTGAGACGAAGGCGGCGTTTGACAAGATCGGCGTGAAGCCCGACGTTATCATCGGATGCGCCGGCGGCGGCTCCAACCTCGGCGGACTCATCGCTCCCTTTGCGGGCGAGATGCTCCGCGGCGAGAATCAGTACCGCATCATCGCGGTCGAGCCGGCTTCCTGCCCCTCGCTCACCCGCGGCAGGTACGTTTACGACTTCTGCGACACCGGAAAGGTCTGCCCGCTCGCAAAGATGTATACGCTCGGTCACGACTTCATCCCGTCGCCGAACCACGCGGGCGGCCTCCGCTATCACGGAATGAGCTCCGTCGTCACCCAGCTTTACGACGACGGATATATCGAGGCGACGAGCGTCGAGCAGAACGACGTTTTTGACGCGGCGGTCAGATTCGCCCGCGTCGAGGGCATCCTTCCCGCTCCCGAGAGCAGTCACGCGATCAAGGTCGCGATGGACGAGGCGTTGAAGTGCAAGGAAACGGGCGAAGAAAAGAACATCGTCTTCGGTCTCACCGGCACGGGCTATTTCGACCTCGTCGCGTACCAGAAATTCAACGACGGCGCGCTTTCGGACTACGTCCCCACGGACGAGGACCTCGCCCGCGGCTTCGCCACCATTCCCGAAGTCAATCCGTAAATTCAATTCAATCAAAAAGAATCCGGAGACCGGCCCGCACGGTCTCCGGATTCTTTTCGTGAAAAATTTGACACAAAAGCGCCCTGTTTGAAAGATTCGGGCGCTGTTTTTCGTATTAATTTAAGGGAAGGCTGTCAAAAATGTGATCAAGAGGTATCTTTTGACGGTTATTAATATAAGAGAAGACTTTTTCGGAGGGAAAAAGGTATGAAGACAACGGTTAAAATCGCTTGCTTGCTTCTCGCCGTTTTTATGTTCGCGCCGGCGTCCGTCTCCGCCGGAACGGCGCGTTTCACCGACGTTCCCGTAAACGCATGGTATTATGACAATGTGAAATACGTCAGAGAAAACGGCATAATGAAGGGAACTTCCGCGACGAAATTTTCGCCCGACGGCACGCTCACCCGCGGGATGTGCGTCACGATCCTTCACCGAATGGCGGGCGAGCCCGCGCCGGAGAAAATGAGTAAATTCAGTGACGTACCCGCGGACGAATATTACGCCGGGGCGACGGCGTGGGCGGAGGAGCGCGGAGTCGTCAAGGGAAAGACTGCGACGTCGTTCGACCCTGACGGCGCGATAACCCGCGCGGAGTTCGCGACGATGCTTTTCAGATACGCGGAGGCTGTCAATAAGTTTTTTCCTGAGATCAAAACCGACGCTCCGGCAGATTCCGGCGCGATTCCGTCGTACGCTGCCGACGCCGTGAATTCGATGTACCGCGCGGGGATCGTCAACGGCAGGGAAAACGGCGCTTTTGATCCCGACTCGCCGATCACCCGCGCCGAGACCGCGGCGATGACGGAGAGATTTATCCTTAACGCGAAGTACAAAAACGTGGGAAAGGGAGAAGCGCCCGACGGGGGAGACGGGGTCCTGGACATCGCGTTTTTCGGCAGCAGCTTCGTCTGGGTGCCGAAAATACCCGGGCACTTTGAGGCGATAGCCAAGGGCAAGCACGCCGTGGACGTCAATAATTACGCCGTAAACGGCTATATGCTTGAAAACCACCTCAAAAAGTGGATACCTTTGATGGAAAAACCTTACTATAAAAAGAAAATGAAAAAAATGGACGTGATCGTTCTTGAAGAGGCTCTGACGAATCTTCCGGCGGTTCGGGATCTGGAGCCGCTGATGGATCTTTTCGGAAGAGACAAATACTATTACTCCATCGTGGAATGCGCTCTGCAGAAAGCGGAAGACGGCGCGGGGATCGGCGCGTACGGACAGAAGACATTTTACGGTTACGGTTACGGTTTACTGAGTGATTATACCCGTCTGACAGGATATACAAACGAGACGCTGTTTGAGATGAAAAAAGAGTATTACTGGGATCACGGTATTCATTTTGTTCTGACCGATATAATGAATTTCGATCCTTCGCTCGGTATAACTTATGAGGAGATGCACATTGAGAACGATTTTCACCCGAACAAGATAATGGGCTACTGCGAGGCGCTCGCCCTTTACTGCACGATGTTCGACGAGCCGGCGGCTGAGCAGAACAACGGAATGTTGAAGGATTACGACGTCCCGGGGGACACCCCGGAGGAAAAAGCGGCGTATATGACAAAGCTCAAAAAGCTCGTGCAAGAAATGATTGATATTCAGAAATGATGTAACCGAGGGCGGTTTCATTACGGTATTAATATACGGATATGAGTTATCCGGATTTCCTCCATTCCTTACTTCCTTTTTGCTGCGGGTGAAAAAATCACCCGGACGCCGCGCGGCGGCGACGCAGGAGCGCGCCGCCGCGAAGAGCGTCAAATAGAGAAATACTGTTACGCGCTCGCTCTTTACTGCACGATCTTTGACGAGCCTTGTTCGGAGCAGAATAACGGGATCCTGAAAGACAGCGACGTTCCGGGCGACACCCCGGAGGAAAAAGCGGCGTATATGACGATGATAAAGGATCTTGTTCAGGAACAGCTTGATTTCGAGAGAGCTCATTCATCCATCTTCACCCTTTTCCGGCGTTCCGCGGCGGCGCTTTCTTCCGCCGCCGCGGGATCTGACGCCGGAACGAGGCGACGCGGCTGCCGGAAAAAAGCGGAGACCGTCCGTCTCTTTTTTTGTTATATCACATTTCATCGACTTCGTGGTACAATTGTGATATAAAACGACTACCTGAATAAGCGGAGGGTAATGTTATCAACAACACACCATCCATTTGTCCGTCAAAAGATATCAGGAACAATTATGCGCAGATTTCTGTAAATTCAATTCAACCGAAAAGAATCCGGAGACCGCCCCGCGCGGTCTCCGGATTCTTGAAATATGCGGACTTCTTTGTTATAATACTGTCAGATATCTGAAAGAGGGTTTTGAGAATGGATACGAGAAAGGTCATAATTGACCTGTTGAAAAAATACATGAGCGGTGAGATAAATTTTTTGATGGAAGGCTTTTCAATATGAAAAAAACGTTCGTGATAGCCGTCTGCGGGCCGTCCGGATCGGGGAAATCCACGGTCGTCTCCGGGATGGCCGCTCGTCTCGGCTGCCCTGTGTTCTCCGCCGACCGGTATTTCAAAAGCGAGCTTCCGAAGATGATCTCGCCGGACGACGGCAGGGAATACGACGACTGGAACAGCCCCGCGTCCGTCGACTACGACGCGTTCGTTTCCGACGTCCGCCGCGAGATCGAGGAGGATCGCCCGCGTTATCTGATAGTCGAGGGCGTTCTCATAATGACGAGCGAAAAGGTGCGCGATCTCGCCGACGCGACGGTTTACGTCGACGCTTCGCCCGAGACGTGCATTTTCCGACGCATCCTCCGCAACACGTCGGAGTTCGGGATGACTGTCGCCGAGGTCGGAGAGTATTATCTCCGCTGCGCCCGCCATCGGGAGAGGGAATACTGTCTTCCCGCAAAGGAGACCGCCGACTACGTTATCGACAACGACGTTTCCTTCACGCGGGATCTCGAAGAGGTCCTCTCGGAAATTCTGAGATGAAGAAGAAAAACGCTTCCGAAAAACCGGAAGCGTTTTTTTGTATCAAGAAAACCACGCGATAGTCGCGTGGTTCAAAAGAGGTTAACCGATGAGAAGAGAATCCTCCGTTTGTGGTAGAATAAAGAAGGCCTGCCAGCCAAACAAAGAACCACAAACGGAGGATTAACATCTATG
>JAFSWB010000034.1 GCA_017444735.1 Clostridia bacterium | reverse complement strand
GCGATAGAAAAAGCACATAAAATGGAAAAATCCGTAGGATTTTCACCTCAAAAAGATGAAAACTACGGATTTCTGTTTGCTTTATTCGATTTTTAACCCGTGCTTTTTCGATCTGCGCTAAGTGCGACAGCCCCTTTTACATTTTTTCGGTTTCTTTTTCAAGCTGCGGGAAGACTCCGACGGCGCGCTTCAGGATGCCGTTCATCCGCGCTATCGCGACGCCGTAATTCGTGAACGGCACGCCCTGGCTTTCGCATTTTTTCATACGCCAGATCATCTCGCGCCCGTTCAGCATACACCCGCCGCAGTGGAGGACGAGCGAATACCCGCTCACGTCGTCCGGGAAACCGCCTCCCGACGTAAACTCAAACGAGAGGTCGGCTCCCGTGAAGCCCTTTATCATCCGCGGCAGCTTGACCGATCCGATGTCGTCGCACTGCCTGTGATGCGTGCAGCCCTCGGAGATAAGCACCCGGTCGCCCGTTTTCAGCCGGTCGAGCGCGAGGACTCCGCGCACCGCGTCGAAGAGGATCCCCTTGTGACGCGCCATGAGGACGGAAAACGACGTCAGCCGGATATCCTCCGGCGTCGCCTCCGCCGTCTTGCCGAACACCTGACTGTCGCAGATCACGAGAGACGGGGCGGGGAACGCTTTGAGGGTTTCCGCGTATTCCGCGTCTCTCACACAGACCGCGGAGCACCCCGCGTCGAGAAGCTCGCGGATCGTCTGCTGCTGCGGCAGGATCAGCCGCCCCTTCGGCGCCGCCTTGTCGATCGGGATCACGAGAACGACGGCGTCGCCCGGCGCGACGAGATCGGAGACGATCGGATAGGGAGACGGCGGATCGCTCTTCATCTCGGCGAGCTTGTTTTTCAGCTTTTCGATCCCCTCGCCGGTGACGGAGCTGACCGAGAGGGCGCCGTCCGGGACGGCGCGCGCCGCCTCGTCCGCTTTCGTGAAGACGGTGACGTGCGGCACTCCCCGCTCGGCGAAAAGAGCGGCGAGTTCTTCCTCTACCGGACCGATCCCGACCGATGGGTCGGCGACGAGCACGGCGATATCGGTCTTGCGGAGGATCTCGCGCGTTTTGCCGACCCTCTTTTCGCCGAGAGAGCCCTCGTCGTCGTAGCCGGGGGTGTCGATCATCATCACAGGACCGAGCGGAAGAAGCTCCATCGCCTTATATACCGGGTCCGTCGTCGTGCCCCCGATCTCGGAGACGACGGCGATATCCTGACCGGTCACCGCGTTGAGCAAACTCGATTTTCCCGCGTTGCGCCGACCGAAAAACGCGATGTGAACGCGGTCGGCGGACGGTGTTGAATTGAGGCTCATAAGCCCTCCTTAAAACCTGAAATCGCGCTTTCCGTTCTCGATATCCCCGATATGCTCGGCGCAGATGCGCCTGACCTTCTCGTTCGGTATCTTTTCAAGCTCACGCGCTATAAGCGCCTCTCCGACGCGGCGCGTCTCCTCGCTCGCGTAATCGGTGAGGAATTCTTTCAGCGTCATGAGAGCGTTCGGATGACAGCAGTTGAGGATCTGCCCGGATTTGCACAGCGACATGAACCGGTCGCCCGTCCGCCCCTCGCGGTAGCAGGCGGTGCAGAACGAGGGGATGTGCCCGTTCTCCATAAGCCAGCGGACCACCTCGTCGAGCGTCCGCTGATCGGACACGTCGAACTGCTCGGTGTCGGTCGGCCGTTCCTCCTCGGTGTAGCCGCCGACGGACGTGCGCGACGCGCCGCTTATCTGTGAGACGCCGAGAGGCAGGACCATCTCGCGGACCTTCTGCGACTCTCTCGTCGAGATTATCATACCGGTATAGGGAACGGCGATCCTGATGAGGGCGCAGAGCTTTGCGAACGTCTCGTCGGAGATCCCGTTGTCGAACGCCGACGGGTCGATCCCCTCGGCGCGCTTGATGCGCGGCACGCTGATCGTGTGCGGTCCCACTCCGTGGACCGCCTCGAGGTGCTCCGCGTGCATCAGAAGCCCCGCGAACTCGTATCTGTAAAGCTCGAGCCCGAAGAGGACGCCGAGCCCCACGTCGTCGATACCGCCCTCCATCGCGCGGTCCATCGCCTCGGTGTGGTAGTTGTAGTTGTGCTTCGGCCCCTTCGGATGGAGCTTTTCGTAACTCTCCTTGTGATACGTCTCCTGAAAGAGGATGTACGTTCCGATCCCCGCCTCCTTCAGCTTCCGGTAATTCTCGACCGTCGTGGCGGCGATATTCACGTTGACGCGCCTGATCGCGCCGTTGTTATGCTTGATCGAGTAGATCGTTTTTATCGATTCGAGGATATATTCGATCGGGTTGTTGACGGGGTCCTCGCCCGCCTCGATCGCTAGCCGCTTGTGCCCCATGTCCTGGAGCGCGACGACCTCCGCCTTTATCTCCTCCTGCGTCAGCTTCTTTCTGACGATCCCGTCGTTTCCCTTGTGGTACGGACAGTAGACGCACCCGTTCACGCAGTAGTTCGAGAGGTAAAGGGGCGCGAACATGACGATCCTGTTCCCGTAAAACGCGTTTTTGATCTCGCGCGAGAGCTCGTACATACGCTCGAGGACGCCCTCGTCCTCGCACGCGAGGAGGACGGACGCCTCGCGGTGAGAGAGACCGCGGCAGAACGTCCCCTTGTCCGTCCTGACGGGCCGCGCCTTTTCGAGAAGCTCGTCGATCAGCGCCGTGTTGTTTTTGTTCTCGTCCGCGTATTTCAGCGTTTCGAGGATTTCTTCGTGGTTGATGAATTCATCTGCGATTTTTGATTTCGGGTCATACCTGAACATAAAAACGATCCCCCTGTCGGAAATTTGCGGCAATAAAAAAGCCGACTCTGCGGAAGTCGGCGCGAGGCGTGCGCTCACGGTTCACTCGATATACGATCTTATGGCTCAGAACGTCTTCGCCGTCAGACATACCGCGTATTCATTATAACAGAACAAAACCCCGTTGTCAATGAAAAAAGTCCCCTCCGATGTTGTGTCGGGGACGATAATGTGGTAAAATATAAAATTGAATGAAAAATGAGCAAAAAGAGGCGAGGAACACGGACAGAGATCTTATAAAAAGAACGTTTATCGAGCCTCCGACGATAAAAACGGAGCGGCTTATCCTTCGCCGTATGGAAAAGCGGGACTTCCGCGATATGTTCGAGTACGCGTCCGATCCGGACGTTACCCGCTATCTTCTGTGGTCCCCGCACCGGAACGAACGGCAGACGGTACAGTATCTTGCCTACGTCAAGGGAAGATATAAGGAGGGAGCGTTCTACGACTGGGCGATAACAGACCGCGAGACCGGAAAAATGATCGGTACGTGCGGCTTCTCGTCGTTCAACCCGGATCACAATTCCGGCGAGGTCGGATACGTTCTCAATAAAAAGTACTGGGGATGCGGGATCGCCGCCGAGGCGCTCTCCGCCGTCATCCGGTTCGGCTTCGCGAGGCTCGGACTTCACCGCATCGAGGCGAAGTATATGGTCGGCAACGAGCAGAGCCGCCGCGTTATGGAGAAGGTCGGTATGAAGTTCGAGGGGATCCACCGCGATTCGATGTTTGTAAAAGGATGCTTCGTATCGGTCGGTTACTTCGCCGTCCTTTCAGGAGAATGGCGGAAATGACCGACATATAAAAGCCCGCGCGATCATACCATCCTAACGGGAAAACGCTTTTCCGGAAAGGATGGGGTAAGCATTGAAAAAGGATTTTATGAATATCGCGGGTATCGCTCTCACCGGGGCGCTTCTTCTGTCGTTTTCCGGCGTCGTGTCGTCGTTCGTGCGCCCGTCGCTCCCGCGCGTCGCCGCCGTCGAGACCGCCCTCGTTGAAAAGAAGAAGCCCCGCGTTCTCGTCATCGACCCGGGTCACGGGGGCGGGGACGGCGGAGCGGTCGCGCCCGACGGGACGACGGAGAAGGATATCGACCTCGCCGTCGCGAAGGATATCGACGCCCTCTCCCTCCTTTTCGGTATCCCCGCCGTTATGACGCGGACGGAAGACGAGCTTCTCTCCGACAGATACCCCGGCGAGACCGGCGGGATGAAAGCGCGCGACCTCAAAGGACGTTTGCGCGTCGCGAAAGAGGCGGACGCCGCTCTCCTTCTCAGCATCCACGCCAACAAATTCCCCGATGAATCGGTCCGCGGGATACAGGTGTTCTATTCCCCCAACGGCGACGAAAGCCGCCGCGCGGCGGGGATGATCCAGGAATACGTCAACGCGAATCTGCAGCCCGACCACGTCAAGGAGACGAAGCGGGCGAACTCCTCCATTTATCTGCTTGACCGAGCGAAAGTCCCCGCGGTCCTCGCCGAATGCGGCTTCCTGTCGAACGGCGCGGAGCTCGCGGCGCTCAAAACGGAAGAATACAGGGCGTCCGTCGCCTGCGCCGTCTTTGCGGCGGCGGCGGAGTACCTTTCAAACTGAAAAAGAGGATTTTTTGAATGAAAGCACCGAAAACCGTCTTTTCATGTACCGAATGCGGGTATCAGAGCCCGAAATGGCTCGGGAAATGTCCGAACTGCGGCTCGTGGAACTCCTTCGAGGAGGAGACGTACCGCGAGCGAGCGGACGCCGCCTCCGCCCCCGGCGGGAAATCGACCGGCGACCGCGCCGAGTCGTTCCGCGGGATGGAGATCCCGGAGTATATGAGGATCGGGACAGGGATATCGGAATTTGACCGCGTTCTCGGCGGCGGACTTGTCGTCGGATCGGCGGTCCTCGTCGCGGGCGAGCCCGGTATCGGAAAATCGACGCTCCTTATGCAGCTTTGCGGCAGACTCGGCGACAGACAGAAGATCCTCTACGTGTCGGGCGAGGAGAGCAGAGCGCAGCTCAAGCTGCGCGCAAAACGGCTCTCGGTCGACCCGGAAAACCTCTTCGTACAGAATGAGATCTCCCTCGAGGCGATCCTCTCGGAGTATTCGCGGGTCGCGCCGGACGTTCTGATAATCGACTCGATCCAGACGCTCAACTCGTCGGCCGTCGGCTCCGCTCCCGGGAGCGTGACGCAGGTGAGGGAGTGCGCGTCGGCGCTCATATCGAGGATAAAAACGGACGGCTCCTCTCTCATCATCGTGGGTCACGTCAACAAGGAGGGCGGCATAGCCGGGCCGAAGGTGCTCGAACACATGGTTGACGCGGTGATCTCCTTCGAGGGAGACAGAGGCGCGTCGCACCGCGTCGTCCGCGCCGTCAAGAACAGATACGGAAGCACGAACGAGATCGGCGTTTTCGATATGACCGGCGAAGGGCTCGTCTCGGTGGACAACCCCTCGGCGATGCTTCTCGAGGGACGGCCCGAGGGCGTGTCGGGGAGCTGCGCCGCGTGTATCCTCGAGGGGACGCGTCCGATAATCGCGGAGGTCCAGGCGCTCGTCACGCCGACCGTTTATCCGTCCCCGCGGCGCGGAGCCGACGGGATCGACTATAACAGGATGGTCCTCCTGATAGCCGTTATCGAAAAGCGGCTCGGGCTCCGGTTTTCATCTCACGACGTCTTTCTCAACGTCGTCGGGGGAATGAAGATCGACGACACCGCCGCGGACGCGGCGATCGTCCTCGCGCTTATATCGTCTCTTAAAGACATACCCGTTCCGGACGACCTTCTCGCCATGGGCGAGGTCGGGCTCGCCGGCGAATTCAGGTCGGTCCCGTCCGTCTCCCAGCGCGTCGGCGAGGCGGCGCGTCTCGGCTTCAGAAAGATCGCTCTGCCGAAGAGACAGACCGAGGGAAAATCGGGCGTTCAGAACGTCGGCGGATGCGAGCTCCGCGGTATGGCGGGTATTTACGACGCCGTGGCGTATCTCGCCTCGACGCAGAAGGGAAAAGGTTCAAAATGAGCGGAAAAGAATTTTACGAAAGTCCCCTCTGCTCGCGCTACGCGGGCGAGGAAATGAAGCGCATATTCTCGCCTGACCGGAAGTTCACGACGTGGCGGCGGCTGTGGGTCGCCCTCGCCGAGGCGGAATCCGAGCTCGGGATACCGATCACGGAGGAGCAGATCGGCGAGCTGCGCGCCAATATAGACAACGTCGATTACGAGGCGGCGGAACGGTACGAAAAGGAAGTCCGTCACGACGTCATGGCGCACGTCAGGGCGTACGGCGACGTCTGTCCGAACGCCGCCGGGATCATCCATCTCGGCGCGACGTCGTGCTACGTCGGGGACAATACCGACCTCATCCTCATGCGCGACGCCCTCGTCGAGATAAGGAGCCTTCTCGTCGAGTGCATCGGAGCGGTCGCCGCGTTCGCCGAACGCCACGCCGACGACGCCACGCTCGCCTATACTCATTTTCAGGCGGCGCAGCCGACGACGGTCGGAAAGCGCGCCGTTCTGTGGGCGCAGGATCTTATCTTTGACCTTTCCTCCCTCGAATTCCGTCTCGGCGGTCTCCGCCTTCTCGGGTGCAAGGGGACGACGGGGACGGGCGCGAGCTTCCTCAAGCTCTTCGAGGGCGACCATGAAAAGGTCAGGGAGCTCGACCGGAAGATCGCCGAGAAGATGGGCTTTCCCGGGTGCTACCCCGTTTCGTGCCAGACCTATTCGAGAAAAGTCGATTTCGACGTGCTCTCCGTCCTCTGCGGCATTGCGGAAAGCGCCGCGAAGTTCTCGAACGATATCCGTCTGATGTCGCATCTGAAGGAATTCGACGAGCCCTTCGAAAAGGGACAGATCGGGTCGTCGGCTATGGCGTACAAGCGCAATCCGATGAGAAGCGAGCGGATCATGTCGCTCTCCCGTTACGTTATGACGGACCTTCTGAACCCGGCGTTCACCGCGGCGTCGCAGTGGTTCGAGAGGACGCTCGACGACTCGGCGAACAAGCGCATCTCCGTCCCCGAGGCGTTCCTCGCGACGGACGCGATCCTCCGCCTTTATATCAACGTCGTATCGGGCGGAACGGTCTATCCCGGCGTCTTGAAAAAGCATCTCGACGAGGAGCTTCCGTTCATCGCGACGGAGAATATCCTTATGTACTGCGCGAAGCGCGTAGGAGACAGACAGAAGCTCCACGAGGCGATCAGGGAGCACTCGGTTGCCTGCGCCCGGGCGATCAAGGGATCGGGCGCGAAAAACGATCTTCTCGACCGCATCGCCGCCGACCCGCGGTTCGGTATCACGAAGGAAGAGCTCGACGGGCTCCTCGACGTCAGGTCGTTCGTCGGCAGGGCGCCGGAGCAGACGAGGGAATACCTCGAAGAGGTCGTCCGGCCTCTCCTTGCGAAATACGGGGATATCCCGTCGCCCGAGGTTGAGATCAACGTATAAGTGAAAAAGCACGGTATCGGGCTCGCCCGATACCGTGCTTTTTCGTTCCGCTTTCTTATTTGTGATCGCAGGGCGTCCCGAGGATGAAGGACTCGCAGTCCACGCACTGGGAGACGGTGGGATTCGATTCATGCGTGCCGACGCGGATCTTGTCGAGAGCGCAATAGTTCTCGTCGCAGGAGTGGTTGGCGCACTGGCTGACCGTGCACTCGATGCAGTGATTTTTCTTTTTTTCCATTTTTATCTGTCCTTTCGGCTTTTTTGAGAGAGCGGCGCACGCCGTCTTTCCCGCTTATTTTCTCCCGCCGCGAAAAAAATATTCGTTTTTTTGCGGGAACCCGTTGACAGCGGGGCGGGCGGAGTTTATAATTACGTATGAACAGATGTAAAAATGTTCAGATGTTAATACAGGAGGCATAAAATGGATACGAATCGCGGCGCGACCCCCGAAAACGATTATCTCGCGGCCCACACCGACGTCGTGAAGCGCGTCCTCGACCGCCAGCCCGCGGACGAGTACCTTTACGACCTCGCCGAGCTTTTCAAGGTTTTCGGCGACTCGACGAGGATCCGCATACTTTACGCCCTTTTCGAGAGCGAGCTCTGCGTCGGCGATATGGCGCAGCTCCTGTCGCTCTCCCCGTCGGCGGTAAGCCATCAGCTCAAGATCCTCAAGGACGCGAAGCTCGTGAAGTTCAGGCGCGACGGAAAGATCATTTTCTACGCGCTCGACGACGATCACGTCAGAACGATACTCAGTATGGGCATGGAACACGTTGAGGAATGAAAGGAAGACGGTAAAATGAAAAAAACATATCCTGTCGAGGTAGACTGCGCGAACTGCGCTTCAAAAATGGAGGACGCCGTTAAGGGTACGCCCGGCGTCCGCGACGCGTCGCTCAACTTCATGACCTTGAAGCTCAAGGTCGAATTCGAGGAAGGAGCCGACGAGAGAACGGTCATGGAAGAGGCGCTCAGAAGGTGCCGCCGCGTTGAACGCGACTGCTCGATAGAATTCTGACCCCGATGAAATACAGATTCACGAAAAAGCAGAAGAGGATGCTTTGCCGCATCCTCTCCGCCGCCGCGGTCTTCGCCGCCGGGATCGTTCTCGGGAGGATCGACGGGCTGAACGTGTGGATTTCCCGCTCGTTTTTCCTGCTCTCGTATCTGATCGTCGGATACGACGTCCTGTGGGACGCCCTTCGCGGGATCGTCCGCGGTCAGGTCTTCGACGAGAACTTCCTGATGGCGGTCGCCTCGCTCGGCGCGATCGTGATATCGGACTATCCCGAGGCGGCGGCGGTAATGCTCTTTTATCAGGTCGGAGAGCTCTTTCAGAGCGTCGCCGTGGGGAAGAGCAGACACAGCATCGCCTCTCTCACCGCGATCCGTCCCGACGTCGCCAATCTTCTGACGGACGGATGCGCCGAAAAGGTCGACCCGGAGGACGTCCCCGCGGGGTCGCTGATCGCGGTCAACCCCGGCGAGAGGGTCCCGCTCGACGGCGTGATCGTCGAGGGCGAAACGTCGCTCGATACGAGCGCCCTGACGGGCGAATCTCTTCCCGTCGAAGCGAAAGCGGGCGACGCGATCGTCAGCGGTTCGATCAATCTCACGGGCGCCGTGACGGTCAGAACGACGAAGGAGTTCGGAGAGTCGACCGTGTCGCGTATCCTCGAGCTCGTCGAGGACTCGGTCAGCCGCAAATCGCAGCCCGAGGCGTTCATAACCAAATTTGCGAAGATATACACTCCCGCCGTCTGCGCGCTCGCGCTCGCGCTGTTCGCGGTCCCGCCGGTCGTGATAAGACTGTGCGGCGGCGGATGGGAGTTTTCGGAATGGCTGAGGCGCGCGCTCACGTTTCTCGTAATAAGCTGTCCGTGCGCTCTCGTGCTCTCGATCCCGATGACGTTCTTCGGCGGGATCGGATGCGCCTCGCATAACGGAATACTCGTCAAGGGCTCGAACTATCTCGAAACGCTCGCGCGCGCCGGCGCCGTCGTCTTCGACAAGACGGGGACGCTGACGGAGGGACGCTTTGCCGTGACCGACGTCACCGTCTGCGGTCCGATGGAAGAGGGCGACGTCCTGAAATACGCGGCGTTCGCCGAGGCGGTAAGCACGCATCCCGTCGCCGCCGCGATCCGCGCCGCGTACGGCGCGGCGCCCGGGAAAGACGACGTCAGGGATATAAAGGAGATCGCGGGCCGCGGCGTCGAGGCGACGGTCCTTGACCGCCGCGTCACCGTCGGACGCGACTCGTCCCCCGACCGGGCGAAGGTCGGAGTCACGGTCGCCGTGACGGTCGACGGGGAGACCGTCGGATATATCACCGCGTCCGACCGCGTGAAGGACGATTCGAAAGCCGCCCTCGACGCGCTCCGCGGACTCGGCGTATCCGATTCGTATATGCTGACCGGCGACCGCGGGGATTCCGCGCGTCTCGTCGCGGAGAAGACGGGCGTCGGCTCTGTCAGAGCGGAGCTTTTGCCGTCCGATAAGGTCGGAGAACTCGAAAAAATAATCGCAGGCTCCTCCTCGCCCGTGATCTACGCGGGCGACGGGATCAACGACGCGCCGTCTCTGGCGCGCGCCGACGTCGGCGTCGCGATGGGCGCGCTCGGGTCCGACGCCGCGATCGAGGCGGCTGACGTCGTCATAATGGACGACGATATAAAAAAAGTCCCCCTCGCCGTCCGTATCGCGAGAAAGACGATGCGGATCGCGAAGGAGAACATCATATTCGCCCTCGGCGTCAAGGCGGTCTGCCTGATCCTCGGCGCGCTCGGCGTCGCCGGGATGTGGATCGCGATCTTCGCCGACGTCGGCGTCATGGTCCTCGCCGTCCTCAACGCGGCAAGGGCGCTCAGAATATGAAAAGAGGGTGTTATAGGGCAAAGTGATTTATCCTGAAAACGTGTCGTTTTAGGCAAAACATTTTATCCTCATTAAATGTGAGACCGATGTAAGTATAAATCCCGGAGTGGTCTGAAAAAGCAAATGAATGATTTCTTTGTGATTATTCTCATTTTTGCCAAGAAGGTATTTGTCGTTAGTACCTGAGAACCATGGAGGATCTTTATGGAATTCGAAACATTATTCAAACTGTTTGATGAAAAGCATGTTGACATTGATGGTACATCTTTTTACTTCAAAGACGATCCGCAGGAGATTGAGCATTTCATAGGGTATCAGCCGCAGTATGCGTTGCCATATTGGATTGAATATGGTGATATTGAAGGCGGATGCGAGTTTATGACCGCAAGAGAAATGTTTGAGGCGCCTGTTTTTAATGGACGTTCTCTAAAGGACAGATGGGAAGATGTTGTACTGATATCGATAGGAGCAGTCGATATTGATGAATGGAGTATTGACTTTTGCCAACCAAACAAGAACCAAAAAACCCATTCCCGTTGGACGCCTCCTAAGAACTATAAACATTTTTTTTTAGCCTCATCCGATGATGAATTCAAGGCGGCACACCCAGTCGGATATTTCTTTTTGGTATTGTTCGGTATAATAGCATTGTTTCTGCCAGCAGTTCTTTTTTGCGTCGTAGTAGGATATTACTGCGGATGGGAAAACGGATGGATAATGCTGGGCTGCGTTGGAGGCTTTGTATTTGGTATTGGATTGTTTAACTATGTTGCCATTATTATCAAACAGTTCTTGGGACATTGGGTGAGCATTATATCTTTTCTGGTCGGTGGGTTGTTAATGTATGTGAGTTGGATTATTTGCCGATGAACGATTAAAACTTTCATAGACGGGAATAAAAAGGTGTGCCCTGAATGGGGATGAGAGGAGTTGCCCTGGAACACATAACCCACGGCGTTTGAACGTCTCGGGTAAATTAATAACCCATAAACCAAAAGAAAAACAGGCTGTCTTGCCTGTTTTTCTTTTTCCGGATTGAATGATCCGAATCCGTTTTATCCCATCGCTTCCTGCGTTCCTATGAAGATCGGAACGTTCGTTTCCGTGTCGATTATCATATAGAGGAACGGTCTGTCGAGCCGGACCGTCTTGACGTCGGGATCGGGCGCGGCGTTCTTCTCGACGATCTCGACGACCGTCGCGGCGCCCGCCCTCGTCCCGCTCTCCGTGACGGAGATGAACGTCTTGTGGATCACTCTCGAAATATAGAGGTTCCCGACGAGGGAGACGCCGAGACCGCTGAGATCCGCTCTGTCCTCATCGAACGGGAGCGTCATCCCCATCGCTTTGAGAACGGCGGAGAGCTCTCTGTTGAACTCCGTCTCGAATTTCGGCAGATATGCGTTGACCTTCGCGCGGCGCGCGCCGCCGAGGATCGCGGAAAGCCGCTCCCCGTCGAGCGACGCGAGGTAATCCGAAACGGTCGCGCCTTCCTCGGGAAGGATCGCGGCGAACGCGTACTTGCCGCCCTCGTAGTTCTTGATGAATCCGACGGCCCCTCCGTCCTCGATGAACGCGTGCTCCTCCGAGCGCATGAAGTCGACCCCGACTTCCTCGCCGTCCTCTCGGGTGAACGTGCCGTCCGTCAGGTCGGTCGCGGCGTATTTGCGCGCCCAGTCGGCCTCGAACGCGAGAGCGTTTATCAGGTACATCACGGCGTTATAGGGGATCCGGTCGAGGATCTCCGGGATCATCCCGTGCGTCTTTTCATTGACCCATCCGTTTATATCGCGGAGCGTCGTCGCGTCGAACGGCGTCTTGAAGATGTCGGCTCCGAAGTAATCGGCGTTGAAGCGGAGAAAATCCTCGTTCGCCATGAAACGGCCCGATGAGGTGAACCAGACAGAGTTCGCGACGCTCAGCCTGGCGTCCTCCTCGGCTTCGATCGATTCGCCGAGCTCGTGGAGGAAGAGATCCGTTTCATCCTCGGAGAGTCCGAGCGCCTTTTCCATCTGTTCCTTCGTCTCGCCCTTCGCGCCTTTCTCAGTCATCGCGAGAGCGAAGGCGACGGAAAGCGGAGAGACGAGATTGTCGTCTCCCTCGTCACGCGCTCCGCGGAGCAATCTCAGGGCAAAATCCGTGAGCGCCGCGCTTCCCGCGACCTTGTCCGCGGTTCCATCGACCGGACGCGGTCTTATGCCCGCGGAGAGGCAGGTCGTCACGCTGTCGTCCTCGACCGTCTCCTCTTCCGCTTCTATATATCTCGCGAGGATCGTCGCAAGCTCCGCGCGCGTCAGCTCCCCGTGAGGTCTGATAAGGAGGGAGCCGCCTTCCGCCGAACCCTTGATAAGGCCGGTCGCGACCGCGTGACTCACCGCCTCGACGGCGTAAACGTCGATCTCGTCGGCGTCGGGGAAGGACGAAAGATCGGCGAGCGCCGTCACGTCGCCGCCGCGCAGCTCCGAAAATCTCATCATAAAGGTCGCGAACTGCTCGCGCGTCACCGGCTCGTCCGGCCCGAACGTGTCGGGACCCGTTCCGCGGGTCAGCCCTCTTTCAGCCGCCCACGCGACGGCGTCGCGGTACCAGTCCTCCCTCACGTCGCGAAACGGCGCGTCGCCTTTCGGCGACGGCTCGCCGGCGATCCGTCGGAGAACGGTCACCGTCATCGCTCTGCTCGCGGCGCCGTCGGGATCGAACTCGGATGCGGAGACGCCGTCCATCACCCTCTTTTCGTAGACGAAGCGGACGAACGGGCTGAACCAGTCGTCGTCCCCGACGTCTGAAAAATGACCGTCTCTCGCGGAAAAAGCGGGGCAGGCGAGCGCCGCCGTGAGGATCACGGCGAGAAATGCGGATAAGAGTCGCGTCGATCTGCGTGTTTTCAAAGAAGATCGCTTCCTTTCCTGTATTCTCCCTCAATTTTATCACTTATTCTCTCCCGTGTCAATTCAGAGAACAGTTGCATTTTTCCTTTATTGGAGTTATAATATAATTTCAGGGAAAGCTGACGCTTTCCGAAAACGGAAAAATACACCGACAGAAACGATTCCGGAGGTATTTGATGGATAATTTTGATTTGAACGCCCTCGTATCCGTTCTGAAAAAAACGGGCAAACAGACGGTCGAGGCGTTCCGTGAACTGATCGCCGACGTCAAGGGCGACGCGCCGTCGGCGGAGGGCAAGCTCTCCGCGCGCGAGAGGATCGTCTCTCTCTTTGACCGGGGGACCTTCTCGGAGACCGGGGCGTTCGTCAGAAGAAGGATGTCCGAGTTCGATCCCGGCAAGCCGGACGAGCTCGAGGGCGTCATCACCGGATGGGGATCGGTCGGAGGGCGGCTCGTTTACGCCTTCTCCCAGGACCTCTCCCGCACCGGGGGCGCGGTCAGCGAGGCGCACGCGGCGAAGATATGCGAGCTTTACCGGCTCGCCGTCGAAAACGGCGCGCCCGTCGTCGGCTTCTTCGACAGCAACGGCGCGTTCGTCCCGGAGGGCGTCAGGGCTCTCTCGGGTTACGGAAAGATAATGAGGGCGGTATCGCGCTCGTCGGGGATCGTCCCGCAGATCGCGGTCGTCTCCGGCTACTGCTCCGGCGCGTCCGCTGTCATCGCGTCGATGTTCGACGTCTCCGTCATCGTCGACGACGGCGGCGTGATATCGGTGACGCCTCCGTTCCTCGCGGAGGGAGCGGGCGGCGCGGAATTTGCGGCGGACAAGGGCACGGTCGCCCTCCGCGCGGAGGACGACGGGAAATCGCTTCTCGCCGTTCGTTCGCTCCTTCGCTTTATTCCCGACAACAACGAGGCGGGCGGCGCGATCCTCGACTCCCGCGACGACGTGAACAGACAGATGGATATTTCGGAATACGAGTCGTCCGGCGACCCGCGGACCCTTATCCGCGCGGCGGCTGACGACGGAGAATTCCTCGAGCTATATTCACCGATGGGAACGGGTATCGTCACCGGCCTCTGCTCGTTCGGCGGGATCCCGGTCGGGGTCGTCGCTTCCGACAGCTCCGTCGCGGACGGCGCGCTTTCTCCCGCCGCGGCGAGAAAGGCGGCGAGGATGATATCGTTCTTCGACGCCTTCAACATACCGGTCCTCACCGTCGTCGACTCGTGCGGCCTCGAACGCTCGACCGAGGCGGAGGGCGCTCCTTACGCCGCCGAGCTTGCGAAGCTTGCCTCCGCGTACGCGTCGGCGGGCGCTCCGCTCGTCACTCTGATCGTCGGCGAGGCGTACGGGACGGCGTTTACCGTTCTCGGATCGAAAGCGATAGGCGCCGATTACGTTATGGCGCTCGACACGGCGAAGATCGCCGCAATGAAGGCGGACGCCGCCGTCGCGTTCCTCTATAACGGCGACATCACGAAGGACGTCGGCAGGGAAGACCTTGAAAAAATGTGGAACGAGACGACCGCCAACCCCGTCGAGGCAGCGTCGTCGGGCGATATCGACTGCGTTATCGCCAAGGATGAGATCCGTCAGCGGATCTGCTCCGCCGTCTTTATGACCTCGCGGAAGAGCGACGCGTGGGCTTCACGCCGTCACTCGACTCCCGCGCTCTGATCGGGAGGTATCCGATGGGACTTGAAACGACTGTTGAGACCGCCGCGAAGGAAGGACTCGATTCCGTACTCAACAACGGACTCTCCTTCTCCGAAAAAGCGTCGCTCTCGCTGAAAATGGTCCTTATGGGGATGGGCACGGTCTTCGCCGTCCTGTTCATCATATGGCTTTCGCTCACGATCTTCCGGCTCGTTATGGACGCCGCCGCGAAGAAAAAGAAACCGTCGCCCGCCGTGCCCGCCGAACCGGTCCCGGAGACGGCGGCTCCCGCCGACGACGGCGGCGCGCTCGTCGCCGCGATAACGGCGGCGATCACCGCGTACAGGGAAGAGCGGGGAGAACCCGCGCCCTCGTCGTTCCGCGTCGTCTCGTTCGAGAGACGGGGCGCCTCGCCGTGGAAAAAGAAACAGAGATAACGGTTTTCCGATAATTTGAGAAAGGATAGTGCGAAAATGAAAAAATACAGCGTTAAAGTCAACGGGGTCGTTTACGACGTCGAGATCGAGGAAGTGAGCGGAACGACCGCTCCCGCTCCCGCGCCCGCCGCGGCGCCGGCGGCGGCTCCCGCTCCCGCTCCGAAGGCGGCGCCCTCCGGAGAGACGGTAAAGGCCCCGATGCCCGGAACGATCCTTAAAATGAACGTTCAGGCCGGAGACCGTATCGAAAAAGACGCCCTCGTCTGCATCCTCGAGGCGATGAAGATGGAAAACGAGATCTTCTCGCCCGCCGCCGGGACCGTCGTCGCGGTCAACGCGCCGAAGGGCGCGACCGTCGCCGCCGGAGACGCGATCATCACCCTCGGCTGAAAAAACTCTCTCAAAAAGGGGTAAATTGCCTTGGAATTCGTAGGTAGATTTTTCTCGTCGACGGGCGTCGCTCAATTCTTTTCCGACCCCGTCCTGCTCATAAAGACCCTGATAATGTATATCATTATCGGCGTGCTCTTCTTTCTGGCGATAAAAAAGCAGTTCGAGCCGCTCCTTCTCCTTCCGATCGCGTTCGGAATGCTGCTCGCCAACCTTCCCGGAGCCGATCTTTTCCACATGGAGAAGTTTTTCCTCTCGGAGCACGTCGATATCGTCGCGGTGATAAGCGAGGGCTCTCTTCTTGACTTCCTCTATCTCGGAGTCAAGCTCGGGATCTATCCGTCGCTCATCTTCATGGGCGTCGGAGCGATGACCGATTTCTCCCCGCTCATTGCGAATCCGAAGTCCCTCTTCCTCGGCGCGGCGGCGCAGCTCGGCGTTTTCGTCGCGTTCACCGGGGCGATCTTCATCGGATTCACGCCTAAAGCGGCGGCTTCTATCGGAATAATCGGAGGCGCCGACGGCCCGACCGCGATCCTCGTCACGAAGATCCTCGCGCCCGTTCTGCTCGGCGCGATAGCGGTCGCGGCGTACAGCTATATGGCGCTGATACCGATAATTCAGCCGCCTCTGATGAAGCTGCTCACGACGAAGAAGGAGAGATCGGTCGTTATGAAGACTCTCCGCCCCGTGACGAAGCTCGAAAAGGTCGTCTTCCCGATCCTCGTCACCCTCGTCGTCACGCTTATCGTTCCGAGCGCCGCGCCTCTTATCGGCTTCCTTATGCTCGGCAACCTGTTCAACGTCTGCGGAGTCACCGACCGCCTGTCGAAGACCGCGCAGAACGAGCTCATCAACATCGTGACGATCTTCCTCGGCGTCTGCGTCGGCGCGACCGCCAACGCCGAGAACTTCCTCTCTCCGACGACGCTATATATCATCGTCCTCGGTCTCTGCGCGTTCGCGATCTCGACGTGCGGCGGTCTCGTCTTCGGCAAGATCATGTACGTCGTCACGCGGGGCAAGATCAATCCGCTGATCGGCTCGGCGGGCGTCTCCGCCGTCCCGATGGCGGCGAGAGTGTCCCAGGTCGTCGGTCAGAAAGAGAACCCGTCGAACTTCCTTCTCATGCACGCCATGGGACCGAACGTCGCGGGCGTTATCGGCTCCGCGGTCGCCGCGGGAGTATTCCTCACGTTCTTCGCGTGATGAAAGGAGCAATCAGGAATGGCTAAAGTCAGAATAACCGAGACCGTATTGAGAGATTCACATCAGTCTCTTATCGCCACGAGGATGAAGACGGAGGAAATGCTTCCGATCCTCGAAGAAATGGATAAAGTCGGATATCACTCTCTCGAGGCGTGGGGCGGCGCGACTTTCGACGCCTGCATCAGGTTCCTCAACGAAGACCCGTGGGAGCGTCTGCGCAAAATAAGGGACCGCGTAAAGAACACGAAGCTCCAGATGCTCTTCCGCGGTCAGAATATCCTCGGATACCGTCACTACGCGGACGACGTCGTCCGTTACTTCGTCGAGAAGTCGATAGCGAACGGGATCGACATAATCCGCATTTTCGACGCGCTCAACGACGCCCGCAACCTGAGAACGGCGATCGAAGCGACAAAGAAGGAGGGCGGCCACGTTCAGGCGGCTATGAGCTACACGCTCTCGCCCGTCCACTCGAACGAGGCGTTTGCAAAGTACGCGAAGGAACTCGAGGAGATGGGCGCGGATTCGATTTGCATCAAGGATATGGCGGGTCTTCTGACTCCGTACACCGCCTACGACCTCGTAAAAACGCTCAAAGAGACCGTAAAGGTCCCGATCCAGGTCCACACGCACTACACGACCGGACTCGCCTCGATGACCGCGCTGAAAGCGGTCGAGGCGGGCGCCGATATCATCGACACGGCGATCTCGCCGTTTGCGATGGGAACGTCTCAGCCGCCGACGGAGCCGATCGTCGCGACGCTCGCCGGGACGGAGTACGACACTGGACTCGATCTCAACCGGCTCAACAGGATCGCGCAGTATTTTACCCCCATAAGAGAAAAATATCTGAAGAGCGGTCAGCTCGATCCGAAGGTCCTCAAGGTCGACGTCCGCGGCCTCATGTATCAGGTCCCGGGCGGTATGCTCTCGAACCTCGTCTCGCAGCTGAAGCAGGCGGGGCAGAGCGAGAAGCTCGAGGAAGTGCTCGCCGAGGTCCCCAAGGTCAGAGAGGACGCCGGATTCCCGCCGCTCGTCACTCCGACGTCTCAGATCGTCGGCACGCAGGCGGTGCTCAACGTGATCTCCGGCGAAAGGTACAAGATGGTCACGAAGGAGTTCCGCGGCCTCGTCAGGGGCGATTACGGAAAGACGCCTGTCGAGATCTCCGAGTCCTTCCGCAAGTCGATCATCGGCGACGAGGAGCCGATCACGTACCGTCCCGCCGACAGGATCGAGCCGGAGCTCGAAAGACTCCGCGAGGAGGTCCGCCCGTATCTCGAACAGGAGGAGAACGTCCTGACGTACGCGCTGTTCGATCAGGTCGCCGTCAAGTTCTTCGAGTACAGAAAAGCGAAGAAATACGGTCTTGACGCCGAACACGGCGATCCCGTCCTCGGCGTCCACACCGTCTGACCCGTGACGGTCGTTATTCCGGACGGCGCGTCGGTCGAAGAGATCCGTACCCTCCGCGATTATCTGCTCGCCTCGGGCTATCCGACGGCGGTCGCCGAAGGGGAGGACGACCCGCTCGCCGATCGCGCCGCCGCCGTCGTCGTTTTCCGCGGCGGCGTATGCGACGCCCCCTCCGAAAAGACGGTCGTCTGCGACAAAAACGCGCTCGCGCTCCGCGCCGACGGCGCGTCGGCGGAGGTCGAACGCGTGAGGGAGAGGATCGGCGAAATACTCGAATTGAGAGCGGGAGTCAGATACGACTGCTTTTCAGGAAAGCTCTATTCGGAGAAAAACGGCGTTTCCGTCTTTCTCGGCAAAAAACTCGACCTCACGGAGAAGGAGCGACTGATCGTCCGTCTTTTCGAGACGGCGTCCGGCTCGCCGTTCACGGCCCGCGAGCTCGTCCGCTTCACTTCGCGCGACCCCGGATCGGCGGGCGACGGCGCGATGAGATCGCTGATCTCCGACCTCAACGCGAAGGCGCGCGGAAAAACGGGCTTCCCGCTTATCCTGAACCGCCGGGGCGAAGGGTATTATTTCACCAAATAAAAAAGCGCAGACGCACCGCCGGTGCGTCTGCGTTTTCATTATCTCTTGATTTCGGCAAAAGCCGAGACGCCGCTTGCGTCGATCCCGACGAAAAGCGGGAAGTCCCTGACCGTCATCCTCTTGACCGATTCGCATCCGAGATCGCCGTACGCGATCACCTCGGACGATTCGATGCATTGCGCGGCGAGCGCGCCCGCGCCGCCGACCGCGCAGAGATAAAGGGAACCGGTCTCTCTGATCGCCTCTCTCACTTCATCCGACCGGGGTCCTTTCCCGATCGTCGCCGCAAGGCCGAGCAGATAAAGACGCGGCGCGTAGCGATCCATCCTCGAAGAGGTCGTCGGTCCGCACGATCCGACGGGCATCCCGCCTCTCGGAGGCGTGGGACCCGCGTAATAGACGAACGCCCCCCTGATATCGAAAGGCGGTTTTTCGCCCCGGTCAAGCGCGGCGAAGATCCTCTTGTGCGCCGCGTCGCGGGCGGTGTGGATCTCGCCCGACAGCAGGATCCGGTCGCCCGCCTTCACCTCGCGCGCCCATTCCCGGAAATCGGCGACCGTGACTCTCTTGTCAGCCATTTTTGCGCGCTCCCGAGACGTTCGTTCCGTATTTTTTGTCAAACTCGTCGAACAGAGTCGCCGTCGCCGAGCGGAATTGCTTCAGATAGTCGTCGAATTCGTCGGAACAGCCGCTCTTCTCCTCCGCCTCCCGGGGCGCTTTTTTTTCGGCCGCGTCCTCGGGCAGGGGAGAGGCGGGGTTTTCCTCCTTCTTCTCCTTCTTCGAGGGCGGGAGGATGTCTCCGTATTTGGTCTCTAACTCCTTTATCTTCTTTTTCAGCCCGGATCTCATTTTTTTGATCTCGGCGAGCGCCTCCTGCGCCAGCCCCGCGTCCTTCGCCGCGGGTGACTCGGCGCGTTCCGCGGCTTTCTTTTCCGCGTCGTCCGCGCGCGCGTCGGCGGCGGCGAGCGAAGCGGCGAGGGACGAGACCTTCGCCTCGAGCTCGGAGATCTTCTCGCGGTATGAATCTTCCATTTCCGTGTATTTACGGGACAGCTCGATGATATACGCGTTCACGTCGGCTTTCCTGAAGCCGCCGAGCGAGCCCCTGAATCCTTTGTTCGCTTTCTTCTTCAACGGAGAGACCTCCCAACCGGCAAAACGTTCGGTTTCGCCCGTAATTATCTTTTCTCCCCATATTTTAGCACATATCGCCGCCGAAATCAATACGGGACCGTCAGGGACCGCCGATAAAGACCGCTTCCTCGAGAATGATCGAATCGGAGACGGAGACCGTTCTGTCCTCCCCCTTGAGGTGCAGGGTACAGTCGACCGTGACGTCGAGCCTGACCGTGTAAAGCGTCTGATTGATCCCGACCGACGATATGTCGCTCCTAACGGAGCACGCCGTCTTGTAGTCGCAGAACACGCGCGCCGTGACGCGAGGTCCGCGTCCCGACGTGACCTGACTTTCAAGGAGCGAGCCGAGCGGGATCCCGATCTTCAGTATCCTGCTTTTTCCGAGAGCCGCCGTTAGCGCCTCCTCAAAGGCGTCTATCTTCTCGCTCAGCTTTCCCGAATCGATCCTGTATCCGCCGTCCTCGCGGGAAAAGACCGTATCGCCGGGCGCCGCGGCGGCGGCGCCGGAGATCGCGCGCTCAACGGCTGACGCCGCCGAGGAGACCGCGGGGACCTCGACCGCCCCGTCGGTCAAACGCTCGTATATGACCGCGCAGACGACGAACAGGACGACCGCCGCGGCGATAAAAAAACGGAAAAGACGCCTTCTGCCTCTCCGCGACAAACTGCGCCGGCTCCGCGCCGCTCGCGTCAAAAAACTCATCGCGTTCCTCCTTTTCTCCCTAAAACTATGGACAAGAGAGCCGGACGTATGTTATACTTTATAAAGTATTTTTATAATGTATATGCGTTTGATGCCGGAGATACCATATGATTGTCAAAAAGATCCCGACCGACGGGTACGCGTCGAACTGCTGGCTTCTCGTCTCGGGAGGCGAGGCGGCGATAGTCGACCCCTCCGCGCCGCCCGAGGCCGTCCGCGGGGCGGTCGGGGACAAAAATGTGAGATATATCATCCTGACGCACGGTCACTTCGATCATATGCTCTCGCTCGGCGAAACGCGGGAGGAATACGGAGCGCCCCTCCTTATCCACCGCGGCGACGCCGACTTCCTCACCGACCCCGCGAAGAACCTGTTTCTTCCGTTTTTCGGGAAAAAGACGGTTTTCGCCCCCGCCGACCGTCTTCTCGGCGACGGCGACGCGATCTCTCTCGGGGACGAAACGGTAACGGTCGTCCACACGCCCGGTCACACGCCGGGATCGGCGTCGTTTCTGTCGGGCGGCGTCATTCTGACGGGGGACACGCTCTTTTTCGATTCCGTCGGACGGACGGACTTCCCGGGCGGGGACGCCGGAACGCTGGCGCGCTCGCTCGCGGCGCTTTCCGCGCTTCCCGGCGCGCTCCGCGTATATCCCGGTCACGGACCGGACGGGGCGCTTTCAAAGATAAAAGAAATCAATCCGTATTTGAGGTGTGAATTATGATGGACTATCTGATCCTTGCCGAACTGCTTTTTCCCGAAGTGACGACGACGCCGGAGGAGCTCGAGGAGCGTTTTCCGCCGCGCGATCTGCCCGAGGGTGCGGTCGTCTCCCGTATGGCTCCGAGTCCGACGGGCTTCGTCCACCTCGGCAACCTCGTTCAGGGACCGATATCGGAAAGAATGTGCACGCAGAGCGGAGGCGTCCATTTCCTGCGCATTGAGGACACCGACGCAAAAAGGGAAGTTCCCGGCGCGGTCGAGACGCTTCTTCTCGGTCTCGGAGAATACGGTATCCGCTTCGACGAGGGAGTGACCGCCGACGGTGAAAAAGGGAATTACGGTCCTTACCGACAGCGTCAGCGCGCCCCGATCTACCACGTATACGCCAAAAAACTCGTTCTGGACGGCATGGCTTACCCGTGCTTCTGCACCGAGGAGGAGCTTGCCGCGATCCATGAGGAGCAGGAGCGCGAAAAAGCGAATTTCGGCTATTTCGGCAAATGGGCGATCTGGCGCGACAGACCGATCGAGGAAATAAAAGCGGCGCTCGACGCCGGTAAGCCGTGGGTGCTCCGCTTCCGTTCCGACGGGGATATCAACAACAAGATCCCGTTCACCGATCTCGTCAAGGGGAAGCTCGAGCTGACCGAGAACGATATCGACCACGTGCTCCTGAAGAGCGACGGGATCCCGACATACCACTTCGCTCACGCCGTCGACGATCACCTGATGCGGACGACGCACGTCGTCAGGGGCGACGAGTGGCTTCCGTCCCTCCCGTTCCATCTGCAGCTTTTCCGCGCGCTCGGCTTCCGGCCGCCGAAATATCTGCACATCGGACCGCTTATGAAGATGGACGGCTCCTCGAAGAGAAAGCTGTCAAAGAGAAAAGACCCCGAGCTCTCGCTCTCGTATTACAGAGAGGCGGGTTTCCCGAGGGAAAGCGTGAAGGAATATCTGATGGGCGTCCTCAACTCGAACTTCGAGGACTGGAGACGCGCCGAGCCGACGGCGGATCTCTCGGATTTCAAATTCTCGTATAAGAAGCTCAATCCGGCGGGCGCGCTGTTCGACTACGCGAAGCTCACCGACGTCTCGAAGAACGTTATTTCGAGAATGACCGCCGAGACCGTTTACGGGCTCTATCTCGACTGGGCGGAGGAATTCGATCCCGGATTCGCCGCGCTTATCGGAAAAGACCGCGAAAAGGCGATCGCCGTCTTCTCGATAGGCCGCGGCGGCAAAAAGCCGCGCAAGGATTTCGGAACGTGGGCGGAAGTCCGCGACTTTATCGGGTTCTTCTGGAACGACTGCTTCCGGATCACCGACGCGTACCCCGACGAATTCGACCGGGGCGATATAAAGTCTGCGCTTCTGTCGTTCGCGTCCGTTTACGATCCCGACGAGGATCAGAACGCGTGGTTCGACCGGATAAAGGCGATAGCGACGGGTCTCGGTTACGCTGCCGATATGAAGGAATACCGCGCGGAGCCCGAGCGATTCCGCGGAAGCGTCGCGGACGTCTCGATGTTCCTCCGCGTCGCCGTCACCGGACGGATGAATTCTCCCGATATGTATGAGGTAATGAAGATCCTCGGACGGGACGAGGTCGCCGCGCGCCTCCGCTCTGCCGCGGAAACTCTGTGAGGAGGGATTTGCGATCATGGAAGAAGTAAGCTCCAATTTCATTCACGAAATAATCGACGCCGATCTCCGCGAGGGAAGAGAGGACCACGTCCACACCCGTTTTCCCCCGGAGCCGAACGGATATCTCCACATCGGAAGCGCGAAGGCGATCTATATCAACTGGTCGACCGCGAAGAAATACGGCGGCAAATTCAATCTCCGCTACGACGACACGAACCCCACAAAGGAGGACGTCGAATACGTCGACTCGATCCTCGAGGACCTTCGCTGGCTCGGAGCGGAGCCGGACGGCGGCATTTTCTACGGCTCGGACTATTTCGACGACTGCTACCGCTTCGCCGAAGAGCTGATAAAGAAGGGCAAGGCGTACGTCTGCGACCTCTCCCCCGAAGAGATGAAGGAGTACAGAGGGACGCTGACCGAGCCCGGGAAAGAGAGCCCCTACAGGAACAGAACGCCCGAGGAGAATCTCGATCTTTTCCGCAGGATGAAAGCGGGCGAGTTCCCGGACGGCAGCAAGACGCTCCGCGCGAAGATCGATATGGCGTCTCCGAATATGAATATGCGCGATCCCGCGATCTACAGGATCACCCGCATCCCGCACCACCGCCAGGGCGAAAAATGGTGCATCTATCCGCTCTACGACTACGCGCATCCGCTTCAGGACGCGATAGAGGGGATCACTCACTCCCTCTGCTCGATAGAGTTTGAGAACCACAGACCCCTTTACGACTGGGTCGTCGAGAACGTGGGATTTGAGAGACCGCCTCATCAGTACGAATTCGCCCGTCTCAACGTCACGTATACCGTGATGAGCAAACGCTATCTGCGCCACCTCGTCGAAAGCGGTCTCGTCGACGGGTGGGACGACCCGAGAATGCCGACGCTCTGCGCCATGAGACGCCGTGGCTACACGCCAGGGGCGATCTTTGAATTCGTGAGACGCGCGGGTATCGCCAAGACGTACAGTCTCGTCGACATCGAGCTTCTCGAATACTGCATCCGCGAGGAGCTGAACAGAACGGCGAAGAGAAGGATCGCCGTCCTCGATCCCGTCAAGGTCACCGTCACGAACTACCCCGAGGACAAGACCGAGTATTTCACCCTCCCGAATCACCCGGGCGACCCCGAAATGGGGACGAGAAAGGTCCCGTTCACGAGGACGCTCTATATCGACCGCGAGGATTTCTCGGCGGACCCGCCGCCGAAGTTCTTCCGCATGAAGCCGGGCGGCGAAGTGCGCCTGATGGGCGCGTACATCGTCAGATGCGACGAGGTGAAATACGGTCCCGACGGGGAGATCAAAGAGATCCTCTGCACGGCCGACCTCGAGACCCGCGACGGTATGCCGGCGGACGGCAGAAAGGTCAAGGGGACGATCCAGTGGCTTTCGTCCGACAACGCCGATCCGATCCGCGTCAACCACTACGACCGTCTTTTCACTCTCAAAAACACCGGCGACGTTCCCGAGGGGAAGGAAATATACGATTTTATCAACCCCGATTCTCTCACGACCTATGAAAACGCTCTCGTTGAGGGCGGCGTAAGGGACGCGGAGGGAGAGCCGTTCCAGTTCGTCCGTCTCGGATACTACTATCCCGACTCGAAGAACCCCGGAACGTTCCTCAGAACGGTTTCGCTTAAAGACAGCTACAAACCAGAATAATAAACGAAGCGCGGAGGCGAGGGCGATGGATATCGAAAAACTGAAAAACGCTCCCGTCGCCGTGACGGGGTGCGGCGAGTACGACGACGCCGGGATCGAGGCGATCCTGCGCGCGCAGTTCGCCGCGATCGGCGCGGGAGAGGAGTTTTTCCGCGGCAGGCGCGTTCTGCTGAAGCCGAACCTCGTTTCCGCGAAGGACCCGTCCTTCGCCGTGACGACTCACCCCGCCGTCGTCGCCGCCGTCTTCCGGATCGTCCGCGATATGGGCGCCGCCGACGTGATCCTCGCGGAGAGTCCGGGCGGCTCGTACGCGGCGCCGTTTCTCAACAAGATCTACGCGGCGACCGGAATGAAGGACCTCTCGGAGAGGGAGGGCCTGCCTCTCAATCGCGATCTTTCGTCCCGTCCCGTTCCGTTTCTCGGAAAAAAGCTCAATTCGATAGAGGTCATCGCCCCCGTCGTCGAATGCGACGTGATCGTGAATATCTGTAAGCTCAAGACCCATTCCCTGACCGGGTTGAGCTGCGCCGTCAAGAACCTCTTCGGCGTCATCCCCGGCATCGTCAAATTCGAGATGCACGCCGCGTACCCCGAGCTTTCCGATTTCTGCGAGATGCTCTGCGATCTCGATATGACTCTGTACCGCGATCACGATATTCTCTCCGTCTGCGACGCGATCGTCGCGATGGAGGGCAACGGCCCCACGCACGGGACGCCGGTCCCGATGGGACGGCTCCTCTCCTCGCTCTCGACCTTTGCGCTCGACGTCGTCGCCGAGCGGGAAGCGGGGATAGGACGATCGGCGAAATATCTCGATATTGCCGCCGAACGCGGGATCGTGAAAAGAGACGACGGCGATATCGCCGTCGTAAGGGTCGACGTCCCCGAAGAGCCGGCGAAGCTCGAGCTTCCCGACTCGAAAAAAGGGAACAGCTTTTCAATGAAGATCCTCGCCTCTCTGCCGAACCTTTTCGGGGGTCGGTTCAGCCGCTTTTTCGAGCCGAGGCCGAGGATCAACAAGAAGAAATGCGTCGGATGCGGGAACTGCGTCTCGGTTTGCCCGCAAAAGACTATAATAACGGTCAAAAAGAAGGGTAAAAGGCTTGCAAAGATAAAGCGAGGAGACTGTATCAGATGCTTCTGCTGTCAGGAGCTTTGCCCGCACGGCGCGGTCGATACGGTCAAAAACGCGATTATCAGGCTTGCTCATTGATATGAAGATCAGTTCAAACGCCTGTGCGAAAATCAATCTGTCGCTCGACGTCGGCGACCGCCGTCCCGACGGCTTTCACGACCTCGTCAGCGTGATGATGAGCGTGACTCTCGGCGATCTTCTGACGCTGTCGCCCGCGGACCCCGGCGACCGAATCGCGGTCAAGTGCGCGGAGGGGGCTCCCGAGGGACGGGAAAACCTCGTCTTCAAAGCCGCCGAGGCCTTTTTCCGCGCCTGCGGAGAAAAGCCCCGCGACGTCGTCTTCACGCTCGAAAAGAGAATACCGACCGCCGCGGGTCTCGCCGGAGGAAGCTCCGACGCCGCCGCGGCGATCAGTATGCTGAACGAGTTCTGCGGTTATCCGCTCACGGACGAAGCCCTTTTCGAAATCGCCGCCGGAGTCGGCTCCGACGTTCCGTTCTGCCTCCGCGGAGGCGTCTGCCTCTGCGAGGGAAGAGGCGAGATCGTCACCCCCGTGAGGACGGACGTCTCCCTCAGACTGCTTATCGCAAACGGAGGCGAGCCCGTTTCGACCGCCGCGGCGTACCGCGCGCTCGACGCGCTCGCCGACCGCCCTCACCGCCCGCCCGACGCGCTTATCGCCGCCCTCGGACGGGGCGACACGGACGCGTTGCGCGGCGAACTCTTCAACTCTTTTGAAGACGCGATCCTGCCGCGCCACGCGAGCGCCCGGCGCGCGAAAGAAATAATGGCGGAATACGGCGCGGCGTCTCTTCTCTCCGGGAGCGGTCCGTCCGTCTTCGGCGTCTTTCCCGACGACGCCTCCCGCCTCGCCGCCCGCGCCGCCCTCGCCCGCGACGGTTTCAGGACCTTTATATGCGAAAATGTTTTATGAAATGACATTTCTGTTTAAATGTCGCTTATAAAGCGACCGACAATGAATTGAGATATAATAGAATATAAACGCGATCCAAATTAAAAAAACGGTAGGAGAACATTTATGAGAAACGATGGGTATGTATTCCCTAAATGGTTGAGGATCATTCTTTACGTTTCAGCGGGGATGAACCTGACGTTAGCGATCGGATGTTTGATTTGTAAGACGGTTATTCCAGATAACGTTTTCTTTTATCAATTTGACAGAAAAGCGTCCGCAGTGTTTGCTGCTCTTTTCTTTGTTGAACTTATCATCGCTGCGTCACAGTTTATTATTGCAAAATATGATACCTTGCCATCTTTTTTTGCTTATCTGACCATAAGCACAGGAGTAGTAATTTTCAATATGATTTATTTAAAAAATCCCGCTTCAATTCTTGGAATGGGGTTACCGATACTTGTTCTAATAATTGGAATAAAGAACTGGGATTATCTTTCGGGAAGCGCGTCGTATGATCCTCCTGTTCAGCCTGTTCCTCCAAAAAGGATGGATGTGAAATTTGAAAACGTTGTCGTATCCGGTGTTACGAAAGATAACGCTGTAATATCTGCTCATATAAAAAAGATCGGAGTTATTTCTCCTTTAGCATACGGTTTGCAGTTAGGGACGAAGAGTGATTCGTTTTCCATCACATATGACAAAATCGTCGATGGTTTACCTTCCTTAAGCGGATCTTATGCGATTCACCAAAATATAAAGGAAAGCGGCAATTCGCTGCTTCCGGGAACAAGATATTATTTCCGATTTTACGCAAGGAATGAAAGTGTTTTTATTTACGACAGAGTAAGATGTTTTGACACTCTCCCCGTTTCTGAAAAGCAGGTTGATTCCCTGAAAGAATCAATTCAGAATGGAGAACCGACCCCAAATGAAGAGCCCGTTCCGGATAAAGAACCCACTCCAAAGGGAAATTCAAACATTTCTGAAGAGATTGAAGTTAAGCTCAAACAGATAAAAGAACTTCATCAAAAAGGTTTGATTTCAGATGATAATTATGAAGAAATGAAAAAAGAGATACTTTCTGCATTTCTTAATAGATGAATATCGACGGTAAAAGGTCTTTCGCTTGAAAAGCGGGAGGGAATATTCAAAAATGCCGATTAAACTGGTAAGAAATGACATAACCAAATTGTTCTGCGACGCTATTGTCAAAGATGACAACTCCGCCTTGCTTGGCGGTGAAGGCTTGAACGGAAGAACAGAAAGATCGAAAGAAACAGGGTTACCGCCTGAATACAGGAAGCCCGGCAAGTGCGAGATCGGAGAGGCGAAGGTCACAAACGGGTGCGGGATTCCGTTCAAATATGTAATCCATACAGTCGGACCTAAACGGCGGGGTAGCACAGAAGAAAAAAGAAAAACTGCTTCGCTCCTGCTATCGCAGTTCTCTCGCTGTTGCTAAAGACCTCGATATTCAAAGCATAGCGTTCCCATTGATCTCTTCGGGAATCAAAGGATTCCCGAAAGAACTTGTATTGAAAATCGCAGTTGACGAGATAACCGCTTTTCTGTTGAAAAACGAAATGCTTGTGTATGTTGTTATTCATGACAAATCGTCATTCCGGATAAGTAAAAAGCTGTTTGACGCCATTGCCTCGTTCATTGATGAAAAATACGAAGAAAATAGTTTTCAATTCAACTTTACAGGCAAAGGAATTCAAAAAGAATATCGTCAGAATACGCAAGAAAGTTCGCTTTTTGAAACCGAAACGGTTATCGGAGAGACCCACGTCTTTCCTTCCGTTCAGGCGACGAGGATAACCTTGGATGAAGCGTTGAATCGGATAGACGAAAGCTTTTCGGAAATGCTTCTCCGTAAGATTGATGAAAAAGGAATTACCGACGTCGAATGTTATAAAAAAGCAAATATTGACCGTAAGCTTTTTTCAAAAATCCGGAGCGATAAGCTCTATCGACCGAGCAAAACAACCGCGCTTGCTTTTGCTATTGCTTTGGAATTGCCGCTTGCAGAAACCAGGAACATATTGATGAAAGCCGGTTTTGCTCTTTCACACAGCAGTAAGTTTGACATAATTATTGAGTATTTCATTTCAAACAAAAACTTCAACGTATTTGAGATCAACGAGGCTTTATTTGCCTTTGATCAACCGCTTTTGGGGATATAATCTGTTTTATTGAAGATATTTTTGCCAAATAACAAGAAACAAAATCATTTAATGTGCGCGTCGTAGTTGGTCGGGATATGAATTGGAGCGACTATAATTCAGGATCTCGCTTGTTCATCTACAAATCAAACGATACACTCGGGTGGATTGGTGATTTGTATGGATACCCGGTTCATCAATCTTACGTCGGGTTCATTTGTGAAATCGATCATGTTCACAACTACTCCGATACCGTCACCTTGCCAACATGTACTGAACAAGGTTACACCACTCATGTTTGCTCGTGCGGCGGCAGTTACGTTGACTCTTACGTCAGTGCTCTTGGTCATAACTGGAACGATGGAGTTATCACTATTGAACCGACCGAGTCCTCCGAAGGAGTGAAGACGTTCACATGTACCCGGTGCGGTGTTACAAAAACAGAGGCTATACCGGTAGTCGTATCGACTCATTTTCCCGGAGATATCAACGGTGACGGAAAGGTTAATTCAAAAGATCTCACCCGCCTTTTGAAATATCTTTCGGGAGAAAATGTCGAGGTTGTCGCCGACGCCCTCGATGTCAACGGCGACGGAAAGTTAAACAGCAAGGATCTCACGAGACTTCTCAAATACCTCTCCGGCGGGGACGTCGCGATTTACTGAAAAAAACGACCGCGGATCTCAAAATCCGCGGTCGTTTTTTGTCAGTATTCTTTTACTCGTCAGCGGAACAGCTATCGGCAGCTTTCGTATCAGCTGTGTTCTTCAAAACCCTTCAGCGTCGTTTCGAGCATTCCGTTAAGATCGATATACGCCTGCTTCGCTTTGGCATATTTCTTTTCCGAGAACGAAATGAAGGGGTCGTAACGATTGGATGATTCCCATAAAGTCAGCGTATCCGCCACGTCCTCTACGCTGTCGGGAAGCTTCAGACCGAGCTCCTCGCATTTGGCGGTCAGTTTGATAATGCTGTGTGTAAACTCGGGCTGACTTCCGGCAAGCATTATCAAGGCTTTCAGCTGCTTTTCAACTGCCTGCTGAATGTGATAAGTCACAGCCGCGACAGCGGCCTCGTCCGGAAATTTTGTCTCCAGGATCAGACATACTTCATAGTCACGTTCGGCGAGAATTTTGAAATCTTCAACGTTTGACATATATGTCTACCCCCTTTTTATCGATTTCCTCGCGTAAGAGCGTACTGTGGATGCCGTTGTAATGGATCACGTCCACCTCGGAGTCGATTCCCCGGTAAAACCCCCGGGCCATTTTCATAAACTCGTCTTCGCTGATATCCGGGGCGTCAATGGCAATATCGATATCGCTCATCATTCCGCAGCGCATCGTCACCGCGCTTCCGAAAACGATCAGCCTTTTTATCCGCTCATCTTCTTTTGCAAGATCGATCGCCTTCTGAGCCGCTTTTTGTTTTGTAGGGAAAACGTGTTTTATTGCGTCGTCTCCGACCGTTACCGTGGGAAACACGTGTGCTTTTTTTTCGATGGACTCAGTTGTTTTCAGGATTGCCGCCCCCTTTCTTCCGTATCTGTATCTATTATATCAAGTTTGAACCGATTGTCAACTGAACCGCCGAGGTTTTCGATACGTCGACGGTTCGGCAGTTACGCCGTCAGCACCGCGGCGATACGCACGTATGCGACCGGGTTCTCCTTGTCGGTGTAAAGATGACTGACGACGATCTCCGCCCGGTGCGGGACGGCGGGATCAAGTCCCTTCATGAACAGAGCCGCCTGCATCTTGTGGAACGACCTCACGACGTGATCCCAGCTTCGGACATTTACCGGCTCGCCGCCGTCGACCGACACCTTCACGTCGCCGTTTACGAGCCCGTCGTCCCAGATCAGGCCGAGGACGGGGCCCTCAAAGTCGAACGAAAGCGAATCGCCCACCGTCTCGGACTCAATGACCTCGGCGAATCTTCCGCCGTTTGAGGGAACGATACGGAAACCGTTCATTTTAAGTCCCCTGATATCTCTGCATTCCGTCATTTTCCCGCCGACGAGCGCCCCGGGACATATCGGCTCGGGAAGGTCGTGCGGAACGGGCGCGTCGATTCTTTCGGACTTTTCAAGGAGTTCGCCGACGACCGATGCGATGACGTCCGCCATGATCGAGTGACCGAGATCCGAGGGATGGCTCCCGTCGGGAGCGTAGGACTTCCAGTCGTCCCCTCCTCTGAGGACGCGGGAGAGAAGGGCGCTTCCGGGGTCCGCGGACGGTACTCCGTATCGGTGAGCGACCGTGAGCATCGCGTTTCTCGACTCGAATTCTCTGCCCGATTCGAGCGTCGCGGCGACGTCCTCGTCGGTCGATACGACCGCTATTACGTCCACGAGCGGGCGCGTTTTTCTGATCTTCCTGATGATCGCCTCCGCTTGCGGAAGTACGTTGTCGTAGGTGTCGCCGAAATCGTTGACGCAGTATTCGATGAAAACGAGGTCGGGATCGTGTGAGAGCAGATCCCTGTCGCATCTGAACGTCCCGTAACCGGTTCCCGTGCCGCCGATCGACGCGTTGAAGCCGTTGATCGCCGCGTCGGGATACGTTTTGCGGAACCACTCGGTGACGAGAGCGCGGTACGACGTTTTTTCGGCGTCGGAGGCGCCCGTCCCGTCCGTTATCGACCCTCCGAAATAGCCGATCGTCAGTTTTTTGTCGTGAGTCAGCCTGTAAAGCGTATTCCTGAGCATAAATGCCTCCTTTTTCAAAACGGGACCCGTGACACGGGACCCCGTTTTTTTATTTCTGTTCTCCGGCGCGCTTGCCCTCGAGCATCATATCCTTGACCTTCATCAGCCTCGTCAGATTCGAGCGCTCGTTTTCGTCGAGCTTCATCGTGATCGACTTGATCGTCTCGACGTACTGAGGAATAAGGATATATTCCAGCGCGTTGACGCGCCGCCGCGTCTTCTCGATCTCGGCGCAGAGGAGCTGCGACTCCTTTTCAAGCGACGCCAGACGGATAAGATCCTCCGTCGCGCCGCAAATCTCGTTCACCGCGGCGTCGATCGACGGGGAAGTGAACGCATACCCGTAGCTCGCGCCTCCGCGGCTCTCCGGACCGGTCGCCGTAGGATGGAACTCGGGGACGATGACGCTCATTATATTCCGCGTCGTCGTCTTCACCTCGCCCTCGAAGCCGGGGAGAAGGAGCGCCTCGGTCATAACCCTCGGGTCGGTCTCGGCGGCGGCGTATTCGAATTCCTCGACGACGCCGCGCAGAGAGCTCTCGAGCTTCCTGCGAAGGACCTTCGCCTCTCTCACGACGTCGAGAAACTGTTTCATCAGCTCGTCGCACTTGTTTTTGAGCAGCTTGTGGCCGCGCCTCGCCGTATTCAGTTTGTTTTTGAGCTTTTTCAGCTCCATCCTCGTCGGATTGACTCTAATTACTGCCATATTATCGCGCGCCTTTCAGGTCGCCGGGATATTATTCGTCCTCCGGCCAGTATTTGTCGAGTATCGCCGTCTTGATCCTCTTCATTTCGCTTCTCGGAAGAAGACGAAGAAGCTCCCAGCCGAGATCGAGCGTTTCCTCGACGGATCTGTTTTCGTAGAATCCCTGATTGATATAACGCTTCTCGAATTCGTCGGCGAACGCCGCGTACATTCTGTCAAGCGGAGTGAGCGCCGCCTCTCCGAGGACGACCATGAGCTCCTTCGCGTCGCGGCCTCTCGCGTAGCAGGCGATCAGCTGGTTCATCGTTCCGGCGTGATCCTCGCGGGTCTCACCGGCGCCGATACCCTTGTCCTTCAGTCTCGACAGGGAGGGAAGAACGTCGACGGGAGGCATATATCCCTTGCGGTGCATTTCGCGCGACAGGATGATCTGTCCCTCGGTAATGTAACCGGTAAGGTCGGGGATCGGGTGGGTCTTGTCGTCCTCCGGCATCGTCAGGATCGGGATCATGGTGATCGACCCCTCGCGCCCGAGCTTCCTTCCGGCGCGCTCGTACATCGTCGCAAGGTCGGTGTACAGATATCCGGGATATCCGCGCCGCCCGGGGACTTCCTTTCTCGCCGCGGAAACCTCGCGGAGAGCTTCCGCGTAGTTGGTGATGTCGGTGATGATGACGAGAACGTGCATATTCTTCTCAAACGCGAGATATTCAGCCGCCGTCAGCGCCATTCTCGGGGTCGAGATCCTCTCGATGGCGGGGTCGGAGGCGAGGTTGATGAACAGCACCGTTCTGTCGATGGCTCCCGTTCTCTTGAAGTCGCTGATAAAGAAATCCGCTTCCTCGAACGTGATGCCCACCGCGGCGAAAACGACCGCGAATTCCGATTTTTCGCCTCCGTCGGAGCGCACGGTCGCCTGACGGGCGATCTGCGCCGCGAGGTTTGCGTGAGGGAGACCGGAGCCCGAAAAGATCGGGAGCTTCTGCCCTCTGACGAGGGTGTTGAGACCGTCGATCGTCGACACGCCGGTCTGGATGAATTCGTTCGGGTAATCTCTCGCCGCCGGATTGATCGGCGTGCCGTTGATATCGAGAGAAGCGGTCGGGATCAGCTTCGGTCCGCCGTCGATCGGCTTTCCCATACCGGAGAAAACGCGGCCGAGCATATCGTCAGAGACGGGGAGCTCGACTCCGTGGCCGGTGAATCTCACCTTGGAGTGAGCGAGGTTCAGGCCCGCGGACGCCTCGAAAAGCTGGACGAGCACGTTCGATCCGTCGACCTCGAGGACGCGGCATCTTCTGACCTCGCCTGATTCGAGCTCGATCTCGCCGAGCTCGTCGTATTTGACGCCGTCCACCTTGCGCACGAGCATAAGAGGACCGGCTATCTCTTCAATCGTTCTGTATTCACGGATCATTTGGGATAACTTCCTTTCTTATCTCGGCGTTATTTCCGAAAGACTGTCGACGATCTCTTTCTTGATCGCGGAGTAGGTCTCCTTGTATTCGGCGTCGTTTACCGTCTTCGCGCGGCCGATCTTTTCCCTGACGGGGAGCTCGGAGATGCGCTGGATATCGGCGCCGGTGTCCATCGCTTCCTTCGCTCGGTCGCGGAAGAAGAGGATGAGGTCGACGATGCCGAACTGCTTCGGAAGCGACGTGAACGAGTCCTCGATGTTGAAGGCGTCCTGCTGGAGGTAGTCCTCTCTGATCGAACGGGCGACCTCAAGCGTGAGCCGGTCGTCGCCCGAAAGGGCGTCGACGCCGACGAGCTTGACGATCTCTTCGAGCTCGGATTCCTTCTGAAGGATCCTTAACAATTCAGCGGTGTCCTCCGACCACTTTTTCGACACGTTTTCGTCGTACCAACCCTCGAGCTTGTCCTTGTAGAGCGAATATGAGTTGAGCCAGTTGATGGCGGGGAAGTGGCGGCTGTATGCGAGCGCCGAGTCAAGACCCCAGAAGACCTTGACGATACGGAGCGTCGCCTGCGACACGGGCTCGGAGATGTCTCCGCCCTGCGGAGAGACGGCTCCGATCGCGGTGAGCGAGCCCCACCTTCCGTCGGACCCGATACACTTGACCTGTCCCGCTCTTTCATAGAACCCCGCGAGACGGGAAGTCAGATATGCGGGATATCCCTCGTCTCCGGGCATTTCCTCGAGACGGCCGCTCATCTCGCGAAGCGCCTCCGCCCAGCGGGAGGTCGAGTCCGCGATGACGGCGACTGACAGACCCATGTCTCTGAAGTACTCGGCTATGGTGATGCCGGTATATATCGACGCCTCGCGCGCCGCGACGGGCATATCCGACGTGTTCGCGATAAGGACGGTCCTCTGCATGAGCGACTTGCCGGTGCGCGGGTCCTTGATCTCGGGGAACTCGCGCAGAACGTCGGTCATCTCGTTGCCGCGCTCGCCGCAGCCGATGTAGACGACGAGGTCCACGTTGCTCCACTTGGCGAGCTGGTGCTGAACGACGGTCTTTCCCGAGCCGAAAGGACCGGGAACACACGCCGTGCCGCCCATGGCGATGGGGAAGAGCGCGTCGATAACGCGCTGCCCCGTTATCATCGGGATCTCGGGAGAGAGCTTTTCCTTGTACGGACGGGCGCGTCTGACGGGCCACTTCTGCATGAGCGTCAGTTCTTTCTTCCCGCCGTCGGAAGACGCGATCTCGCCGATTTTGTCGGTGACGGAGTAGCTTCCCGAGAGAAGGTACTCGATCCTGCCCGACGTCCCCGGCGGGACCATTATTTTGTGACGGATGACTTCCGATTCATCGACGTATCCGACGATATCGCCGCCCGTGACTTCGTCTCCGATCTTCGCGGTCGCGACGAATTCCCATTTCTTCTCACGGTTGAGCGGCGGGATATCGACGCCCTTCGTGATATTGGGACCGGTAAGGCGCACCATCTCCTCGAGAGGACGCTGGATACCGTCGTAGATGTTGCCGATCAGGCCCGGTCCGAGCTCGACGGAGAGCGGCTCCATGGCGGAGACGACGACGTCGCCTCTTCCGAGTCCCGCGGTCTCCTCGTAAACCTGGATCGACGCCTTGTCGGAGCGCATCTCGATTATCTCGCCGATGAGTTTCTTCTCACCGACGCGCACGACGTCAAACATATTGGCTTCGCGCATGCCCTCAGCGACGACGAGAGGACCCGATATTTTGATGATTTTTCCTTCAGTCATACCGATATTATCCTTTCCTGATATCGTCAGTCGTTCGCGAGGATATCCGCGCCGACGGCGCGCTCCACGAACGACGTCAGTCTCTTCATCGCGTCCTCGCCGGACGGGAGCGGAAGAGGTATCACGGCGGGCGTCACCGCCTCGCCGTATTTTTTGTCGGCCCACTCGATCGCTTCGCCGACTTCGGGCGAGACGAAGATCACGTCGCACCCGTCGGCCCGCGCTCGCTTCACGGCCTCTTTTGCTTCCTCGGCGTCGCCCGCGTCGTAGATGCGGAAGCCCGACGCGAGAAAGCAGAGGATCTTGTCACTCCGTCCAACGACGGCTGTTTTTGCCATATCAATACTCCAATCCCACACGTTTTTTGATCTCGTCGGCGCTCTTGCCCGCCCCGATCATCGACGCGGCGATCCTGACGGCCCTGACCTCCGCCTCTCTTTTGATAAAGAACGCGGCGGGGATCTCGGGACCGAAAGCCTTGAAGTCGAGCGTCCTGACGAGCTCGCAGATGAGACGGTCGAACGCCTCCGAGACGGCTCCCGGATCGTCGGACGACGTGATGATATCACGGTACGCGACGCGGTCCGTCTTCATAAGGAGCGCGTCGATCCGCTCTGCGTGCGTTTCCGCTTCTGCCGCGGATCCGAACACCTCGGCGGGCGCCGATCCTCCCGGAACGACGGCTCTTTTGACGAGCGTGCTCACCGCCTCGGGAGACGCGCCTGACGACGAGATCCTCAAAAACGCGGAGTAGTTCGCCGCGTCGGCGAGAAGTGAGACGTATTCCCTGAAAAAGGGAACGCCCGATTCCTCCGCCGAGCGTGAGGCGTCCTCAAAGCACCCGACGTCGAGAAGCAGGTCGATGCACCTCGCTTCCGCGGTCGTCTCGTACGTGTTACGCGCCTCCTCCGCTCTCTTTCCCATCGACGGCGGGAGAAGCGAATAATCGCGGGAAGAGACGGCAGAGATCACGACGTCGGCGGGAACGGTCCCGCACGTGAAATACCGCGACGGATCGTGCTCCGACGTTATGCTCTCTTTCAGCGCCGTCTTGATGTTGCAGCAATCATACTTGTAGAACAGAAAATCGTAAACGTCCGGGTCGGGAACGCTCGAGACAAGCAGATCCGCCGCCCCGCGAAGCGCGGCGTCGGCGGCGTCGGCGGGACTGTCGACCGCGCCGCGCGCCTCATCCGGAACGAGGCCGGAATCGATGATCGCGGCGGTCAGAGCGTCACGGTAGGCGGCCTCCGCGAAGGAGGCGATCCTTTCCTTTGACGTCCCTTTTCCGTCGGCCGCCTTCACTCGCGTGGACGCGTAGACGTATTCGGTTTCTTTGATGGTTTTCATAGTATCTCCTTACGGGAAAAGAACGCGCGCGATTCGGGCGTCGGTCTTGTCCTTGACGGAGGCGATCATCGCCGAGATCGAGCAGTTCGTCTCGGAATCGCCGTATTTGACGACGACGCCGCCGGTAATATCGACGGGAGATTTCGCAAGGCGGATCCTCGGAACGATCAGATCGCGGTTTGCGATATACTGCTCGGCCTTCGTAATCGCTTCTTTCCCGAACTTTTCGGCGTCCTCGGGGGAGAACGCGGCGTCAAAAGGAACCTTCGCCTCCGCGCCGTATTCCTCCTCACCGTATTTTTCGACGAGGGCGGCGACGGCCTCCTGCCTTTCGATCACCGCGCCCGCGAGAAGACGGGACAGAACGAGAACGTACTCGTCGTCGGGAAGGGAACGGATGAATTTCTCGGCGTCCGCGTACACCTGTTCGAGAACGGCCGATTTTGCGCCGAGAACGATCTCGCGCGCGGCGAGCTTTCCCGACGACTCGGCGCGTGAGACGGCGGACTCGTATTCACGGATCGCCGTGCCCTCGGCGCGGCGGAATATGTCGCCGACCCTGTCGTCCGCGGCTTTTGCGATCTCGTCGATCTTCGCGTCCTTATCCCTGTTGAGGGCGTCGATACGCGAGGAACACTCGGCGTCGATCTTATCGAGAATCAGATTAAGGTTGTTCATTTACACACCTTTTTGAGTTGTCGTTCAGGCCTTGAAGAAAATGATGGGGAGAAGCGAGACGAGAAGCGCGAAGATCGCGTACGTCTCGACGAGCGCGGCGGATGTGACCGCCTTGATCGATTCGGCGGGTCTCTTCGACACGAGCGATATACCCGTGGCGGCGACCTTGCCCTGCGCTATGCCGGAGAAATAACCGACGAGGGCGATCGGAAGGGAAGCCATGAGGAAATACATTCCCTGAGCGATCGTGAGGTGGACGGGCTGACCGCCGAGAAGGCCGATCTTGTTGATGATGAGAAACGCGGTAACGAGGCCGTAGATGCCCTGCGTGCCCGGAAGCGCCTGAAGAAGGAGCGCCTTGCCGAACTTCGAGGGGTCTTCCTGAAGCATCGCCGAGGACGCCTCGCCGACGATCCCGACGCCTTTCGCGCTTCCGATACCGGCAAGCGCCGCCGCGAGCGCGGCTCCGAGGATTGCGAGGTTCTGACCGGAGAAGATCCAGCCGAGCAGTTCACCGAATGATTTGATTTCCATTTTTTACCTCCGTAATATAAACGTCATTTGAAGACAACGTATTTTGAACTTGGCGTCAGGGGCTCGAAGGGACGTCCTCCGTCCTCATAGAATTTCCCGAAAAATTCGATGTACTGCAAACGCGACGTGTGGACGAACGTTCCGAGAAGGTTGATCGCCATATTGAGCAGATGGCCGATCAGGAAAATAACGATGAAGAAGACGACGCCGACGACCGACGGGCCCGGCATCGTGCCGAGGATGTTGAAGACGCTCGCAATGACCATCGAAGCGAGGCCGAGCGCAAGGATCCTCGAATAAGAGAGAAGATCGGAAAGGTATCCGACTATGTCGTAGAGACTCGCAAAACCTCCGAAGATCTTCATTATCGGGTTCTTGTTGTGTCTGCCGCCCGTCGCAATAAGGGTCAGAAGAGCGACCGCGACGAGAGCGATACCGACCGGACGGAAGAACAGGAACGCTCCCGCGCCGACGAAGAGCAGGATCCACGCTCCCGCGTCGAATAGCGCGTCGAGCTTCTTCCCCTGCCGCCACAGGACGTAGAATTTGATCGCGAGGCCCGTGACGAGGTGAACGGCGCCGATCACGAGCGATACGGTCAAAAACGTCGTGAAATTCGTCAGCGGGTTGAACCATACGGCGAGCTCGCCGAGCGGCTTTGCGAACCAGCGGTCCATGATAACCGACGGGGCGTCGCCGAAATACCCTCCGAAGAGGATACCGCAAACGATACAGCTGATACCGCACTTGGCGAACATCGAGAGCATATTGCGCGTCGATTTTTTCGGCTTCATCAGCTTGATCCCGAGGATACAGCCGAGAGTGATGAGAACGCCGTATCCGACGTCGGCGAGCATGAGGCCGAAGATGACCGTGTAGAAGAAGCTCATTATCAGCGTCGGATCGAACGATCCGTATCTGGGAAGCGAGTAAAGCTCGATGACAGGCTCGTAGCTTCTCGAAAAGCGGTCGTTCGAGAGGAGGATCGGCACGTCGTCGTCCCCCGCGGGATCGGTAAATTCGTAAGCGTCTCCTCTTTCGTCGAGGAGGCGGGTCACCGACGGAAGCGCCGGCTCCGGGACCCACCCGGACAGGATCGCGCACTTTTCGGTAACCTCGAATTTCGACGCCGCCTTCAACCGCTCCGCCTCGCTTGACAGAACGTCGTGATGAAGCTCGAGCTTTTCGGTCCGTTCGGAGAGCTTCTCAGCTTCCTCGTCGATTTCTTCGATCCGTTTTACCATTTCGGAAAGATCGTTTCTCAGCCGCGCGATTTTTCCGGCGGCGAATCCGTCTTTTTCATCCGCTTCACATCCCGCCGGGGAGAACCCCGCCCTTGACAGCGCGGCGAGAGCCTCGTCGAAGCTGTCGCGGTGAGCGGTCAGCATAACGCAGCGGACCGTTTGCTCGGTCCGGACCGTCTCGATAACGGCGGGAAGACCGTCGAGGAGCCGTTCGATCTTCGCGGGCTGCGCTTTCGCCGGGAGGGAGCCGACGACGGAGACGGTGGACTCCGTTTCGATCCTCGGGATCGGCTCGGCGAGTCCTTCCCACGGCAAAAGAGACGATATCTCGTTCTGAACGGCGGTTTTGTCCGCGATGAGCCTCGTTCTCTCGTCTCTCAGATCGAGAACGTGTCTGACTGTCGCGAACTCCCCCTCGCCCGGCGGCGGGAGGGACGCGTCCTTTTCGCTCACCTCGGGAAGAGGGGAGAAGAGCCCGCGGCTCTTTTTTCTGAAAAGGGCGAGAAAGTCGAGCGCGGCAGCTGTTTCGGAGATCCTCGTCTTGACGGCGCTTTCGTCTTCGGATACGTCGTAGCTTTCGAATCCCGCCTCGTCCTCCGACGCCTCGGCTTTTTCAATGTCGGCGCACCGGAGCGACTGAAGCGATGCGACGAGACTCTTCGCCTCGTCCTTCAGCGTCAGGATCCGGAAGCGCTTCATTTTCGTTATTGCCATTTGCCAATCAACTCCTGAACGACGACGGCGACCGCCTCGTTTTTCTTTTCCTTTGCCGCCTCGGCGAGCTCTCCGGCGGTTTGACGGGCGGCTTCCTCATACTTTTTTCTGATCTCGTCCGCGCGCGCCGCGCCCTTTGCCCTCGCCGCGGCGACGGCCGCTTCGGCTTCCGCCTCCGCCTCTTTGATCTTCTTGTCGGCGCTTATCGCGGCTTCGCGGATCTCCGCCTCCGCGGCGGCTTCCGCCTCCGCGTATCTTTTGTCGGCGTTTTTCTCCGCTTCCTTGATCGTTTTGATGATTTCCTCAGGCAAACCGATCACCTCCGGGGTGGAATATTTGATCTGTGAAGTCCCCGCGAGAGGGGACGGTCACGGAAACACATAACTTAAATTACATTATACCATATAATTGCGTCAAAGGCAACTTAATAATATATAAATAAAGATATTTTAACGTTCAACGGATCGCGTCCCTGACGGCTCCGGTCCTCCTCGCCGCCTCCGCGACCGCTTCCGCGACGCGCTTGACGACTCGTCTGTCGAACGCCGACGGGATAACGTAATCGGGGGAGAGCTCGTCGTCGGAAACGAGAGAGACGAGCGCGGAGGTCGCGGCCTTTTTCATTTCGGCGTTCACGTCCGTCGCGCCGGCGTCGAGAACGCCGCGAAAGATCCCGGGGAAGGCGAGGACGTTGTTGATCTGATTTTTGAAATCGCTTCTTCCCGTTCCGACGACGGCGGCGCCCGCGGCGACCGCCCTGTCCGGCATTATTTCCGGCGTCGGATTTGCGAGAGCGAAAACGACGGGGTCCTTCGCCATGGACCTTATCATATCCTCCGTGAACAGCCCCGGGCGTGAGACTCCGATCACGGCGTCCGCTCCCTTTATCACTTCGGCGAGCGTACCGCGCCTCTCTTCGGGATTAGAAATCAGTGAGAGCGCGGCGTGCTCGGGGCTTTCGTACGCTTCTCCACGGACGATCGCTCCCGATTTATCGACGAAAACGACGTTTTTCGCGCCGAGATCCATCAGGTGACGGCCTATCGAGCATCCGGCGGCTCCCGCGCCGTTGATGACGACGACGGAATCGGACAGACGCCGTCCGGTGAGGCGGAAGGCGTTTATAAGCGCCGCGCCGACGATGATCGCGGTCCCGTGCTGGTCGTCGTGAAAAACGGGGACCGAGCACGCCGCTTTCAGCTTTCTCTCGATTTCAAAGCACCTCGGCGCCGAGATGTCCTCGAGGTTTATCCCGCCGAAGCTGTCGGCGATATTCGCGACCGTCGAGACGAATTCGTCCGTGTCGCGCGTACCGACGCAGAGCGGCACGGCGTCGATGTCGGCGAATTCCTTGAAAAGAAGGCATTTTCCTTCCATTACCGGCATTCCGGCGACGCCTCCGATATCTCCGAGGCCGAGGATCGCGGTCCCGTCGGTTATAACGGCGACCGTGTTCCATCTTCTTGTCAGCTTATATGACAGAGAGGGATCGTCGCGTATCGCAAGGCACGGCTCGGCGACGCCGGGAGTGTAGGCGAGCGAAAGCTCTTCGGGAGTCGTCGCCCTCGCGACCGGCTCTATCCTTATTTTCCCCCGCCACTTTTCGTGCGCTGCGAGCGCCCTCTTTTTGAGATCGTCCATTTTTTGCCTCAATTATATTTTTAATATTTGTATTATATACTAACCGCCCGCGTTTTTCAACGGTTTTTCATATATACTTGACTTCATTCGGAAATACGGGAAATCTGACCATATATTTCACCGGTTACGGCGCACTCTGCGGTGCAGAATAACGACGAAAAAAGAGCGAAGGAGAGAAGAAAATGAAAATGACAAAAATTTCGGCGGCTGTCCTGCCGCTTCTTATCATATTATCTCTCGGCGTGTCCGCGGCCGATTCGTGGTACGTCAAACGCGGCTCCGACGGCGTTCCCGTCTGTCCGCCGGAGATGACGTATTTATCGGAAAACGGGGGCGTCTTCATCGACGCCGAGGCGTTTCAAAAAGGCGACCGCGTGATCTATCTTACGTTTGACGCCGGATACGAAAACGGGAACGTCTCAAAAATTCTCGACGTTCTGAAAAAAGAAAACGTTCCGGGCGCCTTTTTCGTTCTCAGGAATATCGCGGACAGAGAGCCGGAACTGCTCGCGCGTATGTTCGACGAGGGACACACGGTCTGCAACCACACCGCGACCCACAAGGATATGACGGCTTTCCGCGACACGGAGTCCTTTTCCGCCGAGCTTTCCGCGCTCGACGACGCGGTATTTGAGGCGACCGGAAAACGCCCCGCGAAATTTTACCGTCCGCCCGAGGGGAGGATGTCGGAGGAAAATCTCTGTTCGGCAAACGAACTCGGCTACCGGACCGTTCTCTGGAGCTTCGCATACGCGGACTGGGACAACGACAATCAGCCCGATCCCGTGAAAGCCGAGGAAAAAATCCTCCGCGGGACTCACCCCGGCGAGATAATCCTCCTTCATCCGACCTCGAAAACGAACGCCGAGATCCTCGGAGATCTCATAAAGGAGTGGCGCGCCATGGGATACCGCTTCGGAAAACTCGAGGAGATCGGGACGGATGAGAAGGGCTGAAGCGGTCCTCGCTTCCGTTCTGGCGCTCGTCCTTGTCTCGTTCGCTGTCCGCGGTGAGGAATACGGGCGCGTCTTCTCAAAGGCGGACGACGCGCCGGGCAAGATCGCGCTGACGTTTGACGACGGACCTCATCCGCGCCTCACGGAGGAGATCCTCGACGTTCTCTCGGAATACGGAGTGAAAGCGACGTTCTTCGTCGTCGGCGAAAACGCGGAAAAGTATCCTCTGATAGTCGAGCGGGAGGTCAGGGAGGGCCACGAGATCGGCAATCACACGTTTTCTCACCGCAACGTGAAGACGGGCTCGTCCGGGAAAATAAAAAAAGAGATCACCGCGACCGAGGACGCGGTGTTTGAGGCGATCGAGTACCGGCCGCGCCTTTTCAGACCGCCCGAGGGCAAGCTCGGAGCGACGGCGAAAAGGATCGCCGCCGAGCTCGGGTACACCGTCGTTCTGTGGTCCGTCGACACGGAGGACTGGAGACACCGTTCCGCCGGCGAGATCGAGAAAGCCGCGCTTTCCGCCGGGGACGGCGACGTCATCCTTTGCCACGATTTCATATCGGGCGGCTCGAATACCGCCGAGGCGCTTCGCCGGTTTATCCCGAAGATGCTCGCCGAGGGGTACGTTTTCGTCACGGTGTCGGAGCTTATCGGAGAATAAAAAAAGCGGGTCGCCCCGCTTTTTTCATTCTTCTTCTTTTACCATGTATTTCATTACGTTGGGGAAAATGCAGTACTCGCCGAGGAAGGTGATTGCGGAGGGTATTATCATGAACGGCAGGATGATACCCAGAGGAAAGTAAACGACGAGAAGAGCGTAGTTGAAAAGGAGGATGAGCGCCGCGCCGAGAAGATACGCGAGATTCCTCTTGAATCCGACGACGGAGAGGATCAGCGCGTTTTTGAACATTTTCCGGATCGGCATATCGAACGTGACGATCATCGTATATATATAGGTCCTGACGAGGAAGTACAGCAGAATGATGAAGACGATCGCCGCGAGGATTATTCCCGTCGTCACGCCCGACATCGAGTTGACTCTGAAAAACGCGACGTCGTAAACGAGGACTCCGATTATCAGAAAGTCGATAACGCCGAAGATAAGCGTCTGCTTCAGGTTGCGCTTTACCGCGCCGACGTAATCGGAGAGGAGAAAGATCGGTTGACCGCGGACCATGTTCCGGTGAAGATAAGTCGCCCCTACCGCCGATATCCCGAGCGTAAACACAATCAGGAGAGAGAGCAGGAAAAAGACGTAGTCAGCCGTCGAAAGCACGGTGACCTCCCGCTGGAGGGCGAACGTCCCGTAAAGAGCCGCCGACGCGGGGGACAGCTTGTTCGACACGATCACGGACAGATTCGGAAAGAGACCGTACGCGGGCGAGGTCGTGTGGCCGGAAAAGATACCGCTTATTCCGATCAGAAAGAAGAAAACGGGAAAGTTTACGACCACGGTCATAAGATTGATGAGCGTGATACTGTTGAATTTTCGGGCGAACAGCTTGAAGAAGTTGACGAAGTTCGGATTCTCGGTTATATCCGGCTCGTTCGGGTCGACTCCGACGGGGTCCTTCCTTCTGTTAAAGAAATTGAACAGGTTGAACTTCTTTTCCTTGTTTTCCTGTGACAAAAACATCACTCCGTTCTTTTTATCTTACCGCCGCAAAGCGGAGCAGATCAAGGATGACGAGACCGCCGAAGAAAACGGCGGAGACCGCGGCGTATCCGAGCGCCGGCGTCGCCTTTTCTTTTCCCCTCATCCTCTCGGAATACAGGACGGAAAAATAAGAGAAAAAGATAAGCGACAAAGATGATATCGCGTATAGAGAGAAGACCGCGGCGGGCTGGCTTATCCCGAAAACGAGCGTCTCTTCCGAAAACGAGAGCGCCCCTCCCGAAAACGCCCGCAGGGATGCGCCGAAACACGCTCCGCGAAAAAGCAGAACGGCGCACGGGACCGCGACGGGAAAGACGGTGAAGCCCGAGAAAAAGACGGCGAGCGCTTCCGCCGTTACGGACGCCGCGCTTCCCGCGGCCGTCCTGAGCAAACCGGAGAACGACGCGAACCCACAGTCGCGCGCTGTCGCGACAAATCGCCCGGAGGGAGCTCTCATCCCGGTCAGGAACCAGAAGATGAGCGCTGACGAGACAAAGAAAAACGAAGAAAGCAAAACGGTCTTTTTCGGGGCTGACACGGCGGCACCTCCTCGTGATGGTATCACTTGATACTATTCGGGAGGAGCGCGCCTTATAACGTCAGATATATTAAACCACAATACGGACCGACCGTCAAGTGAATAAGGAAAAAATAAAAAAGACCCGCCCCGATGATTCGGCTGTGGGCATATATGCCGGCGAGTCAATTTTCAACTTGTGCACCATTTTATACCAAAAAAAACAAAAAGTCAAGTTTATTTCGCTTTTTTTGCCGCGCCGCGGCGCAAAGGCGCGGCGCGGGGCGGAAAACGTCGGAAAATCGGGACGGGAAATCGGGTCGGGGGCGACAAAACGCGACGGCTTTCACGGGGCGGCGGGGAATATAATACTGACAAGCTCCGCAAAACGGAAAAATCAGGAGGACGTGGATGAAAGAGGAATGTAAAGTGATATTCAGAACGTCCGGGGACGTTCTGACCGCGGCGATAACGGGCGAGGTCGACCATCACGGAGCGCGCCGTATCCGCGCGAAGATCGACGAGGAGGTAATGACGGAGAGGCCGCGCGGTCTCGTTCTCGATCTCTCCCGCGTCAGTTTTATGGATTCGTCCGGCATCGGATTGATCCTCGGGAGGTTCTCAAAGGCCTCCGAGATGGGAATGTCGTTCGCGGTCAGCAACCCGAGCGACGGAACGAAAAAGATTCTCGATCTCGCGGGTATGGACAGGATAGTCCGTATCGTATGCGGGAAATACCGTGACGAAAGAGGGGAAAAAGCGGTATGAAAAAGAAAAACTGCATCAACAGCATGAGAGTGTCGCTCCCTTCGTTTTCAGTAAATGAATCGGCGGCGAGGGCTATCGTGTCGGCGTTCGTCGCACAGCTCAATCCGACGTTCGACGAGCTCTCCGACATTAAATGCGCCGTTTCCGAGGCGGTGACGAACAGCACGGTCCACGGATACCGCAACGTGATAGGGCAGATCACGATCGGAGTGAGACTTTTCGACGACAGATCGGTGAGGATAGAGGTAAAGGACAAGGGAAGGGGCATCGAAGACGTCGAGGTCGCGATGCAGCCCCTCTTTACTACCGATCCCGACGGCGAGAGAAGCGGAATGGGCTTTACGCTCATCGAAAATTTTATGGACACGCTCGCCGTAAAGTCGAAGCCGGGGCGCGGAACGCGCGTCGTGATGAAGAAAAAGCTATCCGCGCTTCCGGTCACGCGCTGAAAAATACATATCTCTCCGAACGTAGCGAACGGAGAGAGATCGGGAGGCGTGTATGGAAGTAAAACTCGCCGACAGGCACGCGGAAAACACGCGCCTGCTCCGGGAATACAAAAACGGCGACGAGGAAGCGGCGGAAAAACTGATAAGGATGAATTACGGGCTCGTCACGGGGATCGCCGCCGGGTTCAGGGGGCGCGGAGTCGAGCAGGAAGATCTCGTGCAGATCGGTTCGATAGGGATGCTGAAAGCGATCAGGAGCTTCGATCTTTCGCTCGGGACGGCGTTCTCGACGTACGCCGTCCCGCTCATTACAGGCGAGATCAGAAAATTTCTGAGGGACGACGGTATCATCAAGGTTTCGAGAACGAAAAAAAGGGACGGAGCCCGCCTCCTGAAGGAGAGGGAGCGCTTCGTCGGCGAAAATATGAGGGAGCCGCGCCTTGACGAGCTCGCCGCGGCGTGCGGAATGACGCCGGAGGACGCGGCGGTCGCTCTCGAGGCGGCGTCCCCCGTCCGGTCGTTGTCGGAGCCCGTGTCGGACGACGAACTGACGCTCGAAAACGTGATCCCGCAGCGCGACGACCGCCTTGAGAGAACGGTCGACCGGATCGCGCTTCGCGAGGCGATAGGAAAACTGCCTCCTCTGTGGCGGAAAATCGTCTTTCTCCGATATTTCAAGGATTATTCCCAGCAGCAGACCGCGGACGCCCTCGGACTGTCGCAGGTGAAGATATCGAGGGAAGAAAAAAAGATATTCAGCAAAATGCGAGAAGATCTTATATCGTAAGAAATCCCCCTTTTCCGGGGGATTTCTTACGTGAGCGCTTATTTGTCACATCCGCATTTTTTCATATCGTCGTATCCCGGCGAGACGCAGGCGGGCAGCTTCGACGGAACGGAAAATTCTCTGACCGGGAATTCCATCTTCCTGAAGAGACTGCACGGATCGTCGTCGACGGGGCTGACGCATTCCTTCGCGGGAACGGAGTATTCGGAGGCGCTTATGAGGTACTGAGCCGGGCGTTCGATCCTGACGACCGAGAACAGCCCGAGAGAGACGAGCAGCTTGTTGCTGTCCACTCCGTCCGCGAGATCGCCGCTGACCGCGGAGCATACGTTATCCGGCACTTCGTTTATACTGCAGCAGCACGGACACGGACGCGTCGGCTCCACGATCTTGGAACCGAGGATTATGGGATCGACCGTCTCGAGAACGGCGATCGGAAGATTGTTCGACTTGACCGAGCCGCAGTTTTCTCCGGCGCAGCAGAAGCCGTTGTTCTGGTATTCGCTCTTGAAAACGCTTACGTTGCCCTCGCTTCCGAAGAGTACGACTTTCTTTTCAACGACCGCGATCCCGTCGAAGTCCCTCACGTTTCCGGGACCGAGACAAGCCTCGCAAAGGATTTTGATATAGATCCTTATCGTGAGCTGATAGAAACCTCTGTTGAAGGGGACGCTGTCGATATCGATGTAGGACCACAGGACGTGGGCGTCCTTCGTCCGGTGTGCTGTCGTCCTGTCGATTATCTCCTGACCGTAGCAGGTCAGGTAAACCCTGACGTCCTCAAAACAGTCCTTGTCGCGGCACGAGTCGAGGACCCGGTAGGTGTCGATGCAGACCGTGTCCCGATCTCTCCCGCGCTCGCAGGATGAATTTGACATTCTGTTATCTGCCATATTGTTCTCCAATCCGCCGCACGGCGCGGCGGGTTCCGATTATGGGGTTTGTTTTTTCGGGGAGTCCGGCCGCCTTTACGCCGGATCCTCTTTAACATATTATGCGGGGGCTGTTTCTCTGCTACCGAAGTCATAACGGGCCGCGTCCTTTCATATCCATAATACAAAGATATTGCGGCGCCGTGGCGGTCCGCGGGAACGGAAGGGAGAAGAGGTTATGAGAGGCGTGGGAATGGAGATATATAAGGATATCGGAGAAAGGACCGGAGGCGACATCTACGTCGGCGTGGTCGGACCGGTCAGATCGGGAAAATCGACCTTCATCAAAAAGTTTATGGAGAGCGCGGTCATTCCGAATATCGCCGATGAAAGCGAGAGAAAGCGCGCGACGGACGAGACTCCGCAGAGCGCGGCGGGGAAGACCGTAATGACGACCGAGCCCAAATTCGTTCCCGACGAGGCGGTGACGCTGACTCTCGGCGACGGAGCGGAGCTCCGCGTCAAGATGATCGACTGCGTCGGCTTCCTGATACCGGGAGTAATGGGCGACACGGAAGACGGGGAGACGAGAATGGTGCTGACCCCGTGGTCCGACGAGCCTCTTCCGTTTGAAAAAGCGGCGGAGGAGGGGACCGAAAGGGTGATAAGGGATCATTCTACGGTCGCCGTCCTCGTGACCTCTGACGGCTCCTTCGGAGAACTGCCGCGGGAGGCGTTCGTCGCCGCCGAGGAAAAGGCGGTACGCGAACTGAGGGAGTGCGGAAAGCCGTTCGCCGTCGTGCTCAATTCCGCCGAGCCCGATTCGAAAAGAGCGGAGGAGCTCGCCCTGTCTCTCGAGGAGAAATATTCGGCGCCGACGGCGCTCGTGAGCTGCGTCGATCTCAACGAGGACGACGTCGGAGAGATCATGAAGCTGATCCTGTCTGAATTCCCCCTCCGGGAAATCGAACTGACGTTTCCCGAATGGACCGGCGCTCTCGACGGGACTCATTGGCTGAAAAAGGCGTTCTCGGAGAGCATAAGCGAGTGCGCGGCGGACGGGATCCGCGCGGGAGAGGCGGCGGATTTCGCGTCGCGCCTTTCCGACGCGATCGGCGTCCGCACCGAGGCGTCGTCGGAAAAGGACGCGAAAGCGTCGGCAAAAGTCGAGCGGGTAGATATGGGAGAGGGGAAATGCCGCGTCTCGGTCGACCTTCCCGACACGCTCTTCTACGAGATCATCGAGGAGGTGACCGGCGTTGGGGTGTCGAGCGAGGCGGACCTCTTTACCGCTCTCCGCACCCTGTCGGGCGTCAAACGGGAATATGATAAATTCGCCGCGGCTATCGACGAGGTAACTGAAAAGGGTTACGGCATCGTGATGCCCGATCAGGACGACCTGACTCTCGACGAGCCGCAGATCGTCAAGCAGGCGGGCGGATACGGCCTCAAGCTGCGCGCCGCCGCGCCTTCGATCCATCTGATCCGCGCGGGCATCGAGACGGAGCTTAACCCGATCGTCGGAACGGAACAGCAGTCGGAGGAACTCGTCAGGTTCCTGCTTGACGAATTCGAGGACGACCCGCGTGGGATATGGGACACCAACCTGTTCGGGAAATCCATATACGAGCTCGTGAACGAGGGCCTTCACGCCAAGCTCGATAATCTTCCCGACGACGCCAGGGAAAAGTTCGGTCAGACGCTCTCAAAAGTGATAAATGAGGGAAGTCACGGACTGATTTGCATAATTCTTTGATTTTCCTATTTATCTTTCGCCTCCGATAGTGTAAAATAATAGTCGTACTATTGCGCAAGGAGGCAAAAGATGGAAAAAGTAAGGATCGGAGTCATGGGAGCGTATCGCGGCTCCACAATGATCGACTACTGCAGGATGGCGAACAACGCGCGGCTTGTCGCCGTTTGCGACAAATATCCCGGGTCGCTCGAAAACGCGAAGCGCACTATAAACGACGAGTCGGTCGCGTTCTATGACGATTTCGAGGATTTTATCAAGCATGACATGGACGCCGTCGTCCTCGCCAACTACGCGACGGAGCACGCTCCGTTTGCGATCCGGTGTATGGAGAGGGGACTTCACGTTTTCTCGGAGGTGCTCCCCGTTCAGACGATGAAAGAGGCGGTCGAACTGATCGAATGCGTCGAGAGGACGGGAAAGATCTACGCCTACGGCGAGAATTACTGCTATATGGCGGCGCCGCGCGAGATGAGAAAGCTGTACAGAGAGGGAAAGATCGGTAAATTCGAGTACGGCGAGGGCGAATACGTCCACAACTGCGCTCCCATCTGGCCCGACATAACGTACGGCGACCCCGATCATTGGCGCAATCGCCTTTATTCGACGTACTACGTGACCCATTCTCTCGGGCCGATCATTCACATCACAGGGGAGAGACCGGTATCGGTCACTGGCTTTGAGAGCACGATCAACGAGCGGCCTCTCGGCGTCGGAAGAAGAGGCGCCGGTCTCGGCATGGAGATCGTCACTCTCGAGAGCGGCGCGATCGTAAAGAGCATCCACGGAGAGCTTTACGAGAATTCGATCTGGTACACCGTTTACGGTTCAAAGGGACGTATGGAGTCCGCCAGGGAAGACGCCGCCGCCGGAGACGTCGACAGGATCTACCTTAAAAACGACGAGTTTGAGGGCGAATACGCCGACCGTCCCGCGGTGTCGTGGGAGCCGAAGGACGAGAACACCGCAGAGGCACAGACGTTCGGTCACGGCGGCTCCGACTTTTATTCGATGTACTATTTCGCCGAAAAGATCCTCGGGCGCGACACGGGAGACGTGATCGACGTATATGAGGCGCTCGATATGTTTCTGCCCGGTCTTTTCGCGTTCCGTTCGATCCTCGCGGGCGGTATTCCGATGGAAATCCCGGATCTCAGGGACCCCGCCGTCCGCGACAAGTGGCGCGACGACGTCGCCTGCACCGATCCCGCCGTCGCGGGAGCGGCGCTTCTCCCCACGGCGAAGGGCGGAACGCCGGACGTGCCGGACGAAGTCTACGACCGCGTCCGCCGCGAGTGGGAATCACGTAAGAAATAACGAAAAAACGGCGCGCCTTCCCGGCGCGCCGCTTTTCTTTCAAGTCAGTCCCTTTTGTCGGATTCGTTCATCTTTCCGTCGCGGTTGTTCTTCTGTTCGTTTTTCATCCGGTCGGTCTGGTTCTTGTTCGACTTCTGGTTCCCGTTTTTGTTTTCTTTCTTGTTCTCTTTCCTGTTTTGTTCGTAGTTGTCCATTTTCAATTCCTTTCTTTGCGGGTGAAGGCAGTCACCCTGATGCGTTCCTTTTCCTTGCCCGATTCTATTTTTCCCGCCGTCGCCCGGCGATATTCACGAAAGATACAGGTTTTTGATGTTGTAGACCATCTGAGCCGCCTCCGCGCGAGTGATCCCGCCGCCGGGATCGATCAGGCCGTCGGATCGGTTCATGATCCCCGCGTCGAGCATGATCGAGACGTCTTTTTCAGCCCATACGGGAACGGAGCCGCGATCGGAAGCGGAGGGCAGAGACGACTCTCTCCTGTCTCCGATTATCCTGTTCAGAATGACCGCGGCTTCCGCTCTCGTGATCGCGTCCTTGGGACGGAAGACCGTTATCCCGCCGAGCGATTCTCCGCTGATTATTCCGATTCTCGCCGCGGCGGCTACGTATCCGCTCGCTTCGTCGGAGATCGCGGCGTCGTCGTAAAAGTCGGTCTTGGTCGGAGAGAGCGGACCCGCTCCGAGCGATTTCATACACGTGACGAGAAAATCCTCTCTCGTCATGACGGCTTCCGGCTCAAAGAGCAGCGCGCCTCCCTTTCTCCTCGTCGTCATCGCTTTTTCGTAAACGGCGGTTATCGCGGCGTTTTCTCCCCAGTGCCCGGTCATATCGGCGAGCTCGACGTCCGAAACGCGCTTTCCGACCCGGATGGTGACGCTCGCCTCGTCCGAGTAGTTTCCGTAATCGTCAAATACGCGGTAACGGACCGTATCGGCGCCCCCGGTCCCTGCGAACGGCGTGTAGCTGAATTCGCCCGTCGACGCGTCGATTATTTTCAGAAGCCCGTGCTCCGGGTACTTCGTGACGACGTATGAGATCGGATCGCCGTCCGGGTCCGAGCCCGTCAGCGTTCCGAAGCAGGTGACGTCGCGCTGCGTCGTGACTACGGAGACAGGCGCGGACGCTCCGCTCCCGGCGACGGGCGAACGGTTTACGCCTCCCGTCAGCTTTATCACGCACGCGAGCGAATACGCCCCGCCCGTCGTGAATCGGAACGCCGTCTCTCTCACGTCTGCGGTCGGGACAAATCTGAGCAGATCGAGATTCGCCGCCGTGATCGTCTGATTGACGGAGACGGGAGTCGAAGAGAGATAAAGCGCGCCGTCCGTCGCGGGCGGCAGGGAAGTGAACGTGACAGACGCCGGTTCCGTTCCGAGCGCCGCTTTGAAATCCTCTTTCGTGAATCTGACGTCGCAGAACAGAAGTCCCGTTTTTGTCATTCCCGACTTCTGACTGATGACGTCGAGCGCGGGGGACAGCTTGAACGATCCCGACGCGAACGCGTCGGCTGACAAGATGATCGTCGCAAGGAGAAGAAGCGACGCGGCGATTGTTCTTTTTTTCATTTTCGTAAAAACCTTTCTGTTGAGTTACATCTTAAATATTTGCCCGTTTATTCACATTTATACATAAAAAAGCGTCGGCCGGCGGTCATCTTCTCCGTTTTTCTTGTAAAATCATATTGAAACGCCGTTTTGAGAGTGGTAAAATATATGAAAAGACGGTTTCGCCTAAAGGAAAGGAATTGAGAAAATGCTCAATATCAGGATCGAAAGGACCGCGGCGCCGAAGGAAAAACCCGCGGAGGATAAACTCGGCTTCGGCAAGCATTTTACCGACCATATGTTTGTGATGGATTATTCCGTCGAAAAAGGATGGCACGACGCGCGGATCGTACCCTACGGACCCGTCTCCCTCGAGCCCTCGGCGATGGTTTTTCATTACGCGCAGGAGCTTTTTGAGGGCATGAAGGCGTATCGCCGCGCCGACGGCGGGATCCAGCTTTTCCGCCCGATGAAGAACATCGAGAGAATGAACGCGACGTGCGACCGTCTCTGCGTTCCGAGGATCCCCTCCGAGGATTCGCTTCAGGCGATCAAGGCTGTCGTCGACGTCGACAGGGATTGGGTCCCGCACTCCGAGGGGACGTCTCTTTACATCCGTCCGTTCATCATCGCGACGGACGAGTCGCTCGGCGTCCATCCGTCTCATACATACAAATTCATAATCATCCTCTGCCCGGTCGGCTCCTATTACGCCGCCGGCATCAATCCGGTCAAGATCTGCGTAGAGAGAGATTACGTCCGCTGCGTCAAGGGCGGCACCGGACGCGCGAAGGCGGGCGGAAATTACGCCGCTTCGCTGATCGGCCAGAAGAAGGCCGAGGATCTCGGCTACGCTCAGGTTCTCTGGCTCGACGGCATCCACAGAAAGTATATCGATGAAGTCGGCGCGATGAACGTGTTCTTTGTCATCGACGGAGTCGTTGTCACTCCCTCGCTCGAGGACGGCAACATTCTTCCGGGCGTTACCCGCGACTCCTGCATCTGCCTTCTCAAAAAATGGGGCGTCCCCGTTGAGGAGCGCCACGTTTCGATCGACGAGGTTATAAAGGCGCACGCCGACGGCAAGCTCGACGAGGCGTTCGGGACCGGCACCGCCGCCGTCATCTCTCCCGTCGGCGAGCTTTACGACAACGGCAACAAGATGATCATCAACAATATGGAGATCGGACCGATCTCTCACAGACTTTACGACGCTCTGACCGGTATCCAGTGGGGCAAAAAGCCCGACGATATGGACTGGACCGTCAGAATCTGAACTGAAATACCGGAACTCCGCGGACTCGGTCCGCGGAGTTCCTCGTAAAAAGGAAAAAAGATGTATTCACTTCTTCTCGCCGTCATTTACCTCGCTTTCATCAGCCTCGGTCTCCCCGATTCGCTTCTCGGAGCCGGATGGCCTTCGATGCACACGGCTCTCGGCGCGCCGCTTTCCGCGGCGGGGATCGTGTCAATGATAATATCGGGCTCCACAATAGTTTCAAGTCTGCTGTCCGAACGGCTGACACGCAAATTCGGAGCAAAATACGTTACGCTTTTCAGCGTGATAATATCGTCCGCGGCGCTTTTCGGATTTTCACGGGTGAACAGTTTCGCTCTTCTATGCGTCCTCGGCGTCCCGTACGGTCTCGCCGCCGGCTCGATCGACGCCGCGCTCAACAATTACGTCGCCGTTCACTACAACTCGCGCCATATGAGCTGGCTTCACTGCTTTTGGGGAGTGGGCGCCATAATCTCGCCGTATATCATGAGCTTCGCGCTCGCGAATTCGACGTGGCGGAACGGTTATTTCATCGTTTCGCTGATACAGATCGGCATCGCGGTCGTTCTTCTCGCCGCCATCCCCCTCTGGCGGATCAATAAAGACCTTGACGGACCCTCCTCTGAGGGAGGAAGATCGATCGGGATAGCCTCCGCGATCAGACTTCCCGGCGTCCCCGCCGTCCTTCTCGGCTTTTTCGGCTACTGCGCCGCCGAGTGGACGTGTATGCTCTGGTCGGCGACGTATCTCCATGAGACGCGCGGCGTGACCGAGGAACGAGCCGCGGCTTTTGCGTCTCTCGTTTTCATAGGACTCACCGTCGGCCGGTTTATCGCGGGATTTTTCTCCGAAAAGGTCGGGGACAGGAATATGATCCGAGCGGGAACGGCGGTCGTTATGGCGGGCATTGTCATAATAGCGATCCCGCGTCTTCCCGAGATCTTCTCTCTCGCCGGCTTCGTGGTGATCGGGTTCGGCTTCGCGCCGATCTACCCGTCGATCATTCATTCGACCCCGTCGAACTTCGGAAAGACGGCGTCGCAGGCGATAATCGGGATGCAGATGGCTTTCGCCTACGTCGGGTCGATGCTCGCTCCCGCCGTCTTCGGATTCATCTCCGCGTCGGTCGGCCTCTGGATCATGCCGTATTATCTCCTGATTTTCTTTATCCTTATGATAACGATGACGGAGACCGCGTTCGGAAAAGCGGCGGGCGGCCGCAAGGTTGACCGATCCCCGTCAAAGTAGTATAATTAACATATAACATAAGGAGGTCGCGCAAATGAAAAGAGTTTTGTCACTGATCCTCGCCGTGCTGACTGTCACGGCTCTTTCGACTCTGACCGTCACGGCAGGAAACGGTCCGTCGGTCTCAAGCTGGACTTATGGAGAAGAAACGAATTATCTCGCTTTTCTCCATTTTTATAAACTTGACCCCAAAGGTTATCCGGCGTACGATGATGAGGGCGAAGGAACGTATTACTCGGTTTTTTCAGACAACGCGGTAAAAAACGAGATGGCCGGAGCCTCGTACGACAGAGCGACGAACACGCTGACGCTCAACAATCTCGACGCTCACGATTTTATGCTTGAAGGGAATATGATGGGCGACGATTTCAAGATCCGCGTCGTCGGCGAATGTTCGCTTGCGGGCTTGACACTCTGGGGAGACGATTGGGGAAACTCCGTCACCTTTGTCGGGGACGGCAAGCTGACCGTCAACGAGCTCATGTATCAGTTCCCCTCCGTCCAGCTTATACCCGAGGGAGCCGAGAACGCGTTCGTCGCTTTCGGACCTGACGTGAAGGTCGATATGTATTCTCCTTCGAATGTGATCGGCGCGTTCGGAGTCTCCGGAACCGATGGGATCGTCAGATACGGGACCGCTCCCGAAAAGCCGCTCGTGCTTGAGGCTGAACAGATGGTCGAATCCCGTTACATTTCATACGACGTGTATTTTGCCGATTCGATTTCAGATGAAAGCTACGCGCTCGTGACCCGCGCCTCCGACCCGGACGGCATCTACGCCGTTCGTCCGACCACCTGGGCGGACGGAACGAAGGGATATACCGGCTATAAATTCTTATGGATCGATTCTGTCGGAGCGTATATTTTCGACAAATCGTTTGCGGCGGAGTTCCAATCCGGCTACCCCTTTGAAGTCGATTTCAAGAACGACTCGCTCATAAAATCCGGATTCACCCTCAACAAGAACGGCGAGGGCGATCTTGACTGGCGGGAGTTCAAGGTTTTCAACCGCTGCTATTCCGACAGCACGCTTTTCACCGACGGGGAAAACTCCTACGCCGTGGCGTGGATCTATGACGAGGAAAAAGGCGATTCCTTCCCGACCGCTTACAGAGTTGAGGCCATTCCCGGCGTCGAAGGGGTGCTTATCGGAAAGGAAAAAGCCGACGGCGTCGACGCGCAGTCTCTTGATTTTCTGATTGAAGAGCTCCCTGTCGAGGGATATTTCAACGTTTTCTCCAAAGAAGGCGAATTCCACTATAACACGAGCGGATCGTCGGGTCCCGCCATCGGGTTCAAAGACGTCCCTTCCGACGCGTTTTACGCCGAACCGGTCAGATGGGCGGTCAGAAGCGGGATCACCGCGGGAACGAGCAAAACGACGTTCTCGCCCGACGACGGGTGTACGAGAGGTCAGGTCGTCACGTTCCTGTGGAGATCGGCGGGCGAGCCCGAGCCGAAAGGAGAAAAGAATCCGTTCGTTGACGTCGGAGAGAGCGACTATTACTACAAAGCGGTTATGTGGGCTGTTGAAAACGGCATAACCGCCGGGACGAGCAAGACGACGTTCTCTCCGGACGACACCTGCACGAGAGCGCAGATCGTCACGTTCCTGTGGCGCGCCGCGGGAGAACCCGAGCCGTCGAGCACGACGAACCCCTTCAAAGACGTGAAACAGGACGACTATTTCAGAAGAGCGGTCCTTTGGGCTGTCGGACGCGCGATCACTCTCGGGACAAGCTCGAATACCTTTTCGCCCGAAGACACCTGCACCCGCGGACAAGTCGTCACGTTCCTCTACAGAAGCAAAACCGGCATGATGTAAAGTCAACCGAATAAAAATCCGGTCCCTCTTCACGGGGGGACCGGATTTTTTGTTCGATAACGCGGGATTCAGGTCGCGGATGTCGAATAGTTCGGCGCTTCTTTTGTGATCGTGATATCGTGGGGATGCGACTCGCGAAGCCCCGCGCCCGTGATCCTGACAAAGCGGGCGTCGCGCTTGAGATCTTCGATCGTAGCGGCTCCGCAGTATCCCATACCGGAGCGCAGACCGCCGATAAGCTGGAATATCGTGTCCGAGAGCGGTCCCTTGAACGGGACGCGTCCTTCGACCCCCTCGGGAACGAGCTTTTTGCTGTTTTCCTGGAAGTATCTGTCCTTCGAGCCCTTTTCCATCGCCGCCATCGAGCCCATACCGCGGTAGACCTTGAATCTCCTGCCTTGATAGAGCTCCGTTTCTCCCGGGCTCTCCTCGCATCCGGCGAGAAGGGAACCGATCATAATGACGTCGGCGCCGGCGGCGATCGCTTTCGGGATATCGCCGCTGTATTTGATACCGCCGTCGGCGATAACGGGTATACCCGCCTCGGCTGCGACGCTGTAAGCGTTCATAACCGCGGTGATCTGCGGGATGCCGATACCCGCAACGACGCGTGTCGTACAGATGGAACCGGGACCGATACCGACCTTGATCGCGTCCGCGCCCGCGGAGATCAGGTCGCGGGCGGCCTCCGGGGTCGCTATGTTGCCCGCGATAAGCTGGCAGTCCGGGAATTCGCTCTTTATCTTATATACGCAGTTGATTATGTTCTTCGAATGACCGTGCGCAGAGTCGAGAACGAGGTAATCGGCTCCCGCGGAGAGAAGGGAACCGGCGCGTTCCGCGACGTCTTTCGTGACTCCGATCGCCGCCCCGCAGAGAAGACGGCCCTGAGCGTCCTTTGCGGAATTCGGATATCTGTCCGCTTTTTCGATGTCTTTGATCGTAATGAGACCGCGGAGCTTGAAATCCTTGTCGACGATGGGGAGCTTTTCGATCTTGTGCTTCTGAAGGATCACCTTCGCCTGATCGAGAGTCGTCCCGACGGGCGCCGTGACCAGCCCCTCCTTCGTCATAACGGTGTCGATCCTGACGTTGAAGTCGGTCATAAAACGAAGGTCTCTGTTCGTGATGATCCCGACGAGTCTTCCGTTCCCGTCGCAGATCGGCACGCCGGAGATCTTGTATTTGCCCATCAGCTCGTCCGCCTCATAGACGTAATTGTCGGGAGAGAGGAAGAAAGGATCGGTTATGACGCCGTTTTCACTTCTCTTGACGCGCTCGACCTGATCGGTCTGCTGTTCGATCGACATATTTTTATGGATCGTTCCGACTCCGCCCTCGCGCGCCATGGCGATCGCAAGCTCGCATTCGGTAACGGTGTCCATGGCGGCGCTCATGATCGGAATGTTGAGCTCGATCTTTTTCGTAAGCCTGGTTTTCAGCGAGACCTCTCCGGGGAGCACGTCGCTTTTTGCCGGGATGAGGAGAACGTCGTCGAACGTCAGCCCCTCGTAAGCGATTTTTGATGATGCGTCGTAGGCCATTGGTCATACCGTCCTTTTTATTTTACTGTTATGATAATTCTAATGGAAAATGAAAGATTTGTCAACTGACAATATCCATAATATAGCGCCCGATTTCGCCGGTCGTCGGGGACTTTTCGCCGTCCGCTTCGCCTTTCGAAAATTTTTTGGTTTTTTTTGAAAAAAAGTGTTGACACGGGAATAGAGGTGTGGTAATATAGAAAAGCTGACCGCCTGAGAGGGCGAGAAGCGTCGCTCATTGAAAATTGAACAACAAGACGAAGTGTATCAAGGTAAGAAAAGATATACGACTCCTAAGATTCTTTTGAAAAAAAAGAGCTCT
>JAFSWB010000033.1 GCA_017444735.1 Clostridia bacterium | reverse complement strand
CATCTTTTTGAGGTGAAAATCCTACGGATTTTTCCATTTTATGTGCTTTTTCTATCGCCGTTTTTGCCCCTCGACGTACGCCAGTACGCCTCACGGGGCAAAGAACGACGATTCTGCATCTAATTGCAACAACCCCTTTTACACTCCGAATTTGCCGTTCAGCTTCAGATCCTTCATAAACGTGAAGATGACTCTCTCGCACGTCGATTCCTCGCCGGTCACGACGTCGCGTATCCCGACGCTGAGGACTCCGATCATCTTCTGGCCGCTTCCGAGCCCTCCGTACGAGTTCCTGACCCCTTCGAGCTCGTCCTCGTCGAAAAACATCTGATATCTCCCCGTGTCGATCCCGAGGTACTCTCCGAGGACGACCTTCGATATGTTTTCCGGCGTCATCGTGACTCTCGCGCCGAGCGTCACGAAGATCCTTGTGTCCTCGAGATATTCCTCGGGGAGATCGTAGATCCTGTCAAGATACATCTGGACGATCTTGTCGCGCTCGTACCAGTCGGGGACGGTCCATTTCGTGTGATCGTCGGAGAGGACCGTCGGTCCGGCGGGCGCCGTGCCGATCTTCGAGCGGTCGGCGGGGTAATTTTCGACGAAGTCGTCGCGCCCGTAAAGCGAATCGAGCCACGCGATCCTCTCCCGCGCCCAGTCCTCGACGTAACGGACGTTTTCATAGCACGAATTGAGCTTCAGCACCTTGGGCGGCGCTCCGCCGCCGACGTCCGTGTGAAGGATCGGCCATTTTTCGAAGTTTTTCTCATATACCGAAATATTCGCGTAGACCGGCTTCAGCTCCCGCTCGAGGACATCGAGAAGGACGCCGCGTATTTCCGCCCAGCGCTCCTTCGCCATCTGACGGAACCAGTCGTTCGTCATAAGCGCGGCGTACCACATATTCGAGTCGCCGGAGTAAACGCCAGACGCGCTGATCTTGTGTCCCGCGAACATCCCTTTGGTCGACGTCTGCGCCGCGTTGTTCCCGAACGATCCGTCGAGATCCCAGACCGGGCCGAAGAACAGTTTTCCGTGGGGCTCCTTGAAGTACATATAGACGCTTCCCGTGCCGACGTCCGTCTCGCGGTAGACCTCGTTCAGGAGATACATATCGACGGCTGACGGCAGATCGACGCACGCCTCGATCTTTTCGCGGTCGCCCTCGCAAATCACGTTATAGACCGTCTCGAGGTGGCACTTCATCGCGACGACCTGATCCTCGTTCAAAAAATCGGTCTTTATCGTGTATTTGTGACCCATCGACTTGAAATAGTCGACGTAATACTGTCCCGAGCTCCAGAAGTCGATCTCGAGGAGAAAACCGATGTTTTCCTCCTCGCCGTCGCTGACCGGGACCCTCCCTTTCTTCGCCTCCACCTGCTCCGCGAGCATATAGATCCCGCGGTACTCGCCGTTGAGGTAGAGCTCAACCATTTCGGAATAAGGCGTCCACTCGATACCGCCGACCGCGCGCGCCATTTTGTACCCGACGTGATTGCGTATCAGCGAGCGGTCGAAGTGGCACGCGATGAGCGTCCAGTCCTTCGCCTTCGTCGTGCATTCGCTCCCCTCGGTGAGACAGATCTTTGAGGGGAATTTCAGCTTGTAGCTCTTTTTGTCGACGCGCCACGCCGTGTTGCCGCGCCCGCGGATATTGACTTCTTCCCGTTCGATGTTCCTCCCGTCGGGAGCGGTCAGCGAAAAGGAGGTCAGGATATATTCTTCTTTTGATTCGACGTCGCGTCCCGTCTCGGTGTTGAGACGGATCACGGGAAGCTCGCGCGCGTACTCCTTCCCCTCGTCGATCATTGCGGCAAATCTCGTGAAGAGGGTCGCCGCCTCGGCTCTCGTCGCCGTCGCGGAGGGCGCGAAATTGCCGCCGGCGTCGCCTGTCAGGAGGCCGGAAACGCGGAGCGATTCAAGCTCTCCGGCGTACCACTCGCTCCCCTTGACGTCGGAGAACGACTTCACGGCGTCGGGATCGGGTATGAGGGGATATCCCATTTTCGCGATAAAGCGTGAGAGAAGCGCCGCCATCTCGCACCTCTCGATCTCCGCGTCCGGGCGGAACGTGCCGTCGGGATAGCCGGAGACGAGCGAGCGCTCCGCCGCCCACGCGACGTACGGGACGAACCACGCGCCGCGCGGCACGTCGGAAAACGGGGCGGACGACCCGGTCGCTTCCTCGCCGGACAACCGCGAGAGGACGGTGACGAACTCTGCGCGCGTCACGCTCCCCTCGGGGTCAAACCTGCCCGCGCCCTTGCCGCGCATTATTCCTTTTTCAAAGACCGCCGTCACGTACGGGGCGTACCACGCGTCCGGGCTGACGTCGGAAAAGGACGTCTCTTCTCCGAAGACCGGAACGGAGGCGAAGAGCGCCGCCGTGAAAAGCGCCGCCGCGAGGATGGCGGAAATGATCCTTTTTTTCATTTTGTTCTCCTGTTTGTTCGGGGGATTGCAGTTTTATATTATCACGCGCCGAAAACGAGGTGATGAATTATTTGTAAAAAAATCAAGTCGCCGCCGCGGTTGACTTCGACTGCGGGATATGGTAAAATTTCAGAGAGAACTGAAATCGAGAGGACACTCAAAAATGAAAAAACTGCTTTCGTTCGTTCTGTCGGCCGTTATGCTCCTCGGCGCGCTCTGTGTGCCGGTCTTCGCCGCCGAATCTCCGTTTTCCGACGTCCCGACGGACCGCTGGAGCTTCCAGTACGTGAAATACGCCGTCGACAGGGGCTATCTCAAGGGCGTCGGCGGCAAGAAATTCGATCCCGAGGGGACGACTACGAGAGGAATGGTCGTCACCGTCCTGTGGCGTATGAACGGCTCGCCCGAGACGGCTTACCGCTCCGATTTCAAGGACGTCCCGGAAAACGAGTGGTACGCCGTCCCCGTCATCTGGGCGAAGGATAACGGCGTCGTTCTCGGCGTCAGCGCCGATCGGTTCGACCCGGACGGAGAGATCACGCGCGAACAGCTCGCGACGATGCTTTACCGCTACTGCGACATGAAGCGCATTTACGTCGGCGACCGCGACGATCTTTCGGCGTTCTCCGATCGCGGGAAGGTGAGCGACTGGGCGCGGGAGACCGTCGGCTGGGCGGTCGCCGCGGGACTTATCGCGGGCGTGACGAAGACGACGATCGAGCCGGGCTCCCCGGCGACGCGCGAACAGCTCGCCACGATCCTGAAGCGTTTCGACGAAAAATGCACGATAAAATATGAGGAACCCGTCCTCATAAGCCGCTATACGGAGAAGGAATACCCTCTCGTCGAGGACGCCGACGTTTACGTCAGCACGACGGGAAACGACTCCAACCCCGGCACGAAGGATCAGCCGATCGCGACGTTCGCTCACGCGGCGGAGCTCGTCCGCGAGAAGAAAGCGTCGAAGGATTCCTCCGTCGTCGTGGCGTTCTTCGCGGGCGATTACGGCGCCCCCGCCGTTACGCTGACCGCGGAGGACAGCGGCACGAAGGAAGCGCCGGTCGTTTACTGCGCGTACGGCGACGGCGAAGTCGTCTTCTCCGGCGGCGCGATCTTCGACGAGAGCGAATTCACCGATATCAGCGAATCCGAAAGGGCGATGTTCTCCGACCGGTTCGCCGACAGGATAAAGAAAGCCGATATGTCGGCGAAATTCCCGGATTACAAGGTCACGGACGTTATGTTCGGCGACGAGGGCTCGATGACGGTCGCGCGTTATCCGAACAAATACTCGGACGGATCGGACCAGCTTCTCGCCGGCGCGGCATACGTTTCGAGCCCCACGACCATCAGGGTCATCAATTCCCTGATGAAGAAGAGGGTCGAAAAATATCACACCGTCGAGGGTCTTTATCTGTTCGGTTTCCTCACGACGGGCTGGTATAAGGATCTGCTTGAAACGGACGGTTACACCGTCGCGGATGACGGCCTTGATTTCGTGATTCCGCACCCGGAAAAGGCGAGGATGGGATCGCTTCGGTACGGCGATATAGATATGAGGGAATTCAGCCAGGTCGCCGTCGTCAACATATCGGAGGAGCTCGACGCGGCGGGCGAGTTCTTCGTCGATCCGTCGACGAAGACGCTTTACGTCTTCGAGCCGTCCGGCTCGTACTGCTTCCCGATGAGCGGCGTCGCCGTCGATATGAGGAAAACCGACTATATCACGTTCCGCGGCCTCACCTTCACCGCCTTCAAGGAAGCGATGATAAAGGGCAGAATGAGCCACGGCATCACGATCGACCGCTGCACGATCACCAAGTGCGCGGGCGATTACGGGATCGACATCGACGGATGCGCGAAGGGACGCGATCTCGACTGTAAGATATCCGATTCTTACTTCTCCATCTTCGCCTGCCGTCCGATCCATATCGTCGGCGACTGTCTCGGATCGCAGATGTTCGACCGCAGAGGGAACGCCGAGGTCTACAACAACTATTTCTCGCACACGCATCTGACGAAGGACGACGGATGCGCCGTTCAGCTTCTCTACTGCTCGGATTCCATCGTCCATCACAACGAATTTGAAAATATCGGACGCGGCGCGATCGACTACGGCGGATGCCACGATTTTGTCGCCGAGTACAACTCCTTCAAAAAGTGTATGTTCAACTCGTCCGACGGCGGAATAATCTATTCGTGGAACCGCCTTGAGGACTGGGGCAACGTGATCCGTTACAACGTCTTTTATCCGACGCTCTGGTATACCGTCTACATCGACGACATCGAGCCGGGAACGACCGTTTACGGCAACCTGATCTACAATTCACAGACGGTCATCCACGACGGAAGAAACAACACGGTGAAAGACAATATCATGATAAAATCGGGCGTCTCGGTTACTCCGGGGCTCAGATCGGAAGTCATCGAGGCGAAGGAGGGCGGAAACGTCGAATCGCTGAAGGATCACAAATACTATCAGCAGTGGGTGAGGTTCTTCGAGAATTTTGATCGCTATCCCGATGTGGAAGCGGCCTTCCGCGAGAAATACCCCGAGGTCTTCGATCTGTCGGTCGATCTCTCCGACGTCGACTCCCCGGCGTTCGTCCTCAATCCGACCAACGTCGTCACGGGCAACGCCGTCTTTTCGGCCGGGGGACGCGACGGAAAGATCGGGCTCGACGAGACCGTCCTTCCTTACACTCCGACCGACGGAAATATGTTCTACGGTCTCGACGAGAATCCCTACTTCGTCAATCCGTCGGCGGGCGATTACAGGATGCGCCCCGATTCGGAATTTCCGGATATTCATTTCGAGCTGATGGGAAGAGAATAAGTGAGTGATTTCATTCACGTAAACGGCGCGTCGCCGGTGAAGGAATACGATCCCGGCGACGCGTACGTTCAGTTCGTCGCGGAGCCGGGAAGAGATTCGGTCACGGTATCGTTCGGCGCGGAGGACGGCGCCGTCATAAAGGTCGGCGGGGAAGAGAAAAACGCTCCCTTCACGGTCGGCCTGAAAAAAGACGGCTTCGGATATACGGAAGTTCCGGTCGAGATCTGCCGAAAAAAGGGAGAGCCTGCCCGGTTCTTCCTTGAAATACTGAGGCCCGCGCCGGACCCGAGGACGCTTTACTCCGCGGGAAACCGCCCGCGGTTCCACTATACGCCCCCGTACGGTTATATGAACGATCCTAACGGGCTGACGTACTGTCCCGCGACGGGCGAATATCACATTTTTTATCAGTCTTTCCCCTATTCCGCCTCAGGCGGGAAAAAGCACTGGGGGCACGCGGTGTCGCGCGACCTTGCGTCGTACCGCGAGCTGCCGACCGCGCTTTATCCCGACTCGGACGGATACGCGATGTGGTCGGGGACCGGTTTTATCGACCGCGGCAACGACGCGGGGCTGTACGGCGCGGAGACTCCGCCCGGGTCCCGGATCGTTCTCGTTTATTATATGTACGGGGACGACGGGGTAAAGGCGGGTCTTTCCCATACTCCGGACGGCGGAAAAACGTGGGTCAAAGCGAAGCGGACGCTCCGCTTCGTCGGCGCGTACCCCGGCCATATCGACCCGAAGATCCTCCGGGTCGAAAAAATCGGGAAATGGGTGATGGTCTGCGCGACGGGCGAGCTTTTCACGTCGACCGATCTCTGGGAATGGACTTTTAACGGCTCCGACACGCCGGGAGAATGTCCCGATCTGTTTGAGATCGGAGTCGAAGGCTCGCGGGAGAAAAAATACGTCCGGACGTACGGCGGCTCGTTTTACCGTGTGGGCGATCTTTGCGAGGACGGGGACGGCAGGGTCGCCTTCGTCCCGGAGACCGGGGATCTGACGCTGAACGGCGGATGCCTCAACAGGGACCGCGACGGAGAAATTCTCGGTCGTTTCGGCTGGTTTTCGGGGAAAACGGGGTCGTTCTACGCTTCCCAGCACTTTTCCGACGCGCCGGACGGCAGGATCGTTTCGGTCAGCTGGCTGATCGAAAAGGGTCTTGACGCGACCGGAACGTGGGCGGGCGCGCTGACGGCGCCGACGGAGCATAAGCTCTTAAAAAAAGACGGGCGATACTGCCTTCTTTCATACCCCGTCGAAGAACTCTCGGCCCTTCGCGGCGGCGTTTTGTTTGCCTGCGACGGAAAAACCGTCCTTCCGGACGGCGGCGGTATCCTCGACTGCGTTCCGGCGTCGGTCGCGGATATCGAGGGGACTTTCGCGCCGGACGGCGGCGTCGAAGAGTTCGGCTTCCGGCTCGCCGCCGGTGAAGACGGCGGATATATCGCCGTGAGATACCGTCCCCGCGAGGGGACGCTGACCGCCGATCTTTCGCAGTCCCGCGACGGGAAATACAAGGAATCGTTCAGTATGAAGGGGGAGTTCCCCGAAAGCGGGGAAGTTTCCCTGAGAGTCCTTCTCGACTCCTTCATTTTAGAGTGCTTCGCGAACGGCGGGGCATCGTCTGTCAGCGCGGTTTTTTCGCGTCCGGCGGATTGCCGCGGCATCGCTTTTTATACCGTCGGAGGCTCCGTGAGGATCGGACGCCTTCGGATCTACGGTATGCGTTCCGCGTTTTGCGCGGATCAGGATAAAATCACTTGAAGAAAGGTCGGTTTTTTATGAAAAAGGTACTGTCTCTCATATTCGTTCTTCTGCTGACGGTCCCGCTTATCGCCTCGTGCTCGGGCGGCGGGAACAGGCCGGAGGGAACGGAAAACACCTCCGGGACGGTCGGGACCGCCGCGACTGAATCGGAGGGACTCGAGACTGAAAATTACGCGATGATCGACGAATACGTCGACGATCTCGTCTCCTCCGTGAACTTTAAGGGGTGGACGTTTACCTTCATCGCCAAGGAAGACTCGTGGAACAGGCCTCTGAAGGAAGAGGAGACCGGAGTCACCGAGAGCGATGCGGTCTATTACCGTCAGCGCGATATCGAGGAGCTGTTCGGGATCGACATCGATTACGTCACCACCGAAAACGGCGATATCACCGCCGATCAGGTGAAAAACGAGGTCATGGCGGGCGGCACCGCTTACGATCTCGCTCAGGGATCGTGCGGCACGACCGGTCAGGCGCTCCTCAACGCCGCCGTAATCAGGCAGGTCGACAATCTCAAGTATATCGATCTCGACCGGGAGTGGTGGCTTCCCTCGCTGAGGGACGTTTATTCCATCGGCAACCGTCTTTTCTTCCTCACCGGTTCGCTTGTGAGACATAATTACTGCGACGCGAGCTGCGTCCTCTTCAACAAGAAGGTCACCTCGATGTTCGGCATCGACGACGCTTCGCTCTATCAGTGCGTCCGCGACGGGAAGTGGACGCTTGACAAGATGTTCGAGGTCGCGTCCGTGATCCCGGAGAACGTATCGGGGACCGGGACGTGGAGATACAGCGAGCCGCTCGGATTTACGTATATCATGACGTCGGGGATGAGGATCACACAGTTTGACGAGGACGGAAATCCCTACGTTGAAAAGTCGCTTCCGATCGGCGTGTCGAATCTCGCCGACAAGCTCTGCCCCGTTCTCTCGGACGACACGCAGACCGCGGCGATCAAGTACACCAAGAACGAATCCGTCGAAGATAAGTACGGCGTCGAGTCGCTTACCGATCTCTTCGTCGACAACAGAGTCCTGTTCAAGTTCGGATATACGGGGAACGCCATTGATCTCCGCCAGGCCGACGTTCAGTTCGGTATCCTCCCCGTCCCGAAGGAGTCCGACAGCCAGAAGGATTACTGCTCATACGCGCGTATGGGATGGGAGGCTTCCGTATACATCCCGAGATCCGTTCAGAGCGTCGATTTTTCGGACGTCATAACGGAGGCGATCGCGGCGCTCAGCGACAAGTACGTCAAGCCGGCGTACTACGACAAGCTCCTCAAGGCGCAGTCGGTGTTCGATATGGAGTCGCGCGATATGATCGACATCATTTTCAAGACGAAGGTCTACGATCTCGTGCCCCTTTATTCGGGCGGCAATTTCTACACGATGGGCTCGTTCCTTCAGGCGCTTGAAGACGGCTTCAACATCGACAACTCTCAGCTTGCGTCTTCTTACGCGTCGAACGCGAAGGTCGTGAATATTTACGCGAAACAGCTTGCAAAAGCGGTGTCGAAGATAGACTGAAAATGAAATACCGCCCGCGAAGCGGGACGGGCGGCGACAAAAAAACGCCGGGATTTCCGGCGTTTTTTGTTATTCGAGAAATACGGCGGGGGAGTAGAGATAGCCCTGATAACGGTTTTCCGGTCGCCGCTTTTTATTTTGAGGTATCTATCGGAGCAGCCGCCGTACCAGAGCCCGCGCAAGCGGCTTCGGCAGAGCGTTCAGAAAAAGAAGACCGGGATTCCGGTTTATTGAATAGACCGCTTTCGGACGGCGCGCGGCGACGATTTTCGCCGCGAGGTCCGCGATCCGCTCGGGCGGTACGGCGCGCGCCTCGACCCGCTCGACGATCCGGCGGAATTTTTCGGCGCTTACGGAATAAAGAGACGTATCTTTACAAAACCGTTCGAGTTTTTGCTTTGAGACGGGAAGCATCCCCGTGTCGACCGCGCCGGGCCGGACGACGACGACCGGATGACCGAGAAGCTGCGTTTCCATCCTCAACGCGTCGGCGTACCGGTCGAGAGCCGCCTTGACGGCGGCGTACACTCCGGTAAACGGAAGCGGATAAAGAGGAGCGAGCTCGCTCGTCGTTATTACGATCCTGCCGCCCGGCGAAAGGAGAGGGAAGAAAACCCGGTTTACACGGCAGACCGCCGTGAGATTGACGTCGATCACCCGTCTCCATTCGTCCTCTCCGAGTTCGAGGAGGGAATCGAGCTCATATATTCCCGCTGCGTGATAGATGCAGTCGAGCGCTGTCCCTCTCTCCGACAGGACGCCGAAGACCTCGTCGACCGATCCGGGATCGCACAGATCGACGCGGATGAATTCGCATCCGGGGACGCGCTCGGGCAGGCGCAGATCGAGTCCGAAGACGGCGTACCCGTCCGCGGCGAGCCGACGGCATACGGCGTATCCCATTCCTCCCGCCGCCCCGGTCACAAGAACAGTCCTCATTCCCAAATCGATTACTTCAGTCGAGCGTCGCGCGTTCTTCGGACGCCTCGCCGTTTTTCAGCGTTATGATGAGCGCTTCGCGTTCCTTCACCGCGGTCTCGTACGACCTGCCGCCGAAGTGTACCGAGACGGTCTTTTTGTTGCCGGCTGTCGTCCAGTCCGTGTTGAGGAGCATGAGGATATCGGCGTCGCCGTCCTCGTAAACCGTCCAGAACACCTCTCCCGTCTCATCCGTGACGTAAACGTCGTCGAGCGTCTCGCCCGCGAGGCGCGCGAGCGCCGCCGCGCTGAAACGGCAGAAGAGCTCGTGACCGGGGTACGCCCAGAGGGTGAGCGTGTAGACGAAGCCTTTTCCGACGCGATGGCGCACGAGCATCGGCTCGCCGTTGAACGCGTCCCACGCGACGATTTCGGCGCCCGTCAGCTCGACCTTGGCGAGATACGCGCGGCCGTCTTCCGTGACGTCGTCGCTCGGAAGCTCCGAGAGCTCGGGATCGGGGAATTTCTCCTTGTCTTTCGCGTTGAACTGACCGGAGTACTCGACCCCGCGCCCGAGGACCCGTATTCCGCAAAGCTCGGAAAGGTCTCCTCCGTCGATGAGATCGAGGTCGTTGAAGTCCTTGAGGAAATCGCGCTTTTTGTGGCGCGAGAACTGCGGGACGCCGGTGAGAAGAACGCCGCCGCCGCGGACGAAGGACAGGAGCTTCTCCTGATCTTCGGCATTTGCCGAATGCCATCCGAGATTTGCGATCAGCTCGTATTTTCCGAGGTAGGAGAGCGGCGCTTCGACCGGAACGCAGTCGAAGTCTCCGTAGGGCGTCCCGGCAAAGAACATCCTTCTTTTGTCAAAACGCTGACGGAGCGGATGAGTCGACGCGCCGGGCATCAGAACGTCGAGCACCTGACGCGATTTTTCGGGCTGGCCGTGACCCCACTCCGGCGCGTTGTTTCCGAACAGACCCCAGACGGAGTAGTGCGGATCCTGTTCCACGTCGCAGATGAACCCGTTGAACGGCGCCGCCCAGCGTCCCTCGAGGAACGCGATCTTTCTCTTGTTGACGCCGCGCCTCGGGTGAGAGCTTACGAAGCGGAAGAATTTCCGCGTCATATCCCGCTTGCCCTTCGTGAGCGCGTCGTCCCAGCACTGCCGCTCCTCTTTGTAGAGGTCGAAGAGAGAGTCCTCCTCATAGATCGTGTTCGCGCCCATCATCCACGGCTGGAAGAGGGACAGGAAATACTGTCCGAGGTGGTTTTCGTGATACGGCTGGAAATTGTGCTGGATCGCTATATGGACGCCCCAGCGCCCCGTCCCGAGCGCCTCCGCGGCGGGACGCGCCTGCGAGAGAAGCGTTCCCGTGTTTCCGACCATCGTCTCGGCGCGCACGAAATCGGCGCCCGCGAGGAAGCTGTACCTGATACCGCCCGACGCGTCTCCGAACGCCATGCATTTCGAGACGGTGTGCGTTTTGTCGATCTGCTCTTTGAGCTGGGCCATATACCGCCGCGCGGCGGTCTCCATATCGTCGGAGGCGTACGGCTCCTTCGGGTCGGCGGCGTAGACGCTGCCGGGGAATTCGTGAAGTCCGCAGTCGCTGAACATATCGCCCGCGGCGTTGATGAGGGCTCCGCTCATGAAGTCGGTGCACGCCGCGACCCACGTCCCGTGCTCGCGGCAGAATTTCGCCCAGCGCACGAGAAGCTCGTCCGGGACCGGCGTCCCGAGGAACGAGCGGAAAAGGATGTAGTTTCCGAGGCGCGTTCTCGCCGTGTAGTCGACAAGCCAGTCCATAAGACCGCAGTCGTCGTGCGGTACGGTCGTCATATCATATCCGACGCGGACGGGGTCGGCCTCCGGTTCGGCGTCGATAACGTCGACCGTCGCCTCGTTCCCCGCGCGGAAGACCGCCGGACCGGGCTCGCGGACGCGGAATCTGAATTCGTTCCAGCCGGGCTTGCAGTCGACGGTTATTTCGCCCTCAGGATACGTCACTTTTATCACGTCCTCGCGCGCCGCGAAGACGCGGCCGAAGAATTCCTCGTTCTTCAGCGTCCACTCGGGGAGAGACAGCTCTCCGTGCATATATCCGCACTGCTTCCACGAAATACTGTCGAAGCACAGCGAGAGGTCGGACCGGTTTGTGATCGATATCTCGTGCCTGCCCGGAGAGAGCGGGGCGCGGATCCAGTCGTCCTCGAGGATCTGCATGAAGTAGTCGTGATGACGGTAGTATTTGCGGTAGTTTTTGACGGTCTCCCCGTCCGCGGCGAGCGACGCGTCGATATACGACGAGACGACCGTGTTCTTCTCGGGGTCGTATCCGGTCGACGGCATCGCGATCGTGTGAAAGAGCGTTTCCTCATAGTCGTGAGTCCGCTCGGGAACGTCTACGGTAAACGAAACCTTCCCGCCCGGCGCGAGCCACGCGAGGTCCATCCTGTGCCAGTTGTGTACGGGAAGACCGAGATCCCCGGGACGGAGAGTCGTTTCCCACTGCGACGGGGACGGCTTGAACCACAGATATCCCGCCCGTGTGACGATCACCGAACAGCCGAGGTATTTCGGACCGACGGGGAAGTCGAGTCTTCCTTTTTCCGCAACGTCTCCGGCGGAGAATTTCACGCTGAAGCTCGCGGTCTCGAGCGAGAACACGGCGTCGTCTTCGACCTCCGTCTCAAACCGGACGCCGGCGACTCCTCTTTTGGTGCGTATGTTCCACGCCGGTCCGGGAAGCTCCGTCTCCTTCGCCGTGTGACCGGGTCCGAACCAGATCACGGGATAGTCGAGAAGGAACGTTTTTTCGATCGTCCCCCCCTCGCAGGTCAGGGAACCGTCCCAGATATACTGCGGGTGATAGTGCCTTCTCGAATAAAGATACTGGTATCCGAAATCAATTCTGAAATCGAGCTTCATTTTCGCCCTCCGTCCGTTTATTCATTATATCAATGATACCATGATTTTGGAAATATTGCAATAAAAAGTCGCGCGAAAAGCCCGCTGACAACGGGCGCGGGCGGGCCTGAAAGACGCCGTCCCGAGTCTCCGTGATAAAGAAAAACCGGACTTCGGTTTTTCCGAAGTCCGGCGAACGGATCGTCCGGAGCGGTCTTTATCTCTTCTGCTGAAGAGTGTAGTGAACGTCGTCGGCCTTTTCCTCGTCGGTGTATTTGCGGAGGGTGTTTATCGTTTCACCGCCGTTCCACTTTCTGTCGCCGACGTCGTCGGTCGTTCCCATTACGGTGACGTTGAGCTGTCTGTGACGGGCTCTGACGTGATCCCAGTCGACGAAGTAGATATGCGCGAATTCGCCGCCGTCAAGGACGCCGTCCTTGATCGTCATGACTTCGGATCTGCCGAAAAACACCGAGCGCAGGTGACCGTCCGTGTTCATGCTCGTGAAATCGCCCGGTTCGTTCACGTGACGGCCGAATTTCAGGTGGATCGGTCCGGGATGGCGGTACTGTCCCTCGTCCGCGAAATCCGGGATCATCCTTCTCATTATGTCGAGCAGGTCGTGCTGCAGATATTCGAGGTCGAACGAGTCCACGTCGTGGCTGCACTCCTGGATCATGACCGAGCAGGTGGTGTGATGCGACGCGATCGTCACCGTGCCGTTCTTGACTCCCGAGGCGGCGACGATCTCGATCACTTCCTTCGACACGTCGTGAAACGTGGGGACCCAGCCGCGCGACTGCAGTTCAAGTTCCTTCTGATACACTTTGAATTCCATTTTTCATTCCTCCGTTTTTTTATTCAGTCTTTCTCCAACCGCACCGCCGGGATGGATAAGAGCAAACTGTTCGTTTTTATAACCCGTCTCTTCGATCAGGATCGTCTGAAGGACGTGAAAGATCACCGCGAGCGCCGTCGACGACGTCGTCCCCTGGCAGTTGTATCTGTCCGTTTCGCGGTTCACGTGCTGATAAAGCACGACGTCGGCGCGCTCGGCGAGCGGGGAGTCCCTGTTGTCCGTGACGGCGATGATATTCACGCCTTTATTTCTGCAGATGTCCGAGATCGGCAGCAGCTCCGCGGTCTTTCCGCCGCGGGACGCGAAGAGACAGACGTCCCCCGCCTGAAGGAAACCCGTTCCGCCGTGTACCGCCTCCGCCGGAGAGATGAACTTCGCCGGCCTTTCGATACAGCACATAAGGTGGGCGAAATGCTGACAGAGGATGCCGGAGTGACCGCATCCGACGGCTCCGATGCGCGGGGCGTTCTTCAACAGCTCCGCCGCCTCGGAATACGCCCTCTCGTCGAAGCGCTCCGCCAGCTCCCTTATACATTCCGATTCGATGACGAACGCCGCTTTTGCCGCGTCAAGCGCTTCTTTTTTCATATGCTCTGATGTCCCCTCATTCTTTCAAACGCTTCTTTTTCTCCCGGGAATTTCCCGACGCCGATACCCGCGAGCAGGCAGGAGCCGACGGCGCCGGCGGACCGGCCGTTCACGACGCGTATCTCCCGCTCCATAACGGATGAGATGATATCGACGGATATACGGGAATTTGTGATGCCGCCGATCGCGGTGATCCTGTCGGCGCGGAGTCCGATCTCTCTATGCTTTGAGAGGTTGTCCCTCAACAGACGGGCCGAGCTCTCGATTATCGCACGTGCGATATCCGGCTTGCCGAAGCCCTTCGCTCTTCCGGGGTCGTCCTCCGTGAAATCGAATTTCAGCCCGCGGCAGCCCGGCTCGCCCGCCGCGGCGAGCCCGTCGAACTCCTCGTACGATATCTTTCCGAAAAGGCGGCGGCGGAGCGCGTCGATCCTGTCGGACAGAGACGCGATCGATTCCATGACGCACCAGGGCGTCCCGTCGATCATAAACCGGTCGACGAGCCCGCCGGTCGAAAGAGCGAATTCGCGCGAGGCGACGGGGAACAGCTCGACCCACGAGGTCCCGCACGAGAGGAGCAGGTCGCCCTCGTCGAAGACGCCCGCGCCGAGCGCGCCGGACGGATGATCGAAGCTGCCGAGAACGACCGCCGTCCCCGCGTCAAGACCGAGCTTTGCGGCGGCGTCCGGCGTGACCGCGCCGAGCACGGTCCCCTTTTCGTAAATCGGCGGAAGCATATCGGCGGTAAGGCCGAATTTGTCGAGCATCGGGGGATAATACTCGCCCTTTTCCTGATCGATCAGATAAAACGGTGTTCCCATCGAACGGGAGACGCCCCATTTTCCGGTCAGCCGGAAGTTCAGATATTCCGCGCTCATCACGAGCATTTTCGTCTTTTCGAGTATATCGGGTCTGTGAAGCGAGATCCACGCGAGATCCGCGGCGGGCATCCCCTCGAAAAAATCCCACCCGACGACTCGGTATATTTCCTTCTGTTCTTCCTTCGTGTATACTTTGTTGAGGTCGTCCCACGGTATCTCCGACTGCCAGCCGATGATGCGCGTCAGTGGCTCGGAGCTCTCGCCGAGAAACAGGGGATTTCCCGAGGCGCAGCACGAGCAGAGAGCGGCTATCCCGCCGTCGGCGGAGGCTGACAGCGTGCGGACGACGTCCGAACAGGCGCGGACGAAGTCCTCGGGGTAGAGGAGCTTGAAGGAGCCCTCGAAAACGTATCCGAATTCTTCAGCGGCGACCCTGATTATCCTTCCGTCTTCGCTCATCAGGGCGCCCTTGACCGCCGACGTCCCTATATCGAGTCCTATTAAATATTCCATGAATCCCACCCGCCGTTCAGGAGATCTCCTTTTGACCTTTCACATTTTATTATAAGCGAAAGATGCGATTTGTCAATGAAATCCCGATAATCGTTTGCCCGGAAGTTTCTTTTGTGGTATAATTTAGTCGACATCTGATTTACGGAGTTTGAAATGGCTTTATTTGAGGTAACTGAAAACGACAGACGGATCTACGAAGAGGAATTGAGGGATTTTCTGCCGGACAGGATACTTGACGTCCACACTCACGTCTGGCTCGGCTCCCTGACGACGCCGAAGCCGCCGCATCTCGCCGCCAGGACGGTAACGTGGCCCTCTCTCGTGGCGAAGGACGACAGCGTCGAAGACCTGGAGGAGACGTACCGTCTTCTGTTCCCCGGCAAGGAAGTCTCGGCGATGATGTTTACAAACGAGGTGCACAGCGTCGAGAGCGGGAGAGCGAACAACGAATACGTCGCGGAGGCGTCGAAAAAGACGGGCTGGCCGGCCCTTTATTACAGTCACCCCCGGCAAAGCGCGGACGAGACAGAACGGATGATACGGAAGGGCGGCTTCCTGGGGATCAAATCGTATCTCGATCTCGCCCCGGCGTACATACCGGAGGCGGAGATCCGCATTTTCGACTTTTTCCCGAAAGAACAGCTCAAACGGATGGATGAGATGGGCGCGATCGTGATGCTCCACATCCCGCGGAACGGTCGGCTGAAGGACCCCGTCAACCTCGAACAGATCCTCGAGATCAAGGCGCTTTTCCCGAATATCCGGCTGATAATCGCCCACGTCGGGCGCGCCTACGTGAAGGAGGACGTCGGGAACGCCTTCTCGGACTATCTCAACCGCGTCCCCGATCTTATGTACGATTTCTCGGCGAACTGCTGCGAATACGCGATCACCGAGGTGATAAGGAACGCCGGTCCCTCTCACGTGATGTACGGGACGGATATGCCGATCCTCAGGATGAGGACGCACAGGATCGAGGAAAACGGGACGTACGTCAACCTCGTTCCGCCGGGACTCTACGGCGACCCGTCGCAGGACAGACATCTTCGCGAGGTGAGCGCGGAGGACGCCGGAAGGATCACGTTCTTCGTCTATGAGGAACTGCTTGCCTTCAAGCGCGCGTGCCGCGCTCTCGGTTGTTCCGCGGAAGACGTTTCCGCAATGATGTACGGGAACGCGAAAAAGCTGACTGACGGCGCGAGGCGCTCGATATACGGGGAGGAGAAGCCATGAACAAGATCAAAGTAGGGTATCTGCCTTTTTACATCAAGCTGTATGACGACAGCAACGCGGCGTGGAGAGAACCGGTCGTCCGCTATATGAACAAGCTGATCGGAATGATCGAAGAACGCGGATTTGAGGTCGTCCCGGCGGACGAGGTGTGCCGCATCAAGCCCGAATTCGACCGCGCCGCGGAGAAATTCAGACGCGACCCGGAGATATGCGCGGTGATAACGCAGCATCTCGCCTATTCGCCGTCGCTCGAGTCGATAGACGCCCTGGAGAGCCTCGGCGTGCCGATCATCGTTTTCGACACGACGCCGGATCTCGAGCTGATAAAATTCGCCGGGACGGAAGACCGGATAATGGACAATCACGGGATCCACGGCGTGCAGGATATGTGTAATCTCCTGAAGCGGAGAGGGATCGGTTACGAGCTCTGCGTCGGTCACGTCGACAACTCTCCCGTTCTCGACGAGCTCGAGGGCTGCATCCGCGCGGCGTACGCCGCGAAGACCTTCCGCTCCGCCCGTATCGGCATGGTCGGCGGCGAGTTCGAGGGAATGGGCGACTTCCGCGTAACGGAAGAAGAGTACGAAAAAAAGATCGGAGCCGTTACTCTGAAGATGACGGCGGCTGACTCCGAAAAATACCTCGCCGCCGTGACGGACGCCGAGATCGACGGCGAGATCGCGTACGACAGGAAGAATTACGACGTGCGCGTAAAGAAAGAGGAAGAATACAGACAGGCGACAAAAGCCGGACTCGCGGTGCGCAAATGGATGGCGGCGGAAAAGCTCGACGGCGTGACCGTGAATTTCCTTCACACGGACGGCTCGGGTCTCCCGAAAATGCCGTTTGTCGAGTGCTGTAAGGTCATGGAGCGCGGGCAGGGATACGCCGGAGAGGGCGACAACCTCACCGCGGGACTCGTCGCCTCGCTCATCAAAGCGTTTCCCGATACTACGTTCTGCGAGATGTTCTGCCCCGACTGGGAGGAGAACACGATCCTGATGAGCCATATGGGCGAAATGAACCCGCGGCTTTCGCAGTGGACCCCGACGGTCGTCGACAGCGAGTTCAACTACAACTCCTGCGGCGACACGGTCGCGCTCGCCGGCTGCTTCAGGGCGGGGAACGCGACGCTCTGCAATCTCTCCCCGTCGGACGACGGGTTTTCCCTCATACTGTCCGAGGTAGAGATCGTTGACCGCGGCTCAAGGACCGGAGCGTATTCGACTTCCGTTCAGGGCTGGATGAAGCCCTCCTCCGATCTGCCCGCCTTTCTTAAAGCGTATTCTCTCGCGGGCGGCACGCACCACTCGGCGCTCGTCTACGGAGAAGGCGCGGACGCGCTTTCCGCGTTCGGAAGGATGATGGGATTCAAAGTTATCGTTATCGGAGGAAAAGGGGAATGAAACCGAAAATCAGAACGCCGTATTTTGAGATAGGAACGAAAAACTATATTTACGGAGACACCGTCCTCGAGTACGCGAAAGCGGCGGACCGCGCGGCGGAGAAGTACGATATCGACGTGCTCTTCATCACCCCGGCGGTCGAGATACGCCGCGTGGTCGAAAACACGGAACGCCTGATCGTTCTGGCTCCGTATATGGACACGCTCCGCCCGGGGCGCGGAATGGCCGACGTTCTTCCCGAGGCGCTGAAGGCGGCGGGCGCGCGGGGCGTCGTTATAAACCACTGCGAAAAGCCCATGTCGCTGCCGCAGATGAAAAAGACGATCGACAGGGCGAGAGAGCTTGATTTCCTCGTTTTCGCCTGCGCCGACACGCTCGAAGAGGCGAAGGCGATAGCGCAGCTTCACCCCGATATAATCAATCCCGAGCCGTCCGCAATTATCGGAGGCGGCAACGGAGTCTCGCCGATGGATTACGTCAGGGATTCGATCAGAGTCATAAAGGAGATCTACCCCGACATCCTCGTCGAACAGGCCGCGGGTATAACGAACGGCCGTCAGGTCTACGATTTCATCATGGCGGGCAGCGAGGCGGCGGGCGCCGCTTCCGGAATAATGAACGCTTCCGATCCGATCGCCATGATCGACGAAATGATAGCCGCGACGAGAGAAGCCGCGGACGATTTGAAAAAGAGGTAACGGTATGGTATTCAAAAAGAGTTTCAAGGTAGAGTCGAACCACCGCGCGGTTTCCTTCCACGATATCACCGATCAGGTGAAGGAAGCGGTCGCCGAGTCAAAGATCCGCGACGGCATCGTCGTCGTTTATTCGCATCACACCACCTGCTCCGTGATAACGCAGGAGTGCGCGTTCGACAAGTCGATGACGGGGCTCGAAACGCTTCAGCAGGACCTTGTGAACGTGTTCGAGGAATGGATCCCGACGTGCAGATACGAGGGGATGTACCTCCATCCCGGACAGAAAGCCCTCGATTTCGCGGAGGAGCACGGCGAGGACAATTTCGGCTGTCACAACACGGACGCCCATCTGCGCTCGTCCGTGATCGGCAGAAGCGTCACGATCGTCGTCGACGACGGGACCGCCGATCTCGGCGAGTTCGGCAGAGTCCATTTCATCGACTGGGATCAGACGCGCGGCAGGACGCGCACGGTTCAGATAATGATAATCGGAGAATAAAAAAAAGAACGGAACGAGCGATCGTACCGTTTACGCGTATTCGATAAATTCGGGAAACTGAAAACAACCGTGTTTTCGGAGTGGGAACGTATATGAAATACTATTTGTTGGGCGAAACCGTACAACCCTGCGCCGGGGAGGAGCCGTACGACCGGACGGGAAAGAAATACGTCGCGGTCCTGACGACGCCCGAGTGGAAAACCGGGCGCGACCGTTTCGAAATGGGGATCGAGCTTGAGCCGGACGCTCTCGACATTCACGGCACGAAGGCGGAGGTCAACTACGACTCGCTCACCGGAACTTTTCAGATCCCCGACCGTGAGAATATCAAGGATCGGGCGTTCCGGTTCGCGTTTGCGCTGGACGAAAAGGGGATCGTGTTTATTGACGACAGCGGCAAGGCGGAAGAGATGATCGAAGTTATCCGCCGGACCAAACGGTGGAGAGAACCGAGCCTCGAACGCTTTCTTTACGATTTCCTTGAACAGATCGTGGATAAAGACCTGTCTATAATGGAAAGATACGAGGAAGAACTGAATCGGATCGAGGACGAGATCCTGACGTCACAGGGAGAGGCGGATCTCGTGCGTGTCAACGAGATCCGGAGCGATATCCGCGAGCTTCTGATACATTACGAGCAGATCATCGACCTGACGCAGGAGCTCGAGGAGAACGAAAACGGATTTTTCACCGAGGAAAATCTGCGCTACATCCACCTGTTTATGAATCTGATGTCGAGAAGGCACGATTACGCGATCTCGATCCGCGATTACACGATGCAGGTGCGCGATCTTCAGAACACCCAGCTCGAGGTCCGTCAGAACAGGACGATAACGCTCCTCACCGTAATAACGACGATCTTTATGCCGCTGACTCTTATCGCGGGCTGGTACGGAATGAACTTCCGGTATATGCCGGAGCTCGGATGGCGTTTCGGATACCCGATCGTCATCGCCGTCAGCGCGGCGGTCGTCGCGTTCTGCCTGATCCTCTTCAAGAAGAAAAAATGGCTTTAAAAGACGATCTCGTCCCCGTCGTTCGCGGATCTCAGCTCAAAAGGATAATCCTTCGCCGCCGATGCTATCCGGGGGAGCTTTTCCTCTTGCGGGCATATATGATTTACCGTCACGCGGTCGGCGTTCATTCCGCGGAGAGCCGACAGGAGCGTTTCGATCGGCTGATGGGCGCTTTCGATGACGATCAGATCGAAGCGTTCTCGGTAGACGATATCCGACAGATCGGAAAGGTCGTCCGACAGGTCGCCTGAGAAGAACAGCTTTCTTCCCTCGGCCTCGGCGACGAACGAATACGACGGTCTTCCCGCCCACGAGAGGTGGCGCGTCCGGATCGCCCGGAGAGAAAGTCCGTTCTCATCGTACGAGAAGCCGTCGCCGTACTCGCGCACTCTCACCCGGTCGAGCTCCGAGAACGGCTCCGCGGCGCGCAAAAGGCCGATCACCGCGTTTACTCCCGCCGCTTCCGGAATGAAGACGTCGACGGACGCCGATTTATAGTACCAGTTTATCAGCGACAGAAAGTGAAGACACCCGAAGATGTGATCGTCGTGAAAATGGGTGTTGAACAGCGCTTTTACCCGCTCAAAGGGGAAACCGCGCCTGACGAGAATATCGCCGACCGGCGCTCCTCCGTCGATCAGAAAAGCGCAGTCGCCGACCTCAAGCAAAATCGAAGAACAATGACGTTCCGGCTCTATCAGCCCATGGGACGTTCCGAGAAAAGTAAGCTTCATCCGCCCGCCTCTTTTTTTTTTATTCTATCATAAACGCTTCCGGTATTCAACGAAAGATTTAAGGAACTTCGTCCTTTTACAGACAGAACGCCGCGTACTAAGGAACGGTTTTCTTTTTGCCCTCGAAGCCGAAATTCCTCGCGGAGAGTTTGACAGCGTATCCGGGAGAGCGGGGCGCGATAGATTAGTCACCCTAAAGTCAAGTCGGAAAAACAAAGAGATCGGGAGGTTGACGCTCCCGATTTTCACGTATGATCGTGATCAACATATTTTTTATTGAACTGTCAAGGCAAAAATGATAAAGATTCGTAACCTTTCCTCAAGAAAGTTGATTATATAAGTGAATAGCATGAAAGGAGGGATGCGTATGGACGACGGCGCCATCGTCGATATGTTTCTCTCAAGGGACGAGCGCGCGATAGACGCGATCCGCGAAAAATACGGGGCGCGTCTTTATACTTCCGCTCTGCGTATTCTGTCCGATCCTTCGGACGCCGAGGAATGCGTTTCCGACGCGTATTATCAGGCGTGGGACCGCATACCTCCTCACGAGCCCCGACAGTACCTTTTCCCGTTTCTCGCCAAAGTTGTCAAGGCCTCCGCGTTAAACCGGGTAAAGGCTCAGAGCCGCGAGAAGCGCAGCGCTGCGTTCGTCGAGCTGACGGAGGAGTTGGAGAACGTCATTTCCTCCTCCTCAAGTACGGAGGACGAGGTCGAATCGAAGGAGCTTTCGCGTGCGATAGAGGCGTTTTTAGAGGGGCTTCCCGGGGAAAAACGCGCTGTTTTCCTTCAAAGATATTGGGAAATGCTCTCCATAAAGCAAATAGCGGAAGGATTCGGGTACTCCGAAAGCCGGATAAAGACTCTTCTTCACAGAACGAGGAACGAGCTCAAAAAGCACTTGATCAAGGAAGGTTTTTTGCAATGAAAGGGATCGATATCATAGAAGCCGTGAACGACGTTGACGGGAAATTACTTTCGTACGAAGCGCCGAACAAGAAGCGTTTGTCTCGCATGAGAATTCCGGTGATAGCGGCGGCGATACTCTTGGGCTTGGGATGCGTGGCGATCGGCGCCGCGTCTCTGGGTCGGGTGCTCGGCACGTTCACACCCATCAAAACGGGGACGCACGGCTACACCGCTTCTTTTGAACTGAAAAAGTTCGAGTGGAGGGACTTCAAAGGCGCAATCGCCGAGGCTCCCGATATCATAATCGAACAGTATGCGAATTATAAGCCCCAGCCCGCATGGTCAAACACTATATATCCTCCGGGGATTTACGGGAAAGGATTTTCCACCTACGATGAGGCGGCTGATTATTTGGGACTCGATGCGCTGACGCGCATCACGATTCCCTTTGATGAAGACGTCGGAGTCACGGTAATCGGCGACTCTGAAGGAAAGATCAGTCAGATATATTTGTTCTGCGATCATATCTTTATCACCGGCGATCCCTCGACGGGTAGTTACGGCGGAGCGTTCCAAGCAACCATATTCACGGAGAACTGCGATATTTCCTCACCATTTGCGGGAGGAGACTGGGGCGATTACGACCCGGGCAGAATCGAGTTCGGTGAGTTCGTTACGTCAAAGGGCGTCGTCTGCCAGTACGCGGAGGTGGGAGTAGGAGACCGTTCCCGCCAGCTTGTTGTGGGATATATAGTTGACAGCGGGATACTGTACCGGCTCGGCGTCAATTTCGACGACGGGGGACTTGAATCCGCGATGGAGATACTTAAAAACTGGGCGGAGCAGTTCTGAATCGAAAAGCGCGTCATTGATGAGGATCATCTATATCCGGAGAAGGATTATGACATAATCAGTGTAAAAAAACAAAAGCCCTGAAATCCAAAGCGGTTTCAGGGCTTTTCGCGCGTTCCCGAAAGGATTCGAACCTTCGGCCTGTCGCTTAGGAGAAATGGCCTCTGTTTTTCGATTGATTCTTCATAATCTCAAAAAGACCCGAAACCCCTTATTTTATGCGGTTTTCTAAGGATTCATTTCTCAAGTCGTTTCAATTGATTCAGCCTGTTTTTGATTGGTTTTGAAAAAATCCTGCACAATCCTGCACAAAAACAGGTCTTTTTACGCCATAAAAAGTTTTGCGGTTATAACCCGAAAAACTGTCGAAAGAAGATAAGAGTTGCGGCTTTGCCTCAAAGATTATTGGCTGCGACCAAAGGCAAGGCCCCGGAGTCAGATGAAGGCTCCGGGGCCGGTTTTTGTTTGGGGGATGGAAAGGTAAGAGAGGAAAAGTGCTGATCGGGTAATCATCTCGCAGGGGATCACACTTTTCCTTCGTCGAACAGGGTCAGAAACACGTCGAGAAAATCGGGATCGAACTGCGAACCCCTGCCTTTCACGAGTTCTTCGCGGATGACGTCGCGCGGGAGCGCCGCTCTGTACACCCTTGACGAGCTCATCGCGTCGTACGCGTCGGCGATCGAGATGATGCGCGAGCGCTCAGGTATGTTTTTTCCGGAAATACCGCCGGGGTAACCGCTCCCGTCATAGCGTTCGTGATGGCAGACCGCGGCGGTCGCTGCGTCCTTCAGATCCTCATACCTCGAGAGTAAGCAAGCAGAAACAAGGATTTCCTTCTGTATTGCGTTTCGCATTCATCTGTTCGCATAAAGGCAAATATGCTTCAATACTTTCCGCCGAATTCTTCTGACGATGAACACGGTTCTTTATCTCGCAACGGTTTTCGGTTGACCGTATGTATTATTTACTTAATGACGTTGTGTGACCATCCGGCTTATTTTTCGTCTATATGAGTGAGACGATCTTCCATCTCTCCCGCCCGTAGACGCAGCGTCTCTTTTCGTGGTAAAATATAAACGCAAAAAATGTGACCTTCCGCGAAAAAATACGTCTTATACGGTGGAAGACGTTACGGAAAGGGGGGAAAAAACGCGTGGAAGACCGCGAAATCATCTCATTGCTCGAATCACGCGACGAGCGCGCGATCGCCGAGATCCGGGCAAAGTATTCCGCGTATATCTTCACAGTCGCCAAAAACGTCACGGGCGGCGACCGGGACGCCGAGGAGTGCGAAAACGAAACGTATCTGCGCACGTGGAACTCGATCCCGCCGAACCGGCCGGACTCTCTGCGGCTGTATCTCGCGAGCATCGCGCGGAACTGTGCGCTCGACGCCGTCCGCACGCGCGACGCCGGGAAAAGACGCGGACTGAAAGCCCCCCTGACCCTGGACGAGCTCGGCGATCTCGTGACGTCCGACGGGTCGCCCGACGAAGCTGTTGACGCCGAGCTGCTCCGATCCCTCATATCGTCTTTCCTGCGCACGCAGCCGGAGTGGAAAAGGACCGTTTTCATACGGCGTTACTTCTTCTTCGACCCGACTACGACGATCGCGCGGAACACCGGTATGAGCAGATCCGCCGTCAAAACGGCGCTTTACAGGATCAGGGCGGATCTGAAAGAGTATTTGAAAAAGGAAGGATACGACCTATGAAACAAAATGATTTTCTGTCGGCTGTCGGCGGTATCGACGAGGACCTCCTTGAACCCGTCGCCGAAAGCCGCGCAAACGACAAGAAGAACCCTGTCCGTCTCGTGATCCTCGTCGGCGCGGTCGCCGCCGTCGTACTTCTCGCCGCCTCCCTCTCCGTTTCATTCGGGATGAGGAGACCGGCGAGCCCTCCGGTCGTGCCGGCAGACGAAACCGCAAGCGGCACGGAAACCCTCGCGGCGACAGAACCGATCGTTGTCGTCGGCGAAGACACCGACACGGATGCAGAGAATCAGACCGAACCTGCGCCGGACAAGATAACAACTGTCGGTGACAATACCGAAAAGGATACCGAGAACTATACCGAACCTGCGCCCGTCCCCGCGCCGTCGGAGGACGGGACGGAACCCGCCCCGTCGTACGCGCCGGTCGAAGACGCAAGTTCAAACGAAGACCCGGCGCCGGTCACGGATCCCGGGCCGGCTACGGAAAAACAGTCTGAAAAAACCGAATCCGATCCGGTCGAATCGGATACCCCACGCCAGACGGAAACCGAGCGGCAAACCCAGTCCGGATCTTCCGGAGGCGCCAGCATGACCACGCCCGATCTTTTGTTCACGATCTACGCCTCGAGCGAGATCGTCCGCGGGACCGTTGTCGCAGAAGGCGTGACCAGACAGACGAACCCGACCGGCGATGCGATAAACGGTATGGGAGAGTTGATCCCGTGGTACGCTGTTATCTCGTTTTACGATCTCAAAGTCGAAGAAGTCTTCAAAGGCGACGTCATGCCCGGCAACGTTATCAGGATATTCTCCGTTGCGTTGATCGGGGATCCCGACGACGAAGTTATTCCGTATCGCCTTAACGCGGGGCAGACCGGTATCTTCTGTATCGTCAAAGACGATATTTGGACCGAGCCCTCGGAGGGGACGGCTTATGGTATAGTAGAAAGCGGGAGAGGCGTCTTCGACAGGGTCGACGGAAACGGCATTTATCATTCGTTCGTTTACGATCTCGATCCCGCCGACCTGCCCGCGCTTATCGAGGCGGCGGACGAAAAATGGGGTCCGATTTACGAATCATATGCCAAAAATCCGATCTGAGCGTCAAAAACATCAAACATCCCCGGCTCGCGCCGGGGATTTGCTTTGCTAACGCGCCTCATTATCGGCAGATGCGGTAAATGGGGGGGCAAGGATTATTTGAACTGAAGTTCGTAAGGATTGATACTGACTCAGATAAATGGTAGAATATTGATGAGAACTCTATGAGTAAGGTGCTTTTTTCAGGAAAAACGCAAAATCAACCTAACCTTTCCATAAAAAAGCGACTATTCGGGTGAAAACATTGATCAGTGTTTGAGAGAAAAATGAAAAAACAGGATTTGCTGAAAACTATCGACCGGGAAATGCTCGATAAGATGTACGGGTTTTGCTATTCCCGTACGCGGGACTGCCACGACGCGGAGGATCTTTGCTCAGAAATCGTCCTCGCCGTCGCAAAAGCGGCGGCGTCGGACGGTGAGATCGACGATCCGAACGCCTATATCTGGCGCACAGCCCGCAACGTCTACGCGGACTTCTCGGACAGGCGCGCGAAAAATGCCAGATACTGCTATATCGGCAACCCCGAGGAAGCGTTGAACAATATAGCAGACACGGACGACGCGCCGGACGACGACGATGAAAAACTCTCGGAGGTCTTTCGCGGGATCGCCTTTCTGGCGCGCGCCTATCGTGAAGTCATGATCGCTTTCTATCTTGACGGGAAAACCATAGCGCAGATAGCAAAAGAGCAGAACACGAGCGAAAACGCCGTGAAACAGCGCTTGTTTTCGGCAAGACAAACAATCAAAAGTGAGGTTGCAAAAATGGAAGGTATAAAAAACAAACCGCTCTCTCTCGACAAAATAGAATTCAATATCTGGGGAACCGGAAATCCGGCATGGGGAGACCCGAGAAACGGCTTTACGAGACAGCTTTCAAAGCAGGTCGTATGGGCTTGCAGAGAAAAGCCGAAGACGGCAAAGGAAGTGTCGGAGCTCCTGAACGTCCCGACCGCGTATATCGAGGATGAGCTTGAACAGCTGGTCCGCGGGGAAAACGGGGAATACGGTCTTCTTCGCAGACTGGAAAACGGCAGATACGCGCTGAATGTCATTCTGTTCGACCGCGAACAGGCGGACGAGCTCTACGGGATTTATCTGTCACGTGTCCCCTTCGTCTCGGAAAAGATCGCCGACTACGTTCTCAAAAACAAAGGCCGATATCTCGCGTACCCCTATCTCAACCGCAAAGTCGATTTCAATCTTGTTCTGTGGCAGCAAATTTCTGCTCTTTCGGACGGGCTTCAGCTTCTGACAAACGAGTCTTTGAAGAGCAGGCATTTCAGCGGTATGAAACGGTCGGACAGACCGTTCACCGTATACGGTCACGCCGACAACGGCAAATATTACGGCGCCGGATGGGACGGAATAGGCGCTTCCAACCTTTGCGGATATTCTTTTGTGAACGCCGATAATATCTATACCACGCATATTAAATGTCACTTCCACTGCGGGCACAACGTCTCGAACGATAAAGCGTTGTGTATCGCGATACGCGCGATAAACGGTCTTGGCGTTAGCGATCTGACCGAGGACGAAAAGGAAAGCGTTGCGAACGCTATCGATCAGGGATACGTATACCGGGAAGGAAATATGCTGTATACGAAAATCCTCGTCTCTGAGGGGAAATACCGCGAAACCCTGTTCACCGTAAGCCGAGAGATAAGAGATGATCCTGAGTTTATCGCGGAAGCGGACAGGATCGCCGATCAGGTTGCCGCATTCATAAGAAAAAACGTTCCCGACTATCTCATGCATGATTATCTTTCCGTCAATGACGTCGCCGCTATGCCGGTGAGAGAATGCGTCATTGACACGCTCATCGAAAAGGGCATTCTCACACCTCCCGAAAACGGCGTCGGAGCCGAGGGCTGTTGGCTGCAGGTTTCAAAGTAACCAAAAAGACGTTTCGCCTCAGCTGAATTTGAGGTGCTGTAAAAAAGTCCCGGTAAAAGAGAAAGGGCTATGTTCGAGACATAGCCTTTTCTGTGTGGTTTAATTGAGTTGGCGTTATTGTTTCAATTAAATATTTCTACTGGAGTAAACGCACCGAGCGGTTGATTTTTCAACTCACATTAGAATTGCCTTCAAAAAACAAGTTATTGCATTGCGAAAACAAAGCGGTATAATTGAATCAGGATCAGGCGCCGATTCAATAATGATTAAAGAGGTAAAACAAATGAATTTGGGTGAAAAAATCAAATTGCTGCGTAAAAAGCGTGGAGTCTCGCAGGAGCATCTCGCTGAACGCCTTGGCATCTCGTTTCAGGCGGTGAGCAAATGGGAAACGGGGGCGACACTTCCCGATGTCGCTCTGATCCCGGCGATTGCCTCATTCTTCGGTGTCAGTACGGATGAACTCTTCGATTTCGACGTTTACGGGATCGGTAAAAAAGTCGATGCTGTCGTTGACGAGTGGAAGAAGTATCTTGATTCGAATCCGGAGAAAGCCGAAGAAATAATCAGAGGCGCACTTGAGACGTATCCGGGAAACGAGGTGCTTCTCAACTGCCTTCTCTCTTCCTTGCAGCTCCCTGAAAGAGCAGAGGAAGCCATTGAGATCGGCCGTCAACTCGCAGAAAACGCGGAAGACGACGCTGTGAGGATCGAGGCATACTGTATAACCGCAGAAGCGTATCGGGCAATCGGCGAAAAAGCAATGTGCAGAGAATACGTTGACAAGATTCCGGAAACGTATAATTCAAGTCTATACGTCAAAGCGCATCTGCTCGACGGTGAGGAAAGCTTTGAGGCGGCAGTTAAGGAAAAATGTCTGTGCTTTGAACATCTCGTTCGAATGCTGATCATTCTTTCGGATCGATACGTCGAGAGGGGAGAGAGAGATAACGCTATAAAGTCGCTTGAAACGCTCAAAAAACTAGCCGAAGCTTTTCGGGACGATCCCGCGAGCGATTATACGACCTCATGTTACGATCCCGAACTGTTTGAGAGCACTGAACAAAAGTTAAAAAGCCTTTGACAAAACAACGCTGCGTTCGAATCGTTTTCGTATCGGCAGATAATAAAAGGCAGTTGATTCAGGCAAATATGGACATACCACGCCCCCGGCAGGGATTAGTTCTATCCGGCGAAAGGGAAAAACAATCCAAATCGACGAAAATAGACGAATTCCGCCGGAAAACGAAAAGAGGATTGGCTATATCCGCATAACGGTTTTGACACACCATAAGCAGACGAACGTCCGGAAATAGCGCCGGGAAAACGCTCGCATTATTGTCAAATGCAAAAGCCCTGAAATCCCAATGATTTCAGGGCTTTTCGCGCGTTCCCGAAAGGATTCGAACCTTCGGCTTGTCGCTTAGGAGAACCAACGAATGACGTTGAGCTGACATAAACAAAGAACCAAAAACGCCGTATTTATATGGGTTTCGCCATCAAACGCTGTTAGGATTTGAGCAACGAAAAACAGCTATAATCAAGCGAAAGCAGGGGTGTTTATTGGCTCTTGATTGGCAGGCATCTCAAATATCGGGTCAAGATGATGAGTTCGAGTTCCGCCACATATCGGGGTAGACCGGCTGCCGCTCAATTCTGCGGCATCTCATTGGTCTTGGCATAGGATCTCCTTTCTGACATATGTCAGTTATTATCCTACAACTGTTTCCGACATATGTCAATAACAAGAGTTGTATTTACTGTAAATAATTGAAAACGCCTCTGAACTTTTCTTGTTCAGAGGCGTTATGAATAACTTTGTTTATTGAACGGTTTATCTCACCTTATTCGGCTACATCTCCATCGGGTTCGTCATAGACATATACATAGCCGTCGCAGTTATCGGTCACATATTTTATGAATTCGTTAACTTTGTCTTGTCCAATATAAAACCATTTCCCGGTTTCAAAGATGTTGGAGATAAGATAACCATCCTCAGTGAGTGTAATTGATTTGTTCATCCCAAGCAGGGTTGCCGAAATGTCCATTACTTTTCTGCCGGTGGTTGACTCCTGTATGTTTTCAACACTTGCACAGGTGGTTAGAAGCTCCATTAACTTGGCTTTTGTTAGGTTTTCAAAGACGATCGTGTCTTTACCTTCCTGATGCATATAGCAAAGACCAATCTCCAGCTTATAATCAAAGTCCAGATCACGAATGAAATCCCCTAACGTGGCAGGATTATAGCCGGTATTCATATAGGCGTAGACGTGTTCAAGACCATGTACACTATTATCCGGCTCGCTGAACTTGACAGCAACGGCAAATTGAGGATCAAGTCCGTTGATGGCGTAAACCTCAACAGCCATTTCATGTATCTCAAGCGAAAAGAGATCTTGTCCGGTGACTTTTCCGTCGCCAAGAATATTTCCTTTGTTGCTATCATCAACTACAACAAGGCATGATTGGTACTCAATATCTCCATACGAGAGAGTGAGGTATTTACCGGCATTTCCGGTTGCTGCCCATGTATCCGCTGTAATCGGACCGGCAACTTCATCCTGCATTGCGGGAACGTGCTTTGTGGGCCAACTGTTGGTATCACTACCAATATTGTTCCGATTAAGCATACCCGGAACAATAAATGTTGCCGACAACACGAGGACAAATGCAGCAGCAATTGAACCCCATCTGACCCACGAAATCCTTTTTTGATTTGCCTTAGTTTTGTTTTCTGCCATTTCAACAATGTCATCATCAATTCCACCGATAACACGGTTTATCCTATCCTTTTTCATAGGTTGTAACCTTCCTTCTTTAAGTATTGAGCGAGCTTGTCCCTCGTCCGTTTGAGACTCACGGTAACTTTGCT
>JAFSWB010000032.1 GCA_017444735.1 Clostridia bacterium | reverse complement strand
TTGAGGTGAAAATCCTACGGATTTTTCCATTTTATGTGCCGGGTCACGGAAGTTACCCGATCTATCGCCGTTTTTGCGGAGTACGCCAGTACGCCTCACGGGGCAAAGAACGACGATTCTGCATCTAATTGCAACAACCCCGCTTTCTTTTTTTACGTTATGCTCCCCGTAAGGGAGCCGAGGTCCTCAAATTCGAGGATATCGGAGAGGATGTAGTTTGAGACGAACATCCCGGCGGTCGTCAGCGCGTACGATCCCTCGCGCTTCTCCATCAGCCCGTTTTTCAGGTATTTCAGTATCTTGCCGCCGTAGATCGACTCGAACGAGACGCCGAAGCGGCGCGCGAAATCGACCGATCCGAGCCCGTCGTTCAGCCGGAACCGGAGCATTATGTACTCGCCCATCCGCTCCCTGGACTCGACGGTCTCGTTTTCCTTCGTCAGTCTCAAAGCCGCCCCCTTGTCCTTCACCGCGGCGATATATTTGTCGACGCTGTCGATGAAGGCGAAGCGCGCCGAGTTGAAATACGAGTGAGCCGAGACGCCGAAGCCGAGATATTCCTCGCAGTTCCAGTATTTCAGATTGTGGATGCACCGGAAGCCGAACCGGGAGAAGTTCGATATCTCGTACTGCATATATCCGCGCTTTTTCATCGCCTCCGCCGCCGCGCGGTACATCTCGAATTCCTCGTCCTCGGACGGCAGGACGGCGCGGAGCTCGTCCCTCTTCGCGTAAAACGGCGTGCCCGGCTCGATTTTGAGGTTGTAAAGCGAAATGTGCTCCGGCTCCATCCGCATCACGAAGGCGAGCGACTTCATAAGCGACGCCGTCGTCTGCCCCGGTATCCCGAACATGAGATCGACGGAGAGGTTGTCGAAGCCCGCCTGACGGGCGAGGCGGAAGCAGGAGACGAAATCCTGCCTCGTATGACAGCGCGAGAGCGCCGCGAGCTCCTTGTTGTCCGCGCTCTGGAGCCCCATGCTGATCCTGTTCACGCCGCAGCGTTTCATCATTCTGAAAAGGGAGAGATCGGCGGTCCCGGGATTCACCTCCACGGTGAATTCCGCTTTTTTTGACAATTCGAAATTCCTTCCGACCGCCAGAAGAAGCCGTTTCAGCTCCTTCTGCGGGAGCGCCGTCGGCGTCCCGCCCCCGAAATACACCGAATCGACGACGTATCCGCGCCCTGCTTCCCGGTAATCCTCCATATGAGAGATGACGGCGCCGACGTAGTCGGTCATTATTATATCGTCGCCGGGGACGAACGAGTTGAAGTCGCAGTACGCGCACTTTGAGAGACAGAACGGGACGTGAACGTATATCCCGAGCCGCTTTTTATCGTAAAGGTCGATCTTCATGGCAAGTTCTGCCTTTCGTGAAATTGGCGGGGACGTCCCGCCCCTCTTATTCGTCGCCGAGCTTGAGCACCGCCATGAACGCCTCGGGAGAGACCTCCACGGAGCCGAGCTGACGCATCTTCTTTTTGCCTTCCTTCTGCTTTTCAAGCAGCTTTTTCTTTCTCGTGATATCGCCGCCGTAGCACTTCGCGAGGACGTCTTTTCTCAACGCCTTGACCGTCTCGCGGGCGATGACCTTCGAGCCGATAGCCGCCTGGATCGGAACCTCGAAGAGCTGGCGCGGGATGTTCTCCTTCAGCTTCTCGGCGATCTTCCGCGCTCTCGGATAAGCCTTGTCCGAGTGGACGATGAACGTCAGCGCGTCGACCTGCTCGCCGTTCAGAAGAAAATCCATCTTGACGAGACTCGACGGCTCGTATCCGTCGAGCTCGTAATCGAGCGACGCGTAGCCCTTGCTTCTGCTCTTCAGCGCGTCGAAAAAGTCGTATATGATCTCGTTCAGGGGAAGGCGGTATCTCAGCTCCACCCTCTCCGTGTCGAGATATTTCATATCGATGAAAACGCCGCGTCTGTCCTGACAGAGGTCCATTATCCCGCCCACGAATTCCGCGGGAGTGATGAGCGACGCCCTGACGACCGGCTCCGCCGCCTCCTCGATCTCGTCGGGCGACGGATAGTTCGTCGGGTTGTCGATGAAGACCGTCTCGCCGGTCTTTTTCGTTATTCTGTAAATGACGCTCGGGGCGGTCGTTATGAGATCGAGATTGAACTCTCTCTCGAGCCGCTCCTCGATTATCTCCATATGGAGAAGTCCGAGGAACCCGCACCTGAACCCGAATCCGAGCGCGATACTCGTCTCCGGCTCGAACGTGAACGCCGCGTCGTTCAGACGGAGCTTTTCGAGCGCGTCCTTCGTCTCGTTGTATTTCGATCCGTCGGCGGGATAGATGCCGGCGTAGACCATCGACTGCACTTTCTTGAATCCGGGAAGCGGCTCCGCCGCCGGCGCGTCGGCGTGCGTCACCGTGTCGCCGACTCTCGTGTCGCCGACGTTCTTGATCGACGCGGTAAAATACCCGACTTCCCCGGCGGTGAGCGATCCGGTCCGCTTCAGACCGAACGGCTCCATTACGCCGACCTCCACCGTCTCGAATTCCGCCCCCGTGCTCATCAGTCTTATCCGCTCCCCCTCGCGGAGCGTCCCGTCGAAGACGCGGATATAGACGACGACGCCGAGATAGCTGTTATAAACGGAGTCGAATATCAGACATTTGAGAGGCGCGCCGTCGTCGCCCCGCGGAGGCGGCACCTGTTCGATTATCGCCGTCATGACGTCCGCGATGTTGAGTCCCGTTTTCGCGGAGACGGCGGGACATCCCTCGGCGGGAATACCGATCACGTCCTCGATCTCCGCCCTGACGCGGGGAAGATCGGCGGACGGCAGGTCCATTTTGTTCACGACGGGAACGAGTTCGAGCCCGGCGTCCGCGGCGAGATAAGCGTTTGCGAGCGTCTGCGCCTCGATCCCCTGCGTCGCGTCGACGACAAGAAGCGCTCCCTCGCAAGCGTTGAGCGACCGCGACACCTCGTAATTGAAGTCGACGTGACCCGGGGTGTCGATCATATTGAGGATATAAGTCCCGCCGTCCGGCGCCTTGTAGTCGATGCGGACCGCGCGGGCTTTTATCGTTATGCCGCGCTCTCTTTCGAGATCCATATCGTCGAGGAGCTGCTCCTCCATATCCCTTGCCGCGACGGTGTCCGAAAACTCGAGGATCCTGTCCGCAAGGGTGGATTTGCCGTGATCTATATGGGCGATTATCGAGAAATTCCTTATATTTTCTTTCCTGCTCTCGCTCATAACGCGCCTCCTCTTTGTGAATCCTTCTATCATTATACCAATTTGAAAAGTGATAATCAATAATCGGAGTGAAAAAAACGGAATAGAACGCGCCGGCGGCGGACATAATAGCGGTGAAGAACGAAAAGTGAGGAAATCGCGTTATGAACGAAAGAAAAAACGACCGGACGACCGATATTGTCAGGATCGCGCTTTGCGGGATCCTCGTCATCGCGTTCGTCCTTACGGTGATAACGTACCGCGCCCCCGTCGGGGCGACTGACGCCGCGCCGGGCGTCGGGATCGGCGAGAACGACGGCGACGTCGAGGGCGACGGAGTGATCGACGGTCCCGTCGGCGACGGGACGTCGCCCGCGGAACAGATCGTCGGCGAGATCGGCGAGGGGATCAGCCGCGGCCTTGACGAGGCGTCCGAAAAAGGGGACGAGCTCGCCTCCGACCTGATGAGCCGAGGAACGGAGGGGACCGCGCCCGGTCCGTACGAGACGGACGGCGGAGTCGTGAGAGACGACGGGGAAAAAGGCCGCGTGAGCGAGGACGAAAAGAAAGCGGCTGACACCATCTGGGTCGTCGTCGCCGTCGCGGCGACCGTCGCGGTGATCGCGGCGGTGGCCGTCGCGGTCCCGAGGAGAAGATCGGACGGCGAGAAAAAATGAGCGGAGCGATCCGCTCTTTTTTCTTGACACGGCCGCCCCCGTTTGGTATAATCGACTCGGCTGGGAACAGCACTAATTCAATGCTTCAGGGAGAGAACAAAATGGCAGTTTATACAGGGAACACCGAACCCCAGGTCGGGGCGATCAGATCCGATTTCGTTCCGCCGGAGGACCGCGGAGAAGAGAAATTTCCGATCTCCTTCTGGAATTACAGATACGTCGGCGAGGGGCTGACGCCCGACGAGGTCGCCGTATGGGCGGATCTCGGTCTCACCGTCTCGATGGCGCCGCGCGTCAAGTGGGACGGCGAGAAAAAGGACGAGCTTCTCAAATACCTCGACAACGCCGAAAAAGCGGGGATCAAGCTCATCATCTGGGTCGAGGGGCTCGAATACGATCACTACCGCCGAATGACGGATGAAGAGTACCGCGAATTCTTCACGAAGGTCCACGAAAAGTTCCGTCATCCCGCTCTTTACGGCTTCTACGTCGGCGACGAGCCGGGCGGAGTCGAGAACTTCCGCGCGTGCCGCGAGGTCATCAAAATACAGCGCGAGATCGCGCCGGAGATCAATCCTTATCTCAATCTTCACACCTGTATGGACGACGTCGATCCCGCCGAGTTCGACGGCAGAACGTTCCGCGAATGGCTCCGCGACCTCGCCGCCGAGACCGGCTTCAAGATCTTCAGCTACGGTCACTACGATCAGGTCTGGAACGACTTCGGCGTCGAGTCCTATTACAGGAATATTAAAGCTCTCCGCGAGGCGTCCGACGCCGCCGGCGTCGATATGTGGAACACGCTCCTGTCGAGCGCCCACTATATGTTCCGCATCCCCACCGAATATGAATTCACGTGGCAGGTCAACGTGTCCGCCGCTCTCGGAAGCCGCGGCATCGTCTGGTTCCGCCTGTACGACAGACCGCACGGTCCGAACAACCACGGCTCTCCGATCGACGAGTACGGCAACAGGACGCCCACTTACATACCGTTCCTCCACGCGAACCGCCGTTTTCAGGATCAGTACGGAAAGCTCATCATGCGCCTGAAATTCAGGGAAGCGTTCTTCGCTCACGAGAATCACGGCGGCTTCGAGACGCTTCCGTTCCGTCATCATCCGGTCGTCGAGACCGTCCGCGCGACGGAGGAGGCGGTGATTTCCTTCTTCAACGACAGAGAGACGGGGGAGGAATACCTCGTTCTCGTCAACGCGTCGATGGACAAGCCCGGCGTCTTCCGCCCGGAGTTCGACAGAGAGAAGCACTCTCTCAAGACGGTCATGTTCAACGGCGCGGTCCTTTCGCCCTACGATCACGGCAAAACGGAAGCTTACTGGGACGGCGAATGGCTCTATCCCGGACAGATGATAATCTACAAAATAGATTGACCCCCGCTGACGGCTTCATTCGCGGGATTTGCTCTGACGCGCATAAAAGGGGTTGTTGCAATTAGATGCAGAATCGTCGTTCTTTGCCCCGTGAGGCGTACTGGCGTACGTCGAGGGGCAAAAACGGCGATAGAAAAAGCACATAAAATGGAAAAATCCGTAGGATTTTCACCTCAAAAAGATG
>JAFSWB010000031.1 GCA_017444735.1 Clostridia bacterium | reverse complement strand
TTGAGGTGAAAATCCTACGGATTTTTCCATTTTATGTGCCGGGTCACGGAAGTTACCCGATCTATCGCCGTTTTTGCGGAGTACGCCAGTACGCCTCACGGGGCAAAGAACGACGATTCTGCATCTAATTGCAACAACCCCTACCTTTTTTATTTATACTTTTTCGCGCAGCCCTGAACGATCGACTCCATCGCCTCCATCTTGCGCTCCATATCGCGCGCGAGGGCGATCTGGCATCTCGTCCTTACGAGGTTGTGATCGGGATAATTGATCTTGAAGTACTTGTCTCCGTCGATATAATCGGCGAGGAAGCGGGTCACGAGCTCGCACGTCAGCGAGAAGCAGCTCGCGGCGAGCGTGTCGATCTCGGTGTCGGTGAGCGCGTCGGCGGTCTCGGAGAGGAAGCCGTCCGCAAACGCCCAGAAGACGTTCAGGTCGATGCCGGTCTTCTCCGTGTCGCGGCTGTCCTCCTCGGTGTAGTTGGCGGCGAATCTGATCGCGTCGCCGAAGTCGCTCCCGACGACGCCGGGCATGACGGTGTCGAGGTCGATGACGACGAGCGCGTCGTGCGTCACCTCGTCGAAGAGGACGTTGTTGATCTTCGTGTCGTTGTGCGTGACGCGGAGCGGGAGCTTCCCTTCGTTGAAGAGGTCGGTCAGCATACACGCCTTGTCGCGGACGGAGAGGATATAGTCGAGCTCCTCCCTCACCCCGGCGACTCTCCCGCACGGGTCCGCCTTGACGGAGCGGTCAAGCGCCTCGTATCTCTTTCTCGTGTCGTGGAAGTCGGGGATCGTGTAGTAGAGCTGCGACGGGTCGAAATCGTTCAGCACGGTCTGGAAATCGCCGAACGCCGCCCCGGCGTTTCTGATGATCCTGAGATCGTCGCACGTCATGAACGTGACGGAGGGAACGAAATTGCAGACGCGCCAGAATTCGTCTCCGTCGAAGAGATACGTCCGGCGTTCGCCGTTCTTCTCCGTGTGATGGAAGTGCAGGTTGACGTTTTCCGGCCTTTTCCTCCTGATGAACTCGGTGACCTTGTCGATGTTGTCCATCAGCTCGACGGGGTTCTTGAACGCGTACGTGTTGACTCTCTGGAAGAGGAACGGCTTCAGCTTTGCGAGGCCGGAACCGTCGTCGCGGATATAGTTGACCTTATACGTGCGGTTGATGTTCCCCATGTTGAGCTCCTCGTATGAGAAAAGAGGGCCCTCGATGTTGAACGCTTCTCCGATCTTCAGCAGTTTTTTGGTGATCTCGTCTGTCATAACAGGCTGTCTCCTTCCGTTATTTTCCGATTTTTTCGCAGAAAACGCTGACGTAAAGCTCCTTCAGCTTGTCGGGATCGGCTCTGAATTGCATAAATTTGCTTCCCAACGCGCTCTCGCCCGCGAGCTTGTGCGCGCCGGTCTGCTCGTACGTCGCCGTCTTGTTCGAGAGGTCCGCGAGCTGTTTCGCGGTGCAGTCGGATTTGAGATAATCTCCGATCTCGTTTATCATTCTGAGAGAGAACGAGGAGTCTTCGTTCGCCTTCGCGCGGAACACCTTGCTGAATTCGGAGATATACTGGCTCTGCCGTTCCATTCGTCTCTCGTTCGTCGGGTTGTCGGCGACCTCCAACCTCGCTCTGACGTACCGGAGCGCCTGATCGCCGTTCAGCGTCATGACCTCGCCCTTCTTCATCTCGTCGATATCGTCCATGATCTCGAGCGTGACGCCTCCGACGGCGTTGTTCATAACGGGAACGCTGTCCATCGTGACGACGACGTAGTGGTCGATCTCAATATCGAAGAGAAGACCGCGGACGGCCTTTATCATATTCCTGCACTGCGCGGGGAAGGACCCGCCGTACGCGAAGGACAGAGCGATCTGCATCTCGTCGTCGCGCACCTTTTTTCCGTTCGACGTCAGAACGTCGACGGTCGTCATCGTGTCGCGGTTGATATGGATCGTCGAATAGGTCTTATCCGTTTTGTTCTCGACGATGAGATAGAGAAAATCGCACTGGTGGAATTCGCCGGTCTCTTCCGGCGACGCTTCCGCGGCGAAGGAGTCGACGCCCGCGACGAGCGTCGTCTCGAGATCGTCCCTCAGGACGAACGACGAGCCGTTCCATTCGGTGACCGGTCTGTTCTTGTCCGGCGCGTCGATCCTATGCCCCGCCTGTTCGTTGCGGTGCAGGAAATCGGTCGTCTTCTCAAAGTACAGAATAAGCATCAGAACGCCCGCGATCAGAACGACGATCGACAGAGCGCGTCCGATCCTGTACGCGAGCAGCTTGCGGCTCCTGTAAGCCGGTCTGTTCCTTCTCCCGTTGTTGTTATCCATAACAGAAGCTGTCCGTCGCGCGGGGCGCGGCGAACGTCCTCCTTTCAGCCCTCCCCGTTATCCGGCGCTTGTTTCCTCGCCTTTTTCGGGGGACTCGGTTTTCAATCTCGCGACGACGTAAAATCTTCCGTCGTCGGTGTGGTAGTTGCACGTGGAGAGGACGAGGATGCGGTCGCCGTATCCGACGTCGACTCCCGTGTCGTAGAGCGCCTCGGCTCTCACTCTTTCAAAAAACTCGTCAAAGACTGCGGGGTCTCTGAGGTCTGTATATTCATAGTAGGGAAACACCGACGGATCGCTCGTCACCTTCGAGAGCACCGCGCAGACGACTTCGTAGTCGCCGGGCTCGCGGAGCGTGTCGAATTCGATCACGGGGTGTTTTTTTGCGTAATCCGCCGACTCGTAGTCGACGAGATCGCTGAACATCGTGCCGTCCTGCATATGGTGGCCGTAAATGATCGCTATATTGTTGTCCGTCTCCCAGCCCTTCCCGATAAAAAGAGAACCGGACAGAGCCCACTCTCCGTCAAAAGCCATGCGGAGATATTTTTCGGTCCAGTAGGGAGTGAACATCACCGGATAGTCGATCGTCGTTCCCGGGATCTTGAGCCAGCCGACAAGGTCGTTGTTCTTTTCGTAAAGGGGAGCGAGATATCGGAGTATCCCGTCCTCCGTAAAAGGGGATTCGGGAGGTTCCTCCGTCCCGTTCTCCGCTGCGGTTTCGTCGGGTACGGCGACGTATCCGCGTCTCGAAACCGTTTTTTTAAGCTCGTTCACTTCATCCGACAGAGCGCGGTTCGCCGCGTTCTCCGTCTTCGAACGCCAGACGTCGCGCACGACGAAGAACGTCGACACGAGAAAAACGGCACAGAAGATCACGAGCAGTCCTGTAAGTATTGATTTTTTCACGATAAGATCCTGTTTTGAAACCTTCATGGAACCCGCGGGTCAGAAGACCCGCGGATCCCAAATGCGGTTTTGAGTCGAGCTCACCTCAAAACGTGGTGTCATTCACCTGCAGACTTACGCTTCTTGGCGAGAGCGAAGGCGACTACGCCGATCGCACCGAGAGAAACGAGGCTGATAGCAGTCCACATGAAGGTCTTGGAGTTGTCATCGGTCTTCGGGGGCTGTTCCGCGGGAGTCTTGCCCGAACCGCCTTCCTCGACAACGTTGAACGTCGTCTTGGCATAGCCGTCGGTCGACTTGATCACGAGTTTGTGCTCACCGAGGTCGAGAGTCTCAAGATAATCCTTGTGGAGAGTAACGTCGGTAGAACCGGAAACGGCGTCGTAGTTTGCCGCGTCGACAACCTTGTTGTCAACGAGAACGCTTTCGAACTTATCAAACGGAGCGTTTGATACGAACTTCGCGTCGCCGTCCTTGCCCTTCGTCCAGGGATCAACCTTTTCGCCGATCTCGTAGGACGTCGGAACGTCAGCTTCGGGAACGTACGAAAGCTCGCCCATATAATCCTCGTACTTCACGTACTTGGTCTGTTCGTCCTCGACATACACGAAATTGGGAGCGTCCTTATCGGAAGCGTTCGGCATGTCGGCCTTCGTCGCAACGGTAACGACTCCTTCTTCGGCGGAGGGAGCTCCGTTTGCAAGAGCGGGAACGACCATCACAGCGACGAGGATCATCGCGATGACAAGAGAAACAAGCTTTTTCATGATTGGTAGGTCCTCCTTTCTTAAAGATTCTATCTTCAGCCCCGCGCCGAGGCGCGAAGCGGAGACAGCGGTTTCTCGGGGGCGGTCAGAAGCCGGAAAAGGATCCGCTTTCTCCGACGATCGCCCGCAGATTGTGTTCGAGGATCCGGCGATCCCCGTCGGTCAGTATATCGAGCGCCCGTCCCATGTTCTCCGTTCTCGACTTCAGGTTGTGACAGTCGGAACCGAGGACGTGGATCCTTCCGGCTCTGAAGAGCCGGAGCGCCTTATGCTTCGTTCTCCAGTCGATGAAGAACTCCGCGTTGGACTGCATTATTATTCCCGCCTCGAGAAGCGATTCCCAGTTGCCCGGGTCCTGATACTTCATATACCGCTCGATGTGGGCGAGCATCACTCTGACGCCGCGCTTGCCGTGCAGCGCCTTGATCTCCGTGAACATCGACGGAGCCCACTTTGCGAAGGGCATTTCGAGGAGAAGGATGCCGGTGTCGCCGATCCGGAGATCGAGGATCTCGTCGTTGCGGCTGATCCCGGCGAAATAGTAGACCTCCGCGCCCGGAATGATCCGGGGAGCGTCCCCGTCCGTCTTTTCGGAGAGGGCCCTCAGCGCCTCGTCTCTTCTTCTGAGGAAGCGCTCGGGAGAATCGTCGGCGGGGTAAAAGTGCGGCGTTGCGGCAATGTGGGTGATCCCCTGCTCGGAGCACATCCGGAGGAGGGCGAGACTTTCATCCGTATCACGACTGCCGTCGTCTATGCCGGGCAGTATATGTGAATGAAAATCGATCATATTTCAAGGTCGATCTGATCGCCGTTGTCCTGCGCGACCGCCTGCGCGTATCCGCCGTAGCCGTAGCCGCGTCCGTAACCGTACTTTCCGTACTTCTTGTATTTTCCGTACTTCTTGTACTTGTACTTGCCCTTGACGAAGTTCTCGGAGCCAGTGACGACGAAGCCGAGGACCTTGGCGTTCGCGTGCTCAAGCTGCCTCATCGCGTCCTTGACCGCGTGGCGGCTCGCGTAATTCTGTCTTACGATCATCAGCATCCCGTCAACGAACTGCGAGACGACGAGCGCGTCGGCGACCTCGTTGATCGGAGGCAGGTCGATGACGACGAAGTCTGCGTTCTTCGAGAGGATCTCGATGAGGGTCTTCATCTTTGAGGAGCCGAGGAGCTCCGACGGGTTCGGGGGGATGTCACCGGAGGTGATGATCTTCAGGAATTCCTCGATCCCGGAGGGCTGAGCCATGATCTTCGACGTGAGACCGACGAGGACGTTGGACAGTCCGGGGCTCTGCTTCAGCCCGAGTCTTTTCGAAATGGTGGGCAGACGCATGTCCGCCTCGATGAGGAGCGTTCTCTGGCGCGCCTCCGCGAGCATATACGCGAGGTTGAGCGCCGTCGTGCTCTTTCCTTCTCCGGCGTTGGCGGAGGTGATCCCGATGACGCGGCATTTGCGCTCCGTCGAGTCGTTCGGAAGAGAGAACATCAGGTTCGTTCTGAGAAGGCGGTACGCTTCGGAAGCGGCGAAGCCGAGGTTCTTTCCGAACACGGCGTGTTCGTCGCTGCTCAGGGTGGGAGCGTACGCGTACTGGGCGTATTTACTGTTCGCCATCCTTAGCGCCTCCCTTCTGTTCTTTTTCACGGTCGGCGTCCTTGCCGGTGCTTGTCCCGCCGCCGTAATAATACCTCTTTCCGTACTTTCCGTACTTGCCGTACCTTCCGTATTTACCGTATTTGTACGCTTTTCCGGTCACGTTTGCGGTGAGGTCCGGAATCGAGGCGAGGATAGGCAGACTGTAGTTCTGGGTCAGGAACGACTCGTCTCTGACCTGATCGTCCATCAGCTCGAGGACGACGATGACGGCGCAGCTTGCGACGACGCCGAGGATGAGGCCGATCGCCGTGTATTTGGTGAGGCTCGGCGCGGATTTGCCCGCCGGTACGACCGCCTGGTCGACGACGACGGCGGTGCTTCCGTTGACGATGTGCTCGACGCGCTCCTGGAGGACCGCCGCGGTCGTGTTTGCGATCAGCGTCGCTCTCTCGGGGTCGACGTCGGTGACGGTCACGCGGAAGACCTCGGTCGAATTGACGGCGGAAGCGGAGATCTTCGGATTGAGCTGTTCATACGTCAGATCGACGCCCGCTCTGTCGATGACCGCCTCGAGCGTCTGTCTCGTTTTAAGAAGGACGATGTACGTGTCGACGAGGTTCTTCGACGCGGTAAGGTCGGAGAGGTTGACCGTCGTGCCTCCGATGAGGGAGCCGTTGTTGACGTACATCATCGCGCTCGACTGATAAGTCGGAGTGATAAAGAAGTATGCGTAGACGAACGCGATCGCGCCGCAGAGAAGAGCCACGATGACGATTATCCATATGTGGTGCCAGAAGGCGGCGAGCAATCTCAGAATGTCTATCTCCTTGACGGAGCTCTCTGCTTCGACGTCCTTCGTTTTTGAGAATCTGTTCACTGCAAGTACTCCTTTGACTGCTTACGCGTCGGACGGGAAAGGGCATAGCGATCCCGTTCGATACACTTCAATATTATACCACCGCGCGCCGTGTGTGTCAACGATAAAGTGAACAATTATAAAGCGGAGCGCGGGACGCTTTTTGAAGCAAATGTAGAAAAAACGGATTTTTCCGCCCCCGGTCTGCCCCGAAGGCGGAAAAATGAAACGTTACGGAAAATTTACAGATTGTTTGAATCTTACCCTAGGGTAACAGAAGTTACCCGAACCCGCCCGAAGCGGCGCCTTTACGGCATCTTTTCGTTTCTCGTTCTTGCCTTGCGATAGCAAGGCGGCGTCCTCGGCGCGAAAATCTGCTCGTAAAATCATCCGTTTCGGGTCGAAGA
>JAFSWB010000030.1 GCA_017444735.1 Clostridia bacterium | reverse complement strand
GCTGTTTGCCGGCGGGCAAACAATTCAGCTGCCGCGCTATGCGCGGCAATTTCGCTCTAATCAAAAAAAGGAACAGACTGAGGTTACAGCCTGTTCCTTTTTGATCATTGTGCGCACTTACTCACCACAATAACGCACGGTCAAAAAACTTCCTTATGACGGTCGCTCTTTATTCCCCGCGTTTGCGATACGGGGGGCTGTTTTGAAGCTCGGAAACCGCGATAAATAAGGTAAAAAAGGCTCGCAAGCAAGGGAGAGACTGCGTAAGGAAGAAACAAACCCACTATGACGTCTTTCGATTATTGAAAGTGTCATAGTGGGTTATTCTCTTTCAGTTCGTCTTAACCGTTCCGGCGCAGGAATGATTAATAAATCAGCTAAATTGCCGCTTTGCGGCAGCTAAATTATACGCCTGTCGGCGTATAGCTGAATTGAAGCCTCACGGCTTCAGCTAAATTAAATTCGCCTGCAAGCTCGGCGCAGCCGAATTTAGCTTGCGGAGCGAATTTAGCTATGCGAAGCATAATTTAGCTCGCGAAGCGAATTTAGCTGCGGTGTACTTCCTTACGAAGTACACCGCAAGCGAACCCTTTTTTATATTATGAAATCCCGGGGGGGAAAATGATCGCGCGGAAAACTTTTCGCCGCGCTTTTCCCGTCATTCGCCCGCGTCGGTCAGGGCTCCGATGAAGAACGGCAGATTCGTCTCGGTGTCGACGAGCATATAGACGAACGGACGGTCGAGATACACCGCCTTCGGCTCCTCCATGAACGCCGACCCCGCCTTCATCTCTACGATGGTCGCCGCTCCCGCCTTCGTTCCCCTCTCGTCGACCGAGATAAACGTCTTGTGGAAGACCTCTCCGATAATTATCGGTCCGTACTCCGACGCGCCGAGCCCCGAGAAATCGGCGGCGGTCTCAAACGGGAGTTTCATTCCCATTCCCTTGAGAACGTCGGCGAGCGGGACCGAGTATTCCGTCCCGAATTTCGGGATCATCGTCAGGACCTCGCCGCTCTCCGGCGAAGAGATCGTTTCGCGGAGCTTTTCGCCGTCGAGCGACGCGATATAGTCGGAGAGCGAAACGCCCTCGTTCGGAAGCATCGCGACGAACGCGTATCTTCCGCCGCTGTAATACTTGATAAAGCCCGTCGCGCTGCCGTCGTCGAGATAGTCCCACTCCGCGCCGTGCATCATCGGAACGGTCTTCTTCACGCCGTCCTCGCGCGTGAACTCGCCGTCGCGGATCTGATTTTCGAGATACACGGTCTCCCATTCCGCGTCGAAGGCGAGCGCGTTCACGAGGAACATCACGTCGTCGCGGCTTATCGAGTCGAGGATCGAGGGGATCATCCCGTCCGTCTTCTCCTTCACCCAGTCGTTGAGCTTTTTGAGAGTCGATCCGTCAAAGGGCGCGCGGTACGCGTCCGCGCCGTAATAGTCGGCGTTGGCGGCGAGAAAATCGCCGTTCGCCTCGAAGCCGCCGCCGTCCCTGAACCAGATCGAGTTCGCAAGCGACAGCTTGCTCTTCTCCGTCGGCTTCAGCGCGTTCATATAACTGCGGAAGAACGCGTTGAGATCGTCCCTGTCAAGCCCGAGAACGGTTTCCATCTCCGAAAGCGTCTCTCCCTTCGCGCCGTTCGCCGTCATCGAAAGAGCGGCGAGGACGGAAAGCGGGGAAACGAGCACGTTTTCGCCGCCGTCGGCGCACGCGCGGAACAGGCGGACCGCGAAATCCGCCGCCGCGGCGGCGTCCGCGTCCTTCACGGGCCCGGGATCGCCGAGCTGACGCGGCTCGACGCCCGCCATCAGGTCGTCGTTCGCGCTGACGGGAACGGTGATGCCGCACGAGGAAAGATTTACGCAAACCGCGAGAGAGAGCGCCGCGAGGAGTATAAACGCAGTGATTTTCTTTTTCATTTTCTTAACCCGCCTTGTATTCGTTGATTATCCTGACGATCACGTCGTGAAGAAGCTCGACCTCGTAGTCGCCGATTATCGGCTCGAGATGTTCTCCGCCGACGCCCGAATCGTCGGTCAGGAACACGTAAGTCCCGCCCGTGACGGCGGCGATCGCCCTGCCGAACAGCTCCGTGTCGCGCTGGCTTCCGGACGCCACGACGGGGATCATCCTGACGCCGCGCGCCGCGGCGGACCTGACGGCGGCGACGAGCGCCTCCTCCGTTCCCTCGTGCGGGCTCGCGTCAAAGATGAGAAACGCGATCTTTTCGCAGTCGTCCGCCCACTCGCCGTTATCCGTTATCGCCTCGGTGAGGATCTCCGCGACGGCCTCCGGGAAGTCCCCGCCTCCGTCGCAGTATTCGTTCATAAGAAGCGCTTTCACGTCGTCGACGTTATCGGTGAACGAATTACACTTCGTCACGTATTCGTCCCCGTGATCGCGGTAGAAGTTGACGGACCAGAAGACGCCGTCCGCCCCGACTTCCCCGGCGATCGAGGAGAAATCCTTCTGAAGATACGCGAGCTCGTCGCCCATCGAGCCGGTCGTGTCGATGATGAACGACACCTGAAGCGCGCGCCTCGGGGCGGCCTTCGGCTCGGTCGTGAGCGTCACGTCCTCGGCGAGGACGGCGCGGCGCTCCGCGCCCTGCTCGCCCGACGTGTCCGCTTTCAGGACGACCTCGCCCCTCGCCTCGCCCGAGATGACGGCGGCGGGGTCGTCGTCCGCGCCCCAGAACAGGTACGCCGTTCCCGTCTTGTCGGTGACGGCGGAGAAGATCACGGCGCCGTCGGCGTCCGTAAGATCGACGCGCTCGCCGGAGAGCGCCGCGCCGTCCGCGTCCGTCACCCTGACTCTGACGAGACGGGTGGGATCGATCCCGTACGCCGGGAACGATATTTTTTCGGAATTGACGAGGTTCATAAAGAACGGCCAGTTGTCGAGATCGCGCCAGACGGCGGCGGTGAGGCGGAACGCCTCGCCGGGCTCCCCGTTCGGCGCGTCCTCTCCCGGCACCCCGTCCGGTGCCTCGCCCGGGACGGGCGAATCTCCGTCGCCCGGCCCCTCACCGTATCCCTCGTAGTCTCTTCCCGCCGCGCCTATCTCTCCGTCGGCTTTTACGCCTGTTTCTCCGCCGCTTTTTCCGTCGGATTTCAGAATCAACTTGTCGGAATAGGCTTTAACAACAACTTCCGTTTTTCCTTCTCCGGCGGACGGAGCCCCGCTTTCCGCTTCATCCGCGGTCCGGGTCGCCGGTCCCGTCTCCGCGTCCTCGGCGGGCGAAGACGCCTTGCTCTCCGCCCGTCCCATATTCATGACGCCGAGGGCGGCTCCCGCGACAGACAGGACGAGGATCGCCGCTATGACGGAGAACAGGACCTTTTTACGGGTTCCTCCCCGCCTGTTTTCTCTCAATTTTCCCGTTTCCGCGACGGTCCGCTCGTCGAGCTCGCCCACCGCGTCGATGATATCTTCTTTTTTCATCCGTTCATCCTCCGTTTATTTGCCCCAGCCCTCTTTTTCGAGGTGCGCCTTCAGCTCTTCTCTCATCGTTCCGAGCATATAGCGCGCCTTCGGCGCGGAGACGCCGCAGTACGACGCGACTCTCGCGACCGGATCGAGGTAGAAGTATCTGCCGACGAAAACGTGGCGTTCCGTCTCGCTTCGCGACGCGAGAAAACGCCCGATGCTCCGCGCGAGCTCCGTTTTGTCGACCTCCTCCTCCACCGGCGAGCCGCCGCGCGCCGGAAGGCACTCGCCGAGCTCGTCTAGGGACAGATCGTACTCCGTCCCCCCGCGCTTCGAGGCTTCCGCTTTTCTCTTGCGGCTGATCGAGATCCGCCTCACGACGGCGGCGAGATACGCGGAAAGAGACGCCGGTCTCGTCGGCGGAATGGATTCCCACGCCTTGAGATACGTGTCGTTGACACATTCCTCCGCCTCGCCCGTGTCGCCGAGTACGCCGACGGAGATCTTCATCAGATAGTGAAGATATTTCCGTCCCGTCTCTTCGATCGCTTTTTCGTCCCTGTTCCAAAAGAGACGGATGATCGCTTCGTCTTCCACGCGGCTTCTCCTTTCGGGGGCTTTACTTGTATAGACGCAAAAAATCGGCGGATTTGATGAAAATCCGAAAAATTTTTTTCAAAAATCTTTTTAGAAACAAAAGCCGCGGGCTCTTTTTGAGAGTACGCGGCTTCATTTTTAATTATCGGTCACTCTTCCTCGGGAGCTTTCTCCTCGGCGGGGGCTTCCTCCTCGGCGGGAGCTTCCTCCTCGGCGGGGGCTTCCTCCTCGGCGGGGGCTTCCTCCTCGACGGGAGCTTCTTCCTCGACGGGAGCTTCCTCCTCATCCTCTTCGTCCGGGATATCCTCGGGCTCCATAAGGGCGCGGATCGAGAGGCTGATACGGTGGCTGTCCTCTTCGACGGCGGTGATCTTTACGTGAACGACGTCTCCGACCTTGAGCACCTCGTCCGGGCGGGCGATCTTGTGGTCGGTGATCTGGCTGATGTGGATCAGTCCGTCGACTCCGGGAACGATCTCGGCGAACGCGCCGAACGGCATCAGGGAAACGACCCTGACGTCCGCCTCGTCGCCCACCTTGTAATTCTCGGTGAACTGGTTCCACGGATTCATACCGTCCGTCTTATAGGAGAGCGAGACGCGCTTTTTCTCTCTGTCGAGCGCCTTGACGGTGACGTGAATGACGTCGCCGACCTTGACGACCTCGGACGGATGCTTGATCCTGAGCCAGGACAGCTCGGAGTTGTGGACCATTCCGTCCACTCCGCCGAGATCGACGAACGCGCCGTAGGACGTGAGGGATTTGACCTCTCCGTCGAACTCCTGTCCTTCCTCTATGTTCGCCCAGAACTGTTCTTCTTTCGCGCGGCGCTCTTCTCTCAGCACGGCGCGGATCGAAGCGTACGCTTTCTTTCTGTCGGACTTGATCTCGATGATCTTGACCTTCTGCGTCGTCCCGACGAGGATGTCGAGATCGTTGTCGCGCGGAACGCCGGTGAGAGACGCGGGGATGAACACCCTGACGCCGTCGATCTCGATTATGACGCCGCCCTTGACGGCCTCTCTGATCTTGCCCTCAAGGATCTCGCCCGAGTCGTAAGCGGCGACGATCTTCTCCCAGTTCGCGTCGGAATCGACTCTGTTCTTGTCGAGCATCGCGATACCCTCGACGTCGCTGACCTTGATGACCTTCGCTTTGATAACGTCGCCGACGTGGTACAGGTCTGAAAGCTTGGCGTTGGGGTCATGCGTGGCTTTTTCGTGAGTCACGACGCCGGTGGTCTTCGTACCGAGATCGAGATGGATCTCATTGTTGGTCACGGCCGTCACGACGCCTTCGACGATTTCTCCTGTATTTAAAGTTTTGATTGAATTTTCGAGCATTTCGGCAAAGCTCTCGGTCTGTTGCTCACTCATGGTTCTGACTACCTCCTGAATAACGATCCCCGGAGTCGACGCTCCGGCGGTCACGGATACGCGCGTTTTTTCGGGGAGGCGTATCCTCGCCGCTTCCGCGGCATTTCCCACGAAATATACTCTGCCGCACTTGGCGCGGCAGACCTCGAAAAGCTTGCGGGAATTGGAGCTCGACGGAGATCCGATAACCACCACCGCGTCGGATTCTTCCGCCATACGTTCCGCTTCCGCCTGCCTCTCGTCGGTAACATTACATATTGTATCAAAAATTTGGACTTTTGTATATACTTTTTTGAGAATTCCCTGACATTTTTTCCACTCGGACGAAAGCTGAGTCGTCTGAGACGCCGCGGATACCCGTCCGGCCGCCGAAAGGCGCTCTTTTCCGCCGTCCGCCAGCCACTTTTCAAGCTCCTCCGAATCCCGGAGCGCGACCCCGTCGCCGGAAAGGCAGCTCATTATCCCCTCGACCTCGGGATGCGCGGGATCTCCTATCAGTATGAAGAATTTCCCCTCGCCCGAGTTGTCGCGCGCTATCCGGCGCACCTTTTCGACGTAGGGACACGTCATATCGAGCAGGGTGAAGTTCTCCCGCTCGCGGGCGAGAGCTTCCAGCCGCTCCGTTATCTCCTCTTTTTCGCCGTGGGCGCGGATAATGAGCGTGATCTTCCCGCCGTCCTCGACCGATTTTATGACGGACGGGAGGTCCTCGCGCGAAACGGTGACCGCTCCGCGCGCCTCCGCGCTCTTTACGTATTCGTCGTTATGTATCAGCCGTCCGAGCGTCATTATGACGCGCCCGCCGTCCTTCCCGCTCTCCGCGAGCGCCGTCTCGAGCGCGTCCGTCGCGCGGCGGACGCCGGGGCAGAAGCCCGCTTTTTCAGCGATCCGGAGGATCATTCCGACTCCTCCCCTTCGCCGTATTTCAGGGCGCAGATCCTGTCGAATATGATCTTCGCCGCCGCCTCGTATTCGGCGAGCCCGCCTTTTTCGAAGCCGAGCTCCTCATTTTTGATGACTTTCCCGAAAATGACCCTGTTCCTCCTGAACGGAGCCGTCCTCATCTTTTTCGAGTCGAGAAAAACGGGAACGACGTCGGCGCCGGTCCTGTAGGCGATGAAGCCGACCCCGGCCTTGACCTCGGTCGTCCTCGGATCGAGTCCCGGCCGCCTCGTCCCCTGCGGGAAAATGCCGATCACCTCGCCCGAATCGATGAGCTTCATCGTGTATTTGAGACTTTTGACGTCCATGCCGCCGCGGTCGACGGGATACGCCCCGCAGGCGCGCAGGAGCCGTCCTATCACGGGGACGCGTATCGCCTCGACCTTCGCCATGTACCGCACCTGTCTCTTCGTCGAGACGGAGATCGCGACGACGTCCGGCATGGCGGTGTGGTTCGCCGCGAGGATGACTCCGCCCTCGGGCACGTTTTCGGCGCCTGTCGATTTGATACGGAAGATCCATCTGATCGGCCACTTGAGAATTGCGCGGATAACCTTGAAGAATTTCATAACTCACTCCGCCGCTCGGGGCGTCTCACGCCTCACGCCCGTATTTTTCGACCGCCTCGTCGATCATTTCGAGGACCTTGACGATCGTCTCCTCGAGACCGTATTCGTCGTTCATGAAGACGACGGCGTCGTCCGCGGGACGGAGGGGAGCGATCTCCCTCTCGCTGTCCTCGCGGTCTCTTTTTATAATGTCGGCGAGGACCTCGTCGTATGGCTGCGGCGTTCCCTTTTGTTCAAGCTCGAGAAATCTTCTCTTCGCCCTCGTCTCGGGGGACGCGGTGAGGAAGAGCTTGAACTCGGCGTCGGGGATAATGACCGTCCCGATGTCCCTGCCGTCCATCACGACGCCGCCCTTCTCGGCGAATTCCTTCTGGAGCCCGAGAAGGTGTTCTCTGACCGCGGGGATCTTCGACACGGCGGAGGCGTAGAGTGACGCCTCGGGCGTCCTTATCGCGTCTCCGACGTCCTCGCCGCAGAGAAGCATCTTCCCGCGGTCGCCGTCGGGGACGAAATCGATCCTGACGTCGGGCAGAAGCGCGACGACGCCGTCAGCGTCGTCCATCGCGAGCCCGGCGCGGGCGGCGAACAGCCCGACGCCGCGGTAGAGCGCGCCGGTGTCGACGTATATGAAGCCGCGTCTTTTGGCGACCTCGCGGGCGACGGTGCTCTTGCCCGCGCCTCCGGGGCCGTCGATCGCTATGCGTATCTTTCTTTTTTCCGCTTTCTTTTTCATATTTCCGTCCGACCTTTCCTGCCGTTATATATTTTCCGGTCTCTTGTTCACCGCGGGGAGCGGGATGACCGGCGACGCTCCCGCCGAGGCGGTTATCTCGGCGACGAGGAGCGTGCATCTCGCGTTGAGCGACGCCGCGAGCGTCGGGAATCCGCGCCTGAACTCCTCGGCTATATTGACCGATTTCCAGTCGACGAGATCGCGCTTTTCGGGATCGAACCTCAGGTCGGCGCCGAACGATACGGAGAGCTCGAAAAGCTCCTCCGGCTCGAACGCGAGCCGCCTGTTGAAAATTATCCTTATCCCGACGGGATAACGGAGCTGGGCGACGATGGAGTCGCGGCATCCGAGCTGTTTGCCCTTCGCCTTCGCTCCGCTTTCACGAAGCGCCTCGTAACTGATATTCTCGAGGAATATCCTGCGCTCCGGGAGAAAATACGAGCTGAAATTTTCCATCAGGTGCCATCCTCTTCGCGGTTTTTCGCTTATTATATTACAGTATATCATATCCGCTGCGATTTTTCAATCTCCCGCCGCTTGACACCGGGCGCGCCCGTTTGGTAGAATTATCTCGGAAAGCAAGCGAAAGGATTTTTGACTATGGTAACGAAACATCTTCACGGAACGCTCGGCGGCGAGCCGGTCGCCGCGTTCACTCTCACGGACGGCGGCCTCTCCGTCACCGTGTCCGAATACGGGGCGACGGTGATATCCGTCTTTTACGGAGGCGTTTCCTGCGCCCTCGGCTACAAAACGCTCGAGGGGTACGTCGGCGGCGGCTCGTATCAGGGCGCGACGGTCGGCAGATTCGCCAACCGCATCGGAGGCGGACGCTTAACCCTCGAAGGGGAGGCGTACGATCTCGACAGGAACGAGAACGGAAAGACGACGCTCCACGGCGGAGGCCCCGGCTTCAGCCACAGGATCCTGAAGGGTGAGTCCGCGGGGGACTCCGCGGCGAGGTTTTCGGTCGTCAGCCCGGACGGCGAGGGCGGTTTTCCCGGAGAGGTCCGGTTCTCGGTCACGTTCGCGGTCCGCGGCGACGCTCTCACGATAAGATATGAGGCGACGTCGACGAAAACGACCGTTCTGAATTTCACGAATCACACGTATTTCACGCTCGGCGGAGCCGACTGTCTCGACACGCTCCTCCGCGTCGACGCCGACGCCTTCACGCCGACGGACGACGATCTGATCCCGACGGGCGAGGTCGTCCCTGTCGACGGCACGGCGTTCGACCTGAGAACGGCGCGCCGCCTCGGCGACGGGATCGCCTCGGACCACCCGCAGATCGTCGCGGAGAACGGATACGACCACAACTTCGTCCTTCGCGGCGAGCCGCGCGCCTTCAAGCGCGGCGCGGCGGAGGCGTTCTGCCCCTCGACGGGGATCCGTCTTGTCTGCTCAACCGATATGCCGGGGCTCCAGCTCTACACGGCGAATATGCTCGACGAGCCGCCGCTCTTTCCGCACGAGGCGTTCTGCCTCGAAACGCAGTTCTTCCCGAACAGCCCGAACGAGCCGCGCTTCCCTTCGTGCGTCGTCAGGGCGGGAGAAAAATTCAGATCGGAGACGGAATTCGCGTTTTCGCGCGGATGACAAAAAGAGCGGGGATCCGCCGGACGGCGGATCCCCGCTCTTTTTTTCTTCAAAACGCCCGCTTTCCGCGGCGCATGACGGGAACGGTCTTCCCGTCCTTCGTCAGAGCGTCGATGTCGAGCCCTTCGTACCCGATCATGAAGTCCTCGTGGATCATCGAGTCGTTGACTCCCATTTTGCGGCACTCCTCGAGGGATTTTTC
>JAFSWB010000029.1 GCA_017444735.1 Clostridia bacterium | reverse complement strand
GACCGCGACGTAGTCGTGAACGTGCGCGACCGGCGGGAGCTCCTCGCTGTCGGTCGCTCCGCAGCGCGAGCAAACGCGCTCTCTCACGCCGGTCGCCTGTTCGGTCGGCTCGACCGTGACGGTCCACTCGCCCCATTCGTGACCGAGCGCCGGAGTGCGGTCGTCGATGATCCTCTCTCCGCAGATCGAGCAAACCTTTACGGTATAACCCTCGTTGGCGCAGGTCGGTTCCGTGACCGTTTCGACCCAGACGTGATCGTGCGGCACGGGTTCGTCAAGCTTTACGGAGAAATAATAGTACGGATCCCCGGCGGAACCGCCGGTGTGGAAAATGATCGCCGCGATACCGTCGCGGACCGAGAAATTCCTCGAATTGGCGATGATCGGATGAGTTCCGTCCGCGGGAGACACGCCGTCCGCGGTCTTGAGCGGGACGTCTTTGAACGCTCTGGTGAATTCGATCCCGTCAGAAGAGGGAGAAGACCACGCTTCAAGCTTCGTGCCGGTCGTTCCTCCCCAGAGCAGGAAGATATAGTACGTTCCGTCCCACGCCTGAGTCATTACGAAGCCGTTCGGACCGGAGTAAGTCTTCGTCCCGTTCTTGTCGAGCAGAGCGGTCGGGATAAGTTCGTTGTAGATCTCGTTTCCGTCAAGATCGAAAACGGCGTGATAAACTCCCGAGACCTTCGTCGTTCTGCTGGTCGGAGTAGTGAAATAAGTTACGGAATAGATAACGTGAAGTCTGCCTTCATTGTCAAGATACGTGCATCCGCCCGATCCGTAATGAGAAGCAGACGCCTGGAAGTTATTTCCTCCGGGCTTATAGTTCGGTTCCCAGACCACGTGATCCTCGAGCGCGTCGACCGTCGGATCCGGGACGTGCATAATGTTCACGGCGTCAAAGAAGTACCCGTCCGACGTGAAAGTGCAGCCGATCGCCTCGGCGAGCGCCGAGGAGGGAGCGTCCCTCTCGATAACGACCGTGAAGCCGCCCTTGCCGTCCGGATAGCCGTTGATATAGCAGTAGCGCGCGAAAAGCTGTACGCAGTGGCAGGTGGGGTCCCACGTCATGGTGTTGAGGTCGAGGATGTTCCACGCGAGGAAGCCGGGAGCCTCGCCGCCGCAGGCGAGCGCGTAGAGCTTGCCGTGCTCGCGGTCGAGGATCGGCTGAGTATATCCGTACCCGTGGTCGTCAAGCGGAGACGTCGGGTAGTCGAACTTTGTCGACGCGACGTTCGTGACATTGTCCGTCGTCATATCGACCTCATAGACCGTGTACCACCCGGAATTCGTGAATTCGGGAGTACCCATCGTCTCGTAATATCTGTCGGGATTTTCGCAGAGGATCGTGACGTAAAGCTTGCCGTCGCCCGCGTTGAGAACGTTCGGCGTGCAGCTTCCGTTCGCCTTCGGGTATTCCCCGGTGAAAATGACGTGAGAGCCCTCCGAGGTGATCTTCATGATCTTGAAGACCGCGATACCGTTGCCCCAGTGCTCGTGATCCGTATCGTTCGCGGGGATATCCTCCCGTTTTATGTGCTCGGTGATATATGATACGTACGTTCCGTATTCCGTCCGTACGAGTCTCGTCTCATGACCGCCGTGCGATCCGAGTCCGCCGACCGCCGTTATCGGCGAGCCGTTCTCCCCGATCACCTGAAGGGTTGAGACGTCGATCCCCGATTTTGTCGTGAGAACGCCGATGTTCTCGGGAGTCGGGTCGTTCGCCGGATTCGCCGACGCCGACGGGACGGCCGCGACGACCGTCATAAGAGTAAACGCCGCAACGACGACCGAAGCCGCCTTCCTGAAAAAAGCCGATTTCATAAGTTATCCTCCTCCGGGGGACCTTTTCCACTTGATCTGTCTTCATTCTATCATATATGTCAGATTTGCGCAACGGGTAAAATTTTCGCTTCGGGAGGGCGATCCCGCCCTCCCGAAGCGACGTTTGTCATTATACTCCGTGAGCCGAGCGCTCGATGTGCTCGATCTCAGTCTCGTTGTAGGTCGGAACTCTGCCGGGAAGAGGCAGGAGCTTTTCGCTGATAACGTCGACAATGCCTTCGGCTTGCGGGAAGTAATACTTCTCAAGCTCGAAAGCGGGAGTGATCCAGTTGCGCGAGCCGAAGACGACCGGCGGCGCGTCGAGGTAATCGAACGCCATCTCGGCGATGTTCGACGCCATATCGCGCATCACGGAGTTGCGGTCGACCGCGTCGCCGACAATTATGATCTTTCCGGTCTTCTTGACGGACTCGATGACCTTTTCATAGTTGAACGGAACGATCGAGCGCGCGTCGATGATCTCGGCGGATACGCCGTATTTCTCCTCGAGGATCTTCGCGGCGTCGAGAGCGCGGTAGAGGACCGCGCCGATCGAGAGGATCGTGACGTCCTTGCCTTCGCGCTTGACGTCGGGATCGCCGAAATCGACTTCGTAATAATCGGTCGGAACGCCGCCCTCGTGGAACTGCTCGCCCATATCGTAAATCCGCTGCGACTCGAAGAACACAACGGGGTCGGTGCCGTTGAGAGCCTGATTCATGAGGCCCTTCGCGTCGTAGGGAGTCGCCGGGAAGCAAACCTTGAGCCCGGGGATGTGGGCGGTGAGGGCCGTCCAGTCCTGGCTGTGCTGCGCGCCGTACTTGGAGCCGACGGAAACGCGGAGCACGACGGGCATTTTGAGGATCCCCGCCGACATCGACTGCCACTTGGAAAGCTGATTGAATATCTCGTCTCCCGCGCATCCGATGAAGTCGGCGTACATCAGCTCGACGATCGCGCGGCCGCCCGCCATGGCGTAACCGACGGAGGAACCGACGATCGCGGACTCGGAGATCGGAGCGTTGAAGAAGCGGTGATACGGAAGCGCCTCGGTCAGACCGCGGTAGACGGCGAACGCGCCGCCCCAGTCGCGGTTGTCCTCACCGTAGGCGATAGTGGTCGGGTCTTCGTAGAACTTATCGAGGATCGCCTCGAAAATACCGTCGCGGATACCGAACACTTTCATCTTCGGCACGGGCTTGCCCTCCGCGTCGAACGCGAAGCGGGATTTGCCGGCGATCTGCTTGACTCTCGGGTTCTCTTCCTTCGGGATGAGCGTCTCGGGAGTTCTCGTCTCGTCCATGCTCTTGACGTGCCTGTTCGAGAACATGATCGAGGAGATCATATCGGGCTCCTTCGAGAGATCCATTCTCGGGGAGATCTCGTCGTTGATCGCGAGCTTGATGACGGAGGTCATCCTCTCGATGATCGCCTCGTCGATGGCGTCGAACTCGGCGTTCGTCGCGACTCTCGCCTTGACGAGCTTTTCACGGTACGCCTTGATCGGGCACGCCTCGCGCCACGCCTCGATCTCCTCCGCGGTGCGGTAGGTGGACGAGTCGGACGGGGAGTGACCGGAGACGCGGTACGTGGCCACCTCGAGAAGCGCCGGACCCTCTCCTCTGAGGAGAAGATCGCGCTTTCTCGTCGTCGCCTCGATGACCGCGAGCGGGTCGTATCCGTTGACCTTCTCGGCGTGGAGCTGTGTCGGGGAGAAGCCTGCCGCGAGGCGGGCGGGGTTGCCGTAGCCCATCGTTTCGCCCATCGTCTGGCCGCCCATGCCGTAGAAGTTGTTGAACACGTTGAAGAGGATCGGCATACCCTTGTCGGAATACTTTCCGTCCATACCCCAGAGCTTCGTGATCTGGTCCATGGCGGCGAAGTTCAGGCTCTCGAGGACGGGTCCTCTGCCGAGCGCGCCGTCGCCGGAGTTCGCCACGACGATACCGGGCTTGCCGTTGCTTCTCTTATAAAGCGCCGCGCCGAGGGCGATCGGAGCCGATCCGCCGACGATGGCGTTGTTCGGGAAGATGCCGAACGGGATGAAGAACGCGTGCATCGATCCGCCGAGACCGCGGTTGAAGCCGGTCTTTCTGGCGAAGATCTCGGCGAGCGCGCCGTAGAGCAGGAAGTCCTTCGCGAGTTCTTTGACGCTGTCCGTCTTGAAGTTCTTCTCGACGACGCCGAGAATGACGCCTCCGAGGAACTCCTTCATAATGGAGTAAAGCTCGTCGTCGGTGAGTTTGTTGATCGAGGAGAGACCCTTCGCGAGGATCTCGCCGTGGCTTCTGTGAGAGCCGAACGTGAAGTCGTTGATGTCGAGGCAGTACGCCTGGCCGACCGCGGACGCCTCCTGACCGATGGACAGATGGGCGGGACCGGGGTTGTGATATTCGACGCCGCGGTATTCGCTCTTGACTTTGATCTCGTTGAGCATCGTCTCGAATTCGCGGATCGTTCTCATATCGTGGTAGATGCGGAGGAAATCGGCTTTGCTGTAATTCGCCTTTTCATCCTTTATCGTCTTGTTGTAGGTGCAGAGCGGGATCTTCTCGAATTCGGCGTATCCGGGCTGGAACACCTTCCCGGGATCTACGTATTGACTCTTAGGCATGATTTGTATCTCCTTTTTAATTATTTAATCGTAAACATGGCTTCGCGGATCGCCTCGCAGACGGTGGGGTGCGGGAAGACGAGACGGCGGACGTCGCCGACTCTCATCTCGCGCGCGACCATCGCGGCGGCGCCGTAGATTATCTCGGAGGCGTACGAGCCGATCATGTGGACGCCGAGGATATTCCCGTGCTCGCGTCCGACGATGATCTTGACGATCCCGTCGCCGCCCTCGTTCTCGGCGACGTATCTGCCGCTGTAACGGAGGGAAAGGGTGTGCTCTTCCGCGTCGATCCCGGCGCGCTTCGCGCTCTCGAGCGTTTCGCCGACGGAGCCGACCTCGGGGTTCGTGTAGATGACGGACGGGATGGAGCGGTAATCCACTCTCTCCGGTCTCCCCATCATGTCGGCGACGGCGACCTCGCCCTCGCGGTAAGCGGTGTGAGCGAGCATGATCTTTCCGTTGACGTCGCCCGCCGCCCAGACTCCGGGGACCGACGTGCGGCACCTTTCGTCCGTCTTTATCGCTCCGCGCTCGGTGAGAACGCCGATCGTCTCGAGCCCGATGTCGCGTGTGCACGCGCGGCGGCCGGTGGAGACGAGGATCAGATCGCAGCCGACCGTTTCCGTCTTGCCCGCGGTCTCGTATTTCACGACGCCGTCGCCCGCTTTTCCGGACACCTCGGTGACCTTTGCGCCGAGCTTGAATTCGATGCCCTTTTTCGCGTAGTTGTTCTGAAGGATCTTTGAGATCTCCGCGTCGGTGGGACCGGCGATCTTGTCCATCATCTCGATGACGGTGACGCGGCTTCCGACCGAGTTGAAGTATGACGCCATCTCGAGTCCGATGACGCCGCCGCCGATGACGGCGATCCTCTTCGGGATCTCGCGTATGTCGAGTATCTCGCGATTCGTTACGGCGAGACCCGTTCCGACCGCCTCGCGAAGACCCGTGACGGGCGGGACGACCGCCTCCGAACCGGTGCATATAAGGAGCTTTGAGCCGGTGTAGACCGCGCCTCCGCATTCGACCGTGAACCCGTCGGCGCTCTTTCCTGTGATAACGCCCCTGCCCTCGGCGACGGTGACGCCCGCGCCCTTCATCTTTGCGGCGACGCCGGAGACGAGCGTTTTGACGACCTTGTTCTTCCGGTCGACGACCTTTGCGTGATCGAGCGACGCGCCCGTCACGGTGACGCCGTACTTTTCGCCGTGGTTCGCGTAATCGAGGATCTTTGCAGAATAGAGGAACGTTTTCGTCGGGATGCAGCCCTCGTTGAGGCAGACGCCTCCGAGCGCCCTCTCCTCGACGACGAGCGTCTTCATCCCCTCGTGCGCGGCGCGCTCCGCCGCGTTGTACCCGCCGGGGCCTCCGCCGAGTACGATCAGATCGAATTTATCAGCCATCGGGTCCACCTCATTTCGCGAGGAGCAGATCGAACGACTCGAGCGCCGTCGCGAGTTCCTTCAGGAACTTGGCGGCGGGAGCGCCGTCGACCGCTCTGTGGTCGAACGTGAGCGAGAGACCCATCGCCGGGTAGACCGTACCGTCGGCGCGGAGTCTGTTGACGGTGCAGCAGACGCCGAGGATCGCCGTCTGCGGAGGATTGATAACGGGGGTAAAGCTCTCAACGCCGAGAGAACCGAGGTTCGTCACGGTGAAGGAGCCGCCGCTCATCTCGTCCGGGCTGAGTCTGCCCTCCCGCGCTCCGGCGGCGAGCCGCTTGGCGTCGGCGGAAACCTCGGCAAGCGTCTTTTTCTCGGCGCACGTGACGACGGGGACGAGAAGTCCGCGATCGGTATCGACGGCGCATCCTACGTTCGCGTGAGCGAAGCGTCTCAGCTTGCCGTCAACGAGATTGGCGTTGATATCCGGGAACTTCGGAAGGATGCGGCCGACCGCGAAGAGGATCATATCGTTGATCGTGACCTTCGAGAGGCCCATCTCCTCGCCTTTTTCCTTGAGGAGCTTGCGGTAAGCGAGAAGCCTCGTCGCGTCGAACGCGGCGTTCAGCGTGAGCTGAGCCATCTCGGAGAGCGACGCGTGCATCGACTTCGCGATCACGCGGCGGACGTTCGACATCGGGATCTCCTCGTAAGCGTACGTGTCGGCCGCAGCCGCGGGAGCGGCGGCGGGCGCCGCGGAAACGGCCTCTTCTTCCCTCTTCTCGGGAACGATGCCGCGCAGGAAGTCCTCGACGGCGGCGGTCGTGCCGACTTTGCCCGCGTCGAGCGCCGCGTTGACGTCGCGCTCGATGATCCTTCCGTGAGGACCGGTGGGCGTGACGGCGGTCATATCGACCCCCGTCCTGAGGGCGAGATTCTTCGCTCTCGGAGAGATAAACAGCCGTCCGCCCTCGGACGCGGTCGCCTCGGGAGCCGCCGCGGGAGCGACTTCCTTTTCCTCAGCGGGCGCGGCTTTCGCGGGCTCTCCGGAGGCGGGCGCTCCGGCCGGTTTTTCGGCGTTTGCCGAAGTACCGGCGAGCAGAGCTGAAATGTCCTCTCCTTCGTTTCCGATTATGCAGACGGGGGCGAGACAGTCGACAACGTCGCCCTCCGCGGCGAACGTGTGAAGAAGAACGCCGCTCGTCTGCGCGGGCTCGTCAAACGCGGATTTGTCCGTCTCGTACGAGAACAGGATATCGCCTTCTTTCACCGCGTCGCCGACTTTTTTCTGCCAGGCGGTGATGATGCAGCTTTCCACGCTTTGCCCCTGACGGGGCATGATAACTAAGTTTGCCATAGATCTATCCTTTCATTAAATATTTAACAGATCAAACCGCCACAACGACGGCGACGCCCGATTCCTCCGCGCGGCGGCGGTATTCGTCGGGAAGCTCCGCGTCCGTGATGAGGACGTCGGCGTCCCCGATCCCGCAGAACGTGTACGGGAGCGATTTGCCGAGCTTCGAGCACTCGACGAGCACGATCGTGCGGCGCGCCTTGGCGGCGACGATCCGCTTGACCTCGCACTCGTTGTACGAGCCGACGGTGAAACCGTTTTCGAGAGACGCGCCCGCAGGGGTGAGACAGGCGATATCGACGTTGACGTCGGTGAGGAACCGCGTCGCCTGAAGCCCCGTCACCGTCTGGTTGTCGCGCTCGACTCTTCCGCCGACCATATTGACTACGGCGGTGCCGGAGCGGAGCAGATCGACGGCGAGCTTCGGGTCGGTCGTCGTGAAGGAGAACTTCTCCTCGGGAATGAAAGACGGAAGCTGCCTCATCGTCGAGCCGGAGTCGAGGAAGATCGATCTTCCCGGTTCGAGAAACGACGCCGCGCGTTCAGCGATCCGCCTTTTCCCGTCGACGTTCTCCGCTTCCCTCTTCGTGATGGAGTCGACGCCCGTGCGGGAGATGAACCGCACCGACCTCGCCCCTCCGCGGACGCGGATGACCTCGCCGGCCTCCTCGAGCGCTTCAATGTCGCGCCGTAGCGTCATCTCGGAGAGATCCGGAAATCTTTCGGAGAGCTCGCGCAGCGATACGAAAGGCTCGACCGCGAATATCCGGCTGATCTCTTCAAGTCTCTGCGATCTCAATTGAGGACCTCCCTTCTTCGGTAGTTATTTCTTGTATATATTTTAATATGATGATGTTAGAAAGTCAACCGAAAGTGTTAAAAAGTGTGAGAAATTTACAAAAATTTTTTTAATCGGGGGGTTGACAGCGCATTTCGGACGTGGTATGATATAGGTGTTATATGTCAGGTATAACACCTAAAACAAGTCAGGAAAGGAGAAGTCGATGTTTCAGATAGATCCACTGTCCCGCACTCCGATCTACGAGCAGATAATAAAACAGCTCGAGAAGTTCATCGCCGCCGGGACGCTCCGCGAGGGCGACCGCATCCCGTCGGTCCGCTCCGTGTCGGCGTCGTCGGGCGTCAACCCGGTGACGATACTGAAATCGTACGCGGAGCTCGATTCGCGCGGACTGATCGCGTCCGTCCCCGGACGCGGGTACTACGTCTGCGAGGGGGCGAGAAATATCCTCGCCGGGATAAAGCTGGGAGAGGCGGAGGGACTCCGCCGGACGCTCTCGGAGCTTTGCGGTCTCGGCGTTCCCCGCTCAACCGTCCACGAACTCGTCGACGAGGTGTACGGCGCGGAAGAAATCGGCAAAGGAGGAAACCCGAATGATTAAAGTCGACAACATCAGCAAGTCGTTCGGCGGCACGCTTGCCCTCGACCGGGTGTCGTGCACCGTGAGCGAAGGCAGTATCTACGGGATGATCGGAAGCAACGGCGCCGGGAAATCAACGTTCCTGCGCGTTCTGTCCGGCGTTTACCGCCCGGACTCGGGCTCCGTCACGGTCGACGGAGAGGCGCTCTGGAACAACCCGTCGGCAAAGGGAAAGATCATGTTCGTCCCCGACGAGCTTTTCTTCCTGCCGGGAGCTAATATGAAAAGGATGGAGTCGCTCTACGCCTCGCTCTTCCCGCGATTTGACAAAAAGAGATTTTCGGAGCTCACCGAGGCGTTCCGTCTCGATCCGAAAGCGCAGATCAACTCGTTCTCAAAAGGAATGAAGAGGCAGGCGGCGACGGCGCTCGCGCTCGCGGCGCGTCCGGACTATCTCTTCTTCGACGAAACGTTCGACGGGCTCGATCCGATAATGCGCCACTTCGTGAAGCGCCTGATCGGCGAGGACGTCCTCGACCGCGGGACGACGGCGGTGATAACGTCGCACTCTCTGCGCGAGCTCGAGGATACCTGCGATCAGCTCGCGATGCTCCACCGCGGCGGGCTCGTCCTCGAGAGCGATATACAGGACCTCAAAACGGATAAGTTCAAAATTCAGGTCGCCTACCGCGAAGAGATCGGACGGGAGGCGTTTGCCGATATCGACGTGAAGCATTTCTCCCGTCAGGGCTCCGTCATCAACATGATCGTCAGCGGGGACCGCGAAAAGACGGTCGAAAAGCTGAAACGGCTCGACCCGGTCCTTCTCGAGGTTCTCCCGATGACGCTTGAAGAAGTCTTCGTCTACGAGCTCGAATCGCTCGGCTACGCGTACGGCGAGAACGATATCGAGGGGGTGTTGAAATGAAACGGTTTTTCAGCGGTAAGCTGTGGTTCGAGGGAGTGAGACGTCTCCGCCTGATGGGTTTTCTGACGCTCGGGCTCTGCTCTGTCGAAGCTCTCCTCGTCCCGCTCGTCTATTACGTCTCCGGGTACGGCCCGTATTCGGACGAAACGGTATCGGGGCTGTCCGCGCACCCGGCGGTCCTCTTCGTCTTTCTCGTCGCGGCGCCGGTCATGACCCTCATCACTTTCTCGTTCCTCAACAAAAGAAGAAGAGCGGATTTCTATCACGCTCTTCCGTTCACACGGCTCTCGACCTTCGTCAGCCTGTTCGCCTCCGTTCTGACGTGGCTCTTCGGAACGGTCGTCGTCTCGTCGCTGATCTCCGCCGGAACGAACGCCGCGCTCGGTCAGTGGGAGCTCGTCGCGCCCGTCTTCAGGATGATGCCCGGCGTGTTCGCGGCGTCGTTCCTGATGTGCGCCGGAGTTGCGCTCGGGATGTCGGTCACCGGGACGCTCTTCTCTAATATCTCGGTGTCGGCGCTTATCCTTTATCTGCCCGGGTTCTTCGCCGCGATCTTCAACGCGGCGCTGTCGAGCGAGGTGACCGTCCTCGCTCCCGGTCACTATCCGCTGTCGTTCATCGGTCGGCTCAACCTTCTCGTCGCGTATTCCCCGCTCAGGGTATTCGCATTGATGGAGGGAGAATTCGCCCCCTCGCTCGAAACGCCCGGAGCGTGGGCGTATACGGCCGCGCTCGCCGCCGTTTACGCCGTACTCGCCGCGGTCGCTTTCTGCCGCCGGAAGAGCGAGACGGCGGAGCGTCCCGCGCCGAGCGGGATAATAAACGCGATCTACCGCACCGCGGTGACGATGTTTATCTGCATACCGATCTGCGCCCTCATTTTCACGGATCTCGAAAACGAGATCCACACCTCCGCCGTCTTCTACGTCATTCTCTACACGGTCGCGCTGACGGCGTGGATCCTCTGGGACCTCATCACGTCGAAGAGCTGGAAAAAGGTACTGAAGGCGCTCAGCGGACTCTTTGTCGTCATCGGTCTCAACGTCCTTCTCGTTCTGTCGCTGATCGCGGCGAAAAACGCGATCCTCGCGTACGAGCCCGCGCCCGCCGATGTCTCGTCGGTCACGATGATCAGTGACAGTTCGCGGGACGATACCGATATGGCGGCGTACGCGCGGGGTAAGGTCGGTCACGGCGTCGTCACCGACCGCCGATCCGTCGAGATCCTGACGGACGCTCTCTCGGAAACGGTGAGAAGCGAGAGAGACGGGACGGCGCCGCGTTCCGATTATCAGGGCGGACGGGGCGACACGTACAGTTACGTCACGGCGAAATTCTCGTCCCCGTTCGGGGTCAGGGTGCGCCGGTTCCGTATCGCTTCGGGCGATCTCGGGCGCGTCGTTTACGAAAGCGAGGACGACGCGGCGCCCTTCTCCGTCATTCTTCCGAGAGCGAATTTCGTATCCGTCACCGAGGTACACGAATATACGGACGGCGACCGGATCTACAAAGCGGCGAGGGAGGAGCTGAAGGAAGCCGATCCGAAGGCGTGGTACGAATTCACCGACGGTTACGCGTCAAACAATACGCCCGGCTCCAATATCGAGATGCGTATCTCGCTTCCGTCCGGCTCGGGCTCCGGAGAGATCCGGGTCCCGCTCTCGACGAAGTTCACCCCGCGGGCGATCGGCGAAATAATCGCGGAGATCAAAAACGACGACACGGCTGACGCCGGATGGCTGTCGAAGGTCGCGGGGGACGCCTCGTCCGGCAAGGGAGAAAAGCTCCCGTGGTGCTGTTATAACTGTTACCTCTGCGATCCCGAAACCGGTCTTTACTCGTGCTTTTTCATCAGTCAGTCGGAGATACCTCCCCTGACAGACGAAGATTTCAGAACGGACGAGATCGTCCCCGGCGACTCGTTCATGCAGTTCGAAGGGTTCGATCCCGAAACGGGCGAATCGAAGAAGATAACGGTCGCGCTCACGGATGAGGGGATCGAAAAGTTCAAAACAGCGACGGAAGTCAACGAGAAATAAAAGCTGAAAACAAAACGCGCCGGACGTCGTCAAAGACGCCCGGCGCGTTCCTTTCATTACGCTTCCTCGGCGACGGACCTCCACAAGTCGGCGTAAACGCCGCCCTTTTCGAGCAATTCGCGGTGCCGTCCGCGCTCGGCGATCCCGTCGTCCGTCACGACGATGATCTCGTCCGCGCCCTTCACCGTCGTCAGGCGGTGCGCCACGACGATCGTCGTGCGCCCGGCGCAGAGCTTTTCAAGGCTCTCCCCGATCATGACCTCCGTCGTGTTGTCGAGCGCCGACGTCGCCTCGTCGAGAATGAGGATCGGCGGGTTTTTGAGAAAGACGCGCGCGATCGAAATGCGCTGCTTCTGCCCGCCGGACAGCTTCACGCCTCTCTCTCCCGTCACGGTGTCGAACCCCTCCGGCAGGCTCGTTATGAAATCGTATATGTTCGCCATTTTCGCCGCCTCGACGACCTGCTCGTACGTCGCGTCGGGACATCCGTAGGCGATATTGTCGTATATCGACGAGTTGAACAGGAAGACGTCCTGCGCGACGATCCCGATATTGCGGCGGAGCGACGCGATCGTCATTTTGCGGATATCGACGCCGTCGATCGTGATCTTCCCTTCCGTTACGTCGTAAAAACGGGGGATCAGGTGACAGATCGTCGTCTTTCCGCCTCCCGTCGGGCCGACGAGGGCGAGAGTGTGTCCGGCGTCTATCTTCAGAGAAAGACCGTGAAATACCTCCTGATCTCTGCCCGCGTATCTGAACGAGACCGAGTCGAAGACGATGTCTCCGCGGAGCGTCCCCGCGTCGACGGCGTCCGGCTCGTCCTTTTCGGGCTCGTAATCCATTATCTCGCAGAAACGCTCAAACCCGGTGATGCCGTTCTGATACTGCTCGACGAATGATATGAGCTTCTTCACGGGATTCATAAAGATACCGATAAACATGACGAATGCGGTAAAATCCGCGACGTCGATCTTTCCGAAAAAGCAGAACAGACCGCCCGCGACGTACAGGATGACCTGAAGGATATCGCCGATGAACGTCGTCCCGCTGATGAACTGCGCCATCACCTTGTAAGCGAGCGCGCGGACCTTCACGAAGCGGCGGTTCCCCTCTCCGAACCGCTCGTTCTCGAAATCGCTGTTCGTGTACGCCTTTGAGACCCGGATCCCCGCGATACTGTTTTCAAGTCCCGCGTTTACCTCGCCTATCTCGACCCTCGTTTTCTTGAAGGCGTCGCTCATCGCGATCCGCTTTTTCGCCGCGAAGACTATCATTATCGGAAGCGAGGAGAAGACGATCAGGGCGAGCGGCCAGTAGATCGACGCCATTATGACGAACGCGCCGACGAGCATGATTATCGACAGGAACAGGTCCTCCGGCCCGTGGTGGGCGAGCTCGGAGATGTCCATCAGGTCGTTTATGATCCGGCTCATGATGGTACCCGTCTTGTTGTCGTCAAAATACCTGAGCGGAAGCGTCTGAAGGTGAGCGAAAACGTCGCGCCGCATATCCGCCTGCATCCTCACGCCGACGATGTGGCCGTAATAGGCGACGAAATAGTTCAGCCCGAGCTTCAGAACGTAGATCGCGGCGAGGATCGCGCCGAAAACGAGCAAAAGACGGATCTCTCCGTTCGGGATGAAGTCGCGGAGCATCGCCCTCGTGACGACGGGAAAAAAGAGGTCCGCCACGGCGAGAATGAAAGCGCAGATCATATCCGCGACGAACAGCTTCATATGCGGTTTATAGTATTTTGCGAAGCGTTTTATCATCTGAAATCACCGTCCCGGTTTTTATGAGGATAATTCTACCATATCCCGCGGAAAAGTTCAACGTGGAAATTTGACAAAACGCCCCCCGCGTGGTAAAATGTTTCCGTTCGCGGGTGTGGTGAAATCGGCATACACGCAAGATTTAGGATCTTGTGCCTCACGGCGTGCAGGTTCGACCCCTGTCACCCGCACCAAACAGTACAAATCCGAACCCAAGGCCGGTAGGCGTTGGGTTCGGATTTGTCGTTTATCTGCGGAGTCCCCGGCGCGAGGAACGCAGCGACGGGGTTGATAGCGACTATCCGAACAATACAAAAAAGCGGAAGGCTTTACGGAATCCCTCAAACGCACGGATCAACCCGGCTGGGTTCAGCGCATGGACAGCATCCGCAACCGCGCCGAAGAGGCCGTGCTGAACGAAATCATCTACCGATAAAACGCACGAGGCGGGGAGATCAACTCCCCGCCTCATTGAAATTATTGCGGATATATAAGAGTCATAAGGGACTTTTTCTGTTCCTCCGGCGGAAGTTTCAGCTTTCCGTTATTTAAAAGCGTCGTGATGCAGTGGAGGAGGAACCAACCGTCTGCATAGAATATAAACTGCATTTCGTACTCTTTCATCTTTTTCAAATGAGCAGGTAAGGTTTCAAATACTTTCTTTACATACGGCGCTTTCAGCGCGTCAAATTCTGCTTTGTGCTTTTCTTTTATCTTGTC
>JAFSWB010000028.1 GCA_017444735.1 Clostridia bacterium | reverse complement strand
GCGGGTCTCATAAAAGGCACGGACGGAAACCGTCTCGCCCCGGAGGGCGACGCGACGCGCGAGCAGTTCGCCGCGATAATCGAGAGATACGACGGCTCGTTTGCGCTCAAATACAACGCGCCCGTCGTCCGCTCCCACTACACCGAAAAGGAATATCCGCTCGTCGACGACGCCGACTTTTACGTCTCGACGACCGGATCGGACGACAACGACGGCTCCTTCGAGCATCCTTTCAGAACGTGGGAGCGCGCCCGCGACGCGGTGCGGACTCTCGACAAAACGGGACGGGACGGTATCACCGTCGCCTTCTTCGCGGGCGATTACGGTCCGCTGTCGGTAACGCTTTCCGCCGAGGACTCCGGCACGCCGGAGCGCCCGGTCACTTACTGCAAATACGGCGACGGCGACGTCACGTTCGACAACGGGGTCACCGTCGGGGCGGACGAATTCTCTCCGATCGGAGAGGACGAATACGGTCTTTTCCCGGACAAAGCCGTCTCAAAGATCAAAAAGGCGGACGTGACGGGGCTCGTGGCGGGCGACCCGGACGATCTCGTCATCTTCACCGACGACGGCATACTGATCGAAGCCCGCTACCCGAACAGATACCCGGACGGCACCGATCAGCTCGTTACGATGGGAGCCGCGGCGGCGAGCCGCGATTCGTACCGCCTGACGAGCCGGATCCTGACGAACAGGATCGCGAAATACCACACCGTCAGGGGAATGAAGGTCTACGGCTACATCGTCCGCGGGTATCAGAAGCACACGATAAAGGTCAGCTCATACGACCCGGAGGAGCAGATAATCCGGCTTCTCAACCCGGAGGCGGGCGACTATTACGGCGCGATCAATCCCGACAAGGACGACTGCGATATGGCGTTCCTCAACATCTCCGAGGAGCTTGACGCGGCGGGCGAATACTGGCTCGACTCCGAAACGATGACGCTTTACGTTTACGACCCGCACGGGACGCTCCGCATCCCCGTGTACGGCACGATGATAACGATGGATCACGCGAGCGACGTCGCCTTCCGCGGCCTTACGTTCCTCAATTCGAGGGAACGGTTCATCGACGAGAAGCTCGGACACGGGATCACCGTGGAGAGATGCCGCTTTTCCGTCGCCGCGGCGAACGAGGGGCTCATGTTCCGCGATTCGGAGATCGGCGTGCCGAAGGACGTCAGGTTCGCGTCCTCTGAATTTGAGAACTTCTACGGCGCCGCCGTGAAGATCGAGGGCGGCTGCGAGGGGGAGCACCGTTTCGACAAGGAGACGAGGGCCGTCTTCGACAACAACCTCGTCAGGGCGACGAATCTCGTCTACGACGCGTATAACGGCGTCGATATGAGGAACTGTTCAAACCTGACGTTCTCTCACAACCGTTTTGAAAGGTGTTCCCGCGGAGCGATCTCCTTCAGCCGATCCTACGACGTGCTCGTGGAGTACAATGATTTTGATTCCGTGATGTGCAATTCCACGGACGGCGGGATCCTTTACGCTGACTGGAGCGCGGACGGGAGAAATCTCGTGGTGAGATACAATTTCTTCGGCTCCGCGACGACGGAGGGGATAGGCAAATACGGATTTTACGTCGACGACTGGACCTGCGGCGCCGAGGTCTATTCAAATCTTTTCTACAACACGGGAAACTGCAACGTAATGGTCCACGACGGCAGGGACTGCTCCATCCACGACAACGTCAGCGTCACGACCCAGGCGCACGGCGGGTCCTTCTCCGTGATCGGCGCCAGAGCCGATCTTGAGGAGAACGCCGGCGATATAATATGGGAAGAGGGACGGGACTCCGTCTGGAGCGATTACCCTCACGATATCGTCTGGAAGGCGGAGTCGGTCTGGAGCGAGTTTTTCCACAACGCGGAGAGCTACGAAAACTACAGAAACGCGATCCTCGAAAGATGGCCGGAGATCCTTGAATACCACATCAATTTCAATGACCGGGACGACCCGAAATACATCTTCAACAGCGTGAACGACGTAAGGGACAACGTCTTTATAAACAAGGACGCCGAGGCGTACAGCGTGTCGGACCGGGAGATCGTAAGAAGATACACGGCGACGGAGGGACAGGTCGGATATTATCTGACCGAAAACCCGCTCTTCGTCAACCCGTCCCGCGGCGACTACCGCGTAAAGGACGGCGTCGATTTCCCGGATATCCATTTTGAAAAAATCGGAAGGTATTGAACATGAAAAAAACGTTTGCCGCACTTTTCGCGCTCCTTATGGTTTTGTCGTGCGTCACGGTCGCAACGGCGGCGAAAACGGGTTTTTCCGACGTCGGGGAGGGCCGCTGGAGCGCGGCGTCAATCAATTACGCCGTTGATAAAGGTTATATGAAGGGCGTCGGGGGCGATAAATTCGACCCCGAGGGATCGCTGACCCGCGCAATGGTCGCCACCGTCCTGTGGCGGCGCGAGGGCGAGCCCGCCCCGACCGCGCCGAGCGGTTTTTCCGACGTCCCGGCGGGCGAGTGGTACGCGGACGCCGTGGCGTGGGCCAAAGAGACCGGCGTCGTTAAAGGAATTACGGAAAAAACCTTTGAGCCGGACGGTCTCATAACGCGCGAACAGCTCGCGACGATGCTCTTCCGCTTCTCGTCCGCTCTCGTTCCCGACGCGGGCGAGCGGGCGGATCTGTCCGCCTTCGCCGATTACGCGAAGGTCAGCGACTGGGCGAACGAGCCGCTAGGATGGGCGGTCGCGGCGGGTCTTGTCAAGGGGACGGACGGCAACCGTCTCGCGCCGGACGAGGGCGCGACGCGCGAGCAGTTCGCGGCGATAATCGAGAGATTCGACGCGTACGCGGAAAACGCCGAAACGCCTCTCTTTGACGCTGATTTCTACGTCTCCCCCGCGGGCGACGACTCGTGGACCGGTTCGTTTTCAAGACCGTTCCGCACCCTCGGACGCGCTGTTCTTGCGGCCCGCGCGCTCGACAAAACGGCGTCGCGCGGCGGTATCACCGTCGCCGTCAGAACCGGCGAATACACTCTTTTCGACTTTGATCTGACCGCCGCGGATTCCGGCGCGGAGGAGTGCCCGATAACGTACAGGGCGTACGGCGACGGCGACGTCGTAATAACCGACTCCTTTGAAGTGGCCGCGGAAAATTTTGCGGACCTCGACCCGGACGAAAGGGATCTTTTCGGAAGATCGGCGGATCACATAAGAAAAGCCGACGTCTCGGACGTCTTTCCGCCGAACGCCTCTTCCGTTTCGTACAGTGTGACCGGAGAGGAGGGCGAGCTGTGGCCCGCCAGATTCCCGAACAAGTATAACGACGGCGACGACGCCTTCTTCACCGACGCCGTCGACGTTTCCGGGACGCTGACCCTGAAGATAAACAACTCCCTCATAGGCAGACGTCTCTCAAAATACTCAACGCTCGACGGAGTCATGATCTGCGGGAATATCTGCTTCCCCGTCTGGTTCGATCACGTCGGGATCGGCTCTTACGACGAGTCCTCGAAGACGGCGACCGCCGCCTCTCCGACGGAGTTGAGGTCGTATCCGTGGTTCGGCGGGTTCCGGTACGAGACGAAAGGCGACGGAACGGTCAACGACGATAAGACGATAACGAACGCCTCCGTTTACGTCGAAGGCGCGGCGGAGGAGCTCGACGCCCGGGGAGAGTTTTATATCGACCCCGTGCGCGGGACCCTTTACGTATACGAGCCCTCGGGCGATTACGCCGTCCGCGGGAAAGAGCCCGACCCGGATACCGCGGCGGAGTTCGTGACGTTTGAGGGGATCCGCTTCCCCGAGGCGACGGCAACCGTATACGATATGCCGATCGTCTACGTCGACAAGGAGGGGGATGACGGCTTCCGCGTCCTCAATCTGTCCGATCCCCAGCTCTCAAACGGAAACTGGGACACCTCCGTTTCGGAGATACTGACCGACACCGTGAACGCTCTGGTTTCCGCTGAACGGCCCGATCTGATAACGATAAGCGGAGACCTCGCGTGGGGCTCGGAATCCATCGAGTCGTACGATAGGCTCGCCGACCTGCTTGATTCGACCGGTGTCCCGTGGGCTCCGGTAATGGGCAATCACGACGACGCGTCGCACGCGTCCAAGGTACGGATCTCCGAGATTTTCGCCTCGCACGAAAGAAGTCTCTTCAGGTGGGGAGACGAACGGCTCGGGTGCGGGAATTATGTGATCGTCCTGAGACTGAACGGCGCGCCGGTACACGGGCTCATTATGATGGATACGCACAGCAATATGTTTTTCGTCGACGACGACGGCGAGGTGGTCAGCTCCTACGCCGAGCTGACGCGGGAACAGATCGGGTGGTACGGCGACGTCTGCGACGCGCTCTCCGAAATGGGAGTGCCCGAGACCACGATGATCTCGCACATTCCGTGCTATACGGACAGGGACGCGTTCGCGGCGGCGTTTCTGCCCGGCGTCGACCCGAAAACGATACCCGCGGGCGACGGGATGCAGACCGGCTGCTGGACGGCGGGATACGAGGACTCGTTCGGCGTGGTCCACGAGGACGTGATCGCCTCCGCCGAAAGGGACAACGGCTTCTTTGACGTCCTTCTCGCTCACGGGAGCACGAAGACGCTTATCGCGGGCCACGACCATATAAATAATTTCTCGATCCTTTACCGCGGAGTGCGGTTCGTCTACTCGCTCAAAACGGGTCCCGGATGTTACTGGGAGCCCGAGCTGAACGGCGGTACGCTGATCGACATTTCTCCCGACGGAGCCGCGACCGTGAGACACCATTACGTAACCCCGTAGGGTAACAGAAGTTACCCGAACCCGCCCAAAGCGGCGCCTTTACGGCATCTTTTCGTTTCTCGTTCTTGCCTTGCGATAGCAAGGCGGCGTCCTCGGCGCGAAAATCTGTTCGTAAAATCATCCGTTTCGGGTCGAAGAGTTTTGCCGGAGCTGATTTTTGTTCCGGCAAGGCAGACCCCGAAGCAGGCAGCGCTTCCTACCTGCGAGGGGTATAACGAAGCAGGAGCGAAAAACAGCCCGTCAAAACCGGGTTCGGATAGCTCCTGTTACCCTAAAGATCCGTCGACGGACGGAAAAGAAGAGAGGCGTTGTTCCGTGATAACAGATCTTTTGAAAGAGGAGATCAAAAAAGAGCAGCCGGGCGAATACTGTCCGGATCATTTCCGTTCTCTCGGATACGAGGCGTCGCGGAACTCCGCCGCGGCCCTTTCGGAATTCGTAACGGCCGGGACCCGGAGGTAACGGTATGAAAAACAAAGATAAACTGCGTGAGTTCAGATACAGCCCCGGATACTGCGATATGCGCGGGGCGAGCCGCTCGGAGACGCTCCGGAAAAACGGGGCGGGAGAGTGGGAGATAACGACGCGCCGCCGCGAGGTTTGGGACGAACCGACGGCGGTCTCGTCGTACGCCGTGACGGCGGAGGACGCCGCGCGTTTCGAGGCGTTTATCGCGGAAAAGAACGTTCTCTCCCTCGTCCGGCGCCGGGACAGCGGCGATTTTGCGACCGATTACAGCCCGTGGAGCTACGAGTTCGTTTTCGAGGGCTCCCCGGCGAAGTTTTTCAGGATCGAGGAATATAAAAAGTATTCGGAGCGCGATTACGCGCTGCTCCGCGAGCTCGACGCCCTTTTCGCGTCGATCCGCGGCGAGCTGATTTCCGAAACGACGGAAGGGAAATAAAAATGATCGGGATAAGACGGGGAACCGCGGACGATCTTCCGCGGATCCTTGAAATCTACCGCGCGGCGCGGGAGTTTATGAAGCGGTCGGGAAATCCGACGCAGTGGGGAAGCGTTTATCCGCCCGAGGAGATCGTGAAGGACGATATCGCGCTCGGCTTGTCGCACGTTCTGACGGAGGACGGGGAGGTACACGGCGTTTTCGCCCTCTGTCCCGGTCCCGATCCCACGTACGCCTCGATCGACGGGGCGTGGCTGAACGACGGCGCGTACGCGGCGATCCACAGGATAGCGACGGACGGGCGGATCCACGGCGCGGTGCGCGCCGCCGCCGATTACGCGCGCTCGATGTACGGGAACGTGCGCGCCGACACTCACCGCGACAACAAAATAATGCAGAAAAAGCTCTCCGAGTGCGGTTTTCTCCGGTGCGGGATAATCATCACGCACGACGGCACGCCGAGGATCGCGTATCAGGCGACAAATTTTGAAAAAACCTTGACAAATCAAAATGATTGTGTTATCATATCTTCCGTTGACAAGCGCCTTTAGCTCAGCGGATAGAGTGCCCGGCTACGAACCGGTAGGTCGTGGGTTCGAGTCCCCCAAGGCGCGAAAAAAGCAAAGACACGCTCTCGCGTGTCTTTGTTTTTTTCCGCCATTTGACGGGGGACTCGAACAGTCGCGTGTAAAAAAACAGTCCGGTGGACTGTTTTTCCGCGACTGCGACCAAGCGAACGCGAGCTTTTCAAAACGTTGAAAAGCGAGCCCGCGTGAGCGCGAAGAGTCCCCCAAGGCGAATTGACGGGGGACTCGAACAGTCGCGTGTAAAAAAACAGTCCGGTGGACTGTTTTTCCGCGACTGCGACCAATGCGGGCAGATATTATTTTCTGCATTCGTTCGATACCGCTGCCCGCCCGAGTTTCGCGCTGGCGCGCAAAACTCCTGAAGTTATCCGAAGATTCTTTTCGCGTTCAGCGAAAAGCGAGCCCGCGTGAGCGCGAAGAGTCCCCCAAGGCGCGGAAAAAACCGCCGAAAGGCGGTTTTTTCAGTTATATTCGCCTTCGGCGAGTTATATTGCGTTGCAGTTATATTCGGCTTACGCCGAGTTATATTGCGCTTCGCGCAGTTTAAAGGCGAATATAATATCACTTTGCGGCGGAGCCGCAAAATAACACATCCCGCGTCAGCGGGATATATCGCTTAAAACTCCGGGAGTGCGGTCCCCCGGTCATGGGCGGGATGTGAAAACCGATAAAAAACAAGCGCAGATCATTGTCTGCGCTTCGAAAATCACATTGTCAGCGTCGGTCAGCCGCTGTCCGACTCCGGCTCCATGCCGAGTTTGTTCATGCAATATTCTCTGAGTTGGGGAACGTCGTATATCACCGTATCCCATATACGGTCGATATCCATCGTCCCATAAGCATGGGCAAACAGATTACGCATTCCTCGGATGGCACGCCAGTCTATCTGACTCTCGCGTCGCTCTGTGAATTCATCAGAAAATTTCCCGGCAAGTTCACCGATCTGAAGCAGATTCATGCTGACTGAGTCGATGTAATCTCTGTCGGAAAGAAAGACTGCTTTATCCTCTCCAAACCGTTCGACCGTCTGTTCGATGCGATTGCAGTAAGTCAGAATATGCTGCAGGATCTGCCGATCCCGGTCAGGAGTTTTCATAAAGAAGCACCTGTTCCCTTCTGAGATTATCTACAAACGAGCGGTCAGCGCTGTAATCCAGAGAACGTTCGGTAATCAAATCAAGGTTTTTGTCAAACGCCTCTGCAAGATCGGCATACAGACCGCCAAGTGCAAACATCCCTTTGAGATTGGCAGCGTCGACACAAATGTCTATATCGCTTGCGCCATTTGCAGAGCCTCTGGCATAGGAGCCGAAAAGGAAGACGCGAGACAGACCGTGCTCCACGGCGATGGGTGTGACGATACGCCGGATCTCATCGACCGAATAGACTTTGTTTGTCATGTGACTGCCTCCCTTATATTATATTTCACCATCGTCAGTATACCACAAATCAATTCTGAATACAAGACGGTTCGCGGAATTGTTGATTTTCAGATTCAAGTACCGACAGGCGGAAAGGAAATTATGCAGAAGAATTACAACGGACCGAAAAATGAGGCGAAAAAAAGAGTTAAAACCTATCGCCTTCGGTAGGGTAACAGGAGCTATCCGAACCCGGTTTTGACGGGCTGTTTTTCGCTCCTGCTGCGTTATACCCCTCGCAGGTAGGAAGCGCTACCTGCTTCGGGGTCTGCCTTGCCGAAACAAAAATCAGCTCCGGCAAAACTCTTCGACCCGAAACGGATGATTTTACGAGCAGATTTTCGCGCCGAGGACGCCGCCTTGCTATCGCAAGGCAAGAACGAGAAACGAAAAGATGCCGTAAAGGCGCCGCTTCGGGCGG
>JAFSWB010000004.1 GCA_017444735.1 Clostridia bacterium | reverse complement strand
CTTGGGAATACCGGGCGGACACGAATAGTATCAATCCAGTATCAAGAGCCACAGCGACGGGCAAAAAAGCCTGTATTCATGCGGGTTTGCGCCGTTTTGACGGTCATTCCCACTCGATGGTGCCCGAGGGCTTCGGGGTCAGATCCCAGAGGACGCGGTTGACGCCTTTGACCTCATGGGTGATGCGCTCGACGATGTGGGCCATGAGACCGAAGTCGATCTCGGCCACCTCGGCGGTGACGGCGTCGACGGTGTTGACGGCGCGGATCACGACGGGCCAGTCATAGGTGCGCAGACCGTCGGTGATGCCGGTGGACTTGAAGTCGGGCACGATGGTGAAATACTGCCAGACCTTGCCCTCGAGACCCGCCTTCGCGAACTCCTCGCGGAGGATCGCGTCGCTTTCGCGGACCGCTTCAAGACGGTCGCGGGTGATCGCGCCGACGCAGCGGACGCCGAGACCGGGACCGGGGAACGGCTGACGGTAGACCATGGAGTCGGGCAGACCGAGCGCCTTGCCGACGACGCGCACCTCGTCCTTATAGAGGAACTTGACGGGCTCGACGAGCTCGAAGTTCAGTTCCTCGGGAAGACCGCCGACGTTGTGATGGCTCTTGACGGGTCCGGATTCGAGGATATCGGGGTAGATCGTCCCCTGCGCGAGAAACCTGATCCCGTCGAGCTTTTTCGCTTCCTCGGCGAAGACGTCGATAAACTCCTTGCCGATGATCTTGCGCTTTTTCTCGGGATCGGCGACGCCCGCGAGCTTGTCGAGAAATCTGTCCACCGCGTCGACGTAGACGAGGTTGGCTCCGAGTTCTTCGCGGAAGACTTTTATCACCTGTTCCGGCTCGCCCTTGCGGAGGAGGCCGTGATTGACGTGGACGCAGACGAGATTCTTTCCTATCGCGCGGATCAGAAGCGCCGCGGTGACTGACGAGTCGACGCCGCCGGAGAGGGCGAGAAGGACTCTGCCGTCACCGACCTGCTCGCGGATCGCCGCGACCTGTTCGTCTATGAACGACCCGGCGAGAGCCGGAGTCGTGATCCTTTCCATACTGTCGGGTCTTCTGTTGCTCATTTCAGTCATCCTTTCTTTCAGTTGGTGTAGTTGTCGAAATAGCCCTGGACGAGAACGACGGGAGTGCCCTTGTCGCCGGAGCCGGACGTCAGATCGCAGAGGGAGCCTATGAGGTCGGTGTACTGACGCGGGGTCGTGCCCTGCGCCGCCATGTTCCCGACGAGGGAGCCGTCCTTCCTGCGGATCGAATCCGAGATCGCCGCCTTGAGGGCGTCTCCGCTCAGATCCTTGAAGTCGTTGTCGGCGAGATATTTCAGTTTAAGCTCGTTCGGCGTGCCGACGAGACCGTCGGTGAACGCGGGAGAGACGACCGGGTCGGCGAGCTCCCATATCTTGCCCTGAGGGTCCTTGAACGCGCCGTCGCCGTATACCATTACCTCGACTTTCTTTCCCGTCGCGTCAAGGACGCGCTTCTGAATGTCGAGAACGAGCGGACGGGGATCTCTCGGGAAGAGCTTGATCTTGTCCTCGGTCGATTTGTTCGAGCCGAGCAGACCGTACCTCTCGTTGTATCCGCTTCCGTTGACGGGAGCGTTGAGGATGCCGTCGAGCGACACGACCGTCTTCGCGCCGGCGGCGAGAAGGAGCCTCTTCGTGCGGGCTCTCGTATGTATGTCGCAGTTGAGGACGGTATCGGTATATCTGAGGATCGCGCGCGGGTCGTTGGCGAAAATGATCTCGACCTCCGCCCCGCACTCCCTGATAAGATCGCCGTAGTATTCAACGTAGTCGACCCCGGTGAACGGATGGCGGACGACGCCGAAGAGCTCGCGGTATTTTTCGAGAGTCAGCACGTCGGAGTAGGGGTTGACGCCCGCCTCGTCGACCGCGTCGAGGGACACGAGTTCGTTTCCGACCTCGTCGGAGGGGTAGGAGAGCATAAGGACGATCTTGCGGACGCCCTTCGCTATACCGCGCAGACAGATCGCAAAGCGGTTGCGCGACAGGATCGGAAAGATGACGCCGACCGTTCCGCCGCCGAGCTTCGCTCCGACGTCGGCGGCGATGTCGTCGACCGTTGCGTAGTTGCCCTGAGAACGCGCGACGACCGATTCGGTCACCGCGATGATATCGCGGTCGCGGATCGCGAATCCCTCGCACTCCGCCGCTTCGAGGACGCTTTCGGCGACGATCCGTCCGAGATCGTCTCCCTCGCGGATTATAGGACAGCGGACGCCGCGCGATACCGTTCCGATTCTTCTCTCTTTTTCGCTCATTTTAATATATCCTTTCATTCCTGATTTTTGAATTTAACGGCGGTGCCGTAGACGATGACCTCCGCGGCTCCGTTCGTGATCGACGACGTCGCGTATCTCACCGAGACGACGGCGTCCGCGCCGAGAATGCCGGCCTCGAGGATCATTCTGTCCGTGGCGATCGCGCGCGCCTCGTTCATCATGGCGGTGTAGTCCTTCAGTTCGCCGCCGACGAGGTTCTTCAGCCCGGCGAGGATGTCCTTGCCGAAGTTTTTCGTCTGTACGGTGCTTCCTTTCACAAGTCCGAGCGTCTCGCACTCTTTCCCCGTGATGAAATCGGTCGTAACGATGATCATTTTGCCCTCCTTTGATAATCGGTGAAAAACGCAGAACGGAACGCAGCCGCGCCGACCCGTCAATCCGGGCGGCCCGTCACGTTCCGCTTCCGTTATTTACCGTTTTTTTCGCGTTGGCAGTCGTATCCGCCGCTTTTCCGCACTCACGGCAGACGCCGCGGATGACCGTTTTCGATCTGTCGACCTCGAAGCCCGAGGCGGACTCGATACGGTCGGCGACGTAGTCCGTGGTGGGCACGTCCGCATGGTACGTTTTTCCGCACTCGGTGCAGTAAAGATGGATATGGCGGCGGCACTCCGCCGCGTCCGAAAATCTGTAGAAAGCGCGTCTCGTCCCGCTCTTCGTGACCTTCTGAATCTTGCCGTCGGCCTCGAGCGCGGCGAGATTGCGGTAAACGGCGCTGACGCTGACTCCCTCGTGCGAAAGGTCGCGTGAGATAACGTCCGCGGCGAGCTCCTCGTCCGCGTGCGCGGCAAGATACGAGAGAAGCAGTTTTCTCTGCTTTGTCGAATATGACTGCATCGTCCCGCCTCCGTTCCGCTTTATTATCATTACAATTATATCACAACAAAGAGCCCCGGTCAACGGAGTCCGCGGTGAGAAAATCGGAGAAGGAGAGGGTCATTTTTTGTCGGTTTTGACGTCATCGGAAAACAGATAATCCTCGATCTCCGAAAACCGTTTCACGACGGGTACGCCAGCCCCGCGCAGCCGCTTTTCGCCCTGATGTCCGAACGCGCACAGGACGCAGTCCGTCCCCATCGCCCGCGCGGCGTCGAGATCGTGGAGCGTGTCCCCGACCGTGATCGCCCGCTCCCCTCTGATACCGCTTCGCTTCAGCCACTCGACCCCTCTTTCGATCTTGCTCCCGGCGAGAAGGTCTCCGGAGGACGAGACGGCGTCGAAACAGTCGGCGATCCCCGCCTCCGCGAGCTTTTCGCCGATCAGACGCGGATGCGCAGACGTCAGGATCATCTGGACCGCGCCCGCGTTCCGCAGCTTTTTCACGAGGTCGGCGGCTTTCTTCGTGATCCCGCCGAAATATTCGGGGTAGATCGCGTAGTACTCCTCGCCGATGACGCTCATCGGAAGCTCGTCCGGAGAAAAGATCCTCTCCCAGAAACGGCTGATGGGATAGTCGACGTATTCGTAATACGTGTCGAGAGTGATCGGTTCCTTGCCGTGCCGCGTGATAATGTCGTTAGACGCGAGGAGAGAGGCCTCGACGTCGTCCGCGAGCGTCCCGTTGTAATCCCAGATCACGGCGTCGTATTTCGGTTTTTTCATTTCATCACCCCCCATTTATTCTATTATACCCGCCGCGGCTCTGTCAAGAGCCGATTTTTTATCACTCACGCGTCTCTTGTGATGAAATTCACAGTTATTTAACAAAAGATATTAATCTTGTTATTGAATAAAAGGGTAGAAGGTGGTAAATTTTATAAGTAGTTAGCACTCGGGCGCGCAAAGTGCTAAAATGAATGGTTGAAAGGAGCGCGCGTTACCGCTGTGAGGAGGCTCACTCGATGGAGTCGGGGAAAAACGGTCCCGCAAAGGAACTGAGCGAACGCAAAAAACAAATACTGAAGGCGATTATCGAGGCGCACATCGAACTCGGCGAACCGGTCGGAAGCAAATACCTGACGTCAAATAAGCACATTGCCTGTTCGTCTGCTACCATACGCAACGAAATGGCGGAGCTTGAGGCGATGGGGTATCTCGAACAGCCGCACACGTCGGCGGGCAGGGTGCCGTCCGAGGCGGGTTACCGCCTCTACGTCGACTCGCTGATCGACCGCTACCGTCTGACGGAGCGCGAGATCGAAGAGCTCAGAACGTCTCTGCGCAAAAAGCAGTCGGAGCTTGACGGTATTCTGGACACCGCGATCCGTCTGGCGTCGTCGATGACGGATTACACGGCGCTCGCCGCGAAGCCGAGAAAGGTCCGCGTGACCGTCTCTCACTTTGAGATCATCCGCACGGACGATTATTCGATGCTTCTCGTTATGCTGATCGGAAACATTGTCAAGACGCGCCGGATACGCTCGCGCGTCGCGGTCCCGTCCGAGACGGCGGCGCACCTCGAGACGCTTCTGAACGCCCGGCTGACCGGCCTTTCGGCGAAAGAGATCACGATGCCGCTGATGATGGAGATCGAGCGCGAGATGGGAGACGACGATTTTCTCGTCGCGCCGGTCGTCAAAGGGATCTGCGAGACGATCTCCGCCTTTGACGGAGGAGAGCTCCGGTTCGACGGTATCGACCGTCTTCTCTCCTACCCGGAGGTCTACGGCGGCGACCGTCTGCGTGAGATGCTGACGATGTTCGAGAGAAAGAGCGACCTGCTCGACGTCTTCTCGGAGTCGGAGATGAGCGCGGGTGCGGACGGCGGCGTCAGGATCTACATCGGGCGCGAAAATCTCGTAAGGACGATGGACAACTCGACTCTCGTTTACAAGCCGATCAAGCGCGGCGACACGCTCGTCGGCGCGATAGGGGTAATAGGACCCACAAGGATGAACTATTCAAGGGTCATCGCAATGATCGACCATCTGTCCTCCGGCGTCAGCCGCCTTATCGAGGAGGGCGACGGCGGAGACGAAGAGGGATGACCGACGAAAGGGGCGACGCAGATTGGAAGAAGAAAAAGTGACCGTCGAGGAAACGGAGACCGCCGGGGAGGAACCCGAAAAGAAAGCGGCGGATGACAAAAAGACCGCAAAGAAAAGCGAGGACACGAAAAAGCTCAGATCGAAGCTCGAAGCGGCCGAGAAAAAGGTGAAGGAACTCGAGGACGCCGCGGCGGAGGGCGAAGACCGGTATAAAAGGATACTCGCGGAATATGATAATTTCAGAAAAAGGTCCTCGAAGGAAAAGGAGACGGCGTACTCGGACGGAGTGTCCGACGCGGTGATGGGGCTCGTTCCCGTCTTTGACAACCTGATGTACGCGGAGAAGTACACCGGAGCCGACCCGGACAAATTCGCCGAGGGAGTCAAGCTGATAATCGACTCTTTTCCGGCCGCGCTCGACAAAATGGGCGTCACCGCGTTCGGCGAGGCGGGAGAGACGTTCGACCCGGAGATCCACAACGCCGTTATGCACGTCGAGGACGGGGAATACGGCGAAGGCGAGATCGTCGAGGTCCTTCAGAAGGGATACCGGTATCACGACCGGATCATAAGACACGCCATGGTCAAGGTGGCAAACTGAATTTGTTAATTATTTGAAAAGGAGATAAATATCATGGGAAAAATCATAGGAATAGATCTCGGAACGACCAATTCGTGCGTGGCGGTCTATGAAGGCGGCGAGCCTACCGTCATTCCGAACCCCGAGGGATCGAGAACGACTCCTTCCGTCGTCGCGTTCTCCAAGACCGGCGAGCGTATGGTCGGCCAGGTCGCAAAGAGACAGAGCATCACGAATCCCGAGAGAACGGTAATGAGCATCAAGCGCGAGATGGGCAAGGACTATAAGGTCACCATCGACGGCAAGCAGTACACGCCGCAGGAGATCTCCGCGATGATCCTTCAGAAGATGAAGGCGGACGCGGAGGCGTATCTCGGAACGACGGTCACTCAGGCGGTCATCACCGTTCCGGCGTACTTCTCCGACGCACAGCGTCAGGCGACGAAGGACGCCGGCAAGATCGCGGGCCTCGAGGTCATGCGTATCATCAACGAGCCGACGGCGGCGGCGCTCGCCTACGGCATGGATAAGGAAGTCGACCAGAAGATCATGATCTACGACCTCGGCGGCGGCACGTTCGACGTCTCGCTCCTCGAGATCTCCGACGGCGTTTTCGAGGTCCTCGCGACGGCGGGCAACAACCGTCTCGGCGGCGACGACTTCGACAACAGGATCATCGACTGGATCGCCGAGCAGTTCATGAGAGAGAACGGCGGCATCGACCTCAGAAAAGACAAGATGGCGCTTCAGCGTCTGAAGGAGGCCGCGGAGAAGGCGAAGATTGAGCTCTCCGGCATGGCGTCCGCGAATATCAACCTTCCGTTTATCACCGCCGACGCGACGGGTCCGAAGCACTTTGACGCGACGCTCACCCGCGCCACGTTCAACGAGCTGACGAAGTCTCTCGTCGACGCGACGATCGAGCCGACCAAGCAGGTCCTCCGCGACGCGGGGCTTCAGCCCTCGCAGATCGACCGCGTCCTTCTCGTCGGCGGATCGACGAGGATCCCGGCGGTGCAGGAAGCGATCAGGAACTTTATCGGCAAAGAGCCGTTCAAGGGGATCAATCCCGACGAGTGCGTCGCCATCGGCGCGGCTATCCAGGGCGGCGTCCTCGGCGGCGACGTCAAGGATCTGCTTCTGCTCGACGTCACTCCTCTGTCTCTCGGCATCGAGACGATGGGCGGCGTGTTCAACAGGATAATCGACAGGAACACCACCATCCCGGTCAAGAAGAGTCAGATCTACTCCACCGCCGCGGACGGTCAGCCGTCCGTTGAGATCCACGTCCTTCAGGGCGAGCGCGATATGGCGGCGGGCAACACCACCCTCGGCAGATTCATCCTCGACGGCATCACTCCCGCGCCGCGCG
>JAFSWB010000027.1 GCA_017444735.1 Clostridia bacterium | reverse complement strand
TTAAAAGCCAGCGAGCCCTTGAACGGGTCCTTCCCTCCCCGGACGACTCTTTTTTTCAGTGCAGGCTTTTTTTCTCTAGAGAAAAAAAGAGTGCAAAAGGTAAATACAATTAAAAAAGCCCGCAGGCTTTTTTTCCTTATATCCCCTATAAAAGAGAAAAGTGCTCGCAAGGGAGAAACAAACCCACTATGACGTCTTTCGATTATTGAAAGTGTCATAGTGGGTTATTCTCTTTCAGCTCGTCTTAACCGTTCCGACGCAGGAATGATTTATAAATCAGCTGAATTACCGCTTTGCGGCAGCTAAATTGAAGCCTCGCGGCTTCAGCTAAATTAAATTCGCCTATAGGGTAACAGGAGTTACCCTAAGCTCGGCGCAGCCGAATTCAGCTTGCGGAGCAAATTTAGCCGGGCAGCGCCCGATTTAGCTCGCCGAATACGGCGAATTTAGCTGCGGTGTACTTCCTTACGAAGTACACCGCAAGCCCGGGGGCGGGATTTTTACGAATCCTTCTCCTCCGGCAGCGGGACGTTTTTCGTGTCGAGCGTTCCGTGGACGCGCTCCGTGTACTCGACGTTCGTACGCGCGAGATACGCGATATGATTGTTCACCGTCCGGTTTTCGCGCGTCGCCGCGGCGACGAGCTTCTTGTAAAGCCCCTCTTCCATCCTGACCTCGAAGGTCACCTTGTTTTTCCCCGCCATTTCAGTCCTCCTCAGGTCATCTTTTCCTGCTTGATCTTTTTGTCGATAACGTGGCGTGAGGCGAGCTCCTTTATAACGTCGCCCGGCTCGATCCCCGCCTCGCACATCAGGACCATCACGTGATACATCAGATCGGCGATCTCGTAGACCGTCTCTTTTTTGTCTTCCGCTTTCGCCGCGATTATGACCTCGGTGCACTCCTCGCCGACTTTTTTGAGGATCTTGTCGAGCCCTTTTTCAAAGAGGTACGTCGTATACGACCCCTCTTTTTTGTTTTCCTTCCGGTCGCGGATCAGGTCCATGAGGGCGTCCGCCGTAAAATCGGAGATCTCGTCGGAGAAATAGAGGTCGTCGTTGAAGCACGAGTCGGTGCCGAGATGACACGCGGGACCGTCCTTCTCGACGACGACGACGAGCGCGTCGCGGTCGCAGTCGGCGGTTATCCTCGCCACGCGCTGGATCGCGCCGGACGTCTCGCCCTTGCGCCAGAGCTCCTGCCTCGACCGGGACCAGAAGCACGTTCGCCCCTCGCGGAGCGTGATCGCGAGCGATTCCCTGTTCATATACGCCACGGTGAGAACGCGGCGCGAGACGTTGTCGACGACGACGGCGGGTATCAGCCCGTCCGCCCCGAATCTGAGATCGTTTACCGTAATGTCCGCCACTGCTGCCTCCTTATATCCTGACCGGGATCCCCGCGCCGCGAAGGGACGCCTTGAGGTCCGGTATCCTGATCTGTCCGAAATGGAACACCGACGCGGCGAGACCCGCGTCGACGCCGGGAACATCTTTGAACAATCTGATGAAATCGTCGACCGATCCGGCGCCTCCCGACGCGATCACGGGAACGCTTACCGCGCCGCAAACAGCCGACAGAAGAGGAAGATCGAATCCGCCGCGGACGCCGTCGGTGTCCATACTGTTCACGACGACCTCTCCCGCGCCCGACCCGACGCATCTCTTTATCCACTCGATCGCCTCGAGTCCCGTGTCTTCTCTGCCTCCGCGCGCGAAAACGCGGTATTCGCCGCCGACCCGCTTCACGTCGGCGGAGATCACGACGCACTGGTCGCCGTATCTCTTCGCCGCCTCCGGGATCAGGGACGGGTCCCTGATCGCGCCGGAGTTCACGCTGACCTTGTCCGCGCCGCACTTCAGCACTCTGTCAAAATCGTCGAGCGACGACACGCCGCCGCCGACGGTCAGCGGAATAAAGACGCGCCGCGCCGCCTCGGCGAGGACGTCGGTGAAGATCCGCCTTCCCTCGGCGGACGCCGTAATATCGTAAAAAACGAGCTCGTCCGCGCCCGCGTCGCTGTAAAAAGAGGCGAGCGTCACGGGAGAGTCGACGTCGGAAAGCCCCTGAAAATTCACTCCCTTGACGACTCTGCCGTCCTTTACGTCGAGACAGGGGATTATACGTTTTGTTATCATATCCGTTCCCCCGCCGCCCGGAGGGCGTCCTTCAATGAGAGATCGCCTGTGTAAAGCGCCTTGCCGACGACGGCGCCCGCTGCGCCCGCCCTTGAAAGCGCCTCGATATCGGAAACGGACGAGACGCCGCCAGAGGCGACGACGCCGAGCGACAGCGAGGACGTCAGCTTTTTATAGAGTTCGGAATTCGCGCCGGACAGGACTCCGTCCCGGGAAATATCCGTGACGATCAGCGTCCGCACGCCGAGCGTCTCCGCTTTTTTCGCAAAGTCGAAGAGACCGATCCCCGAGCTCTCGAGCCATCCGCGCACCGCGACGATACCGTCCCGCGCGTCGGCTCCGACGGCGATGCCCTCGCCGTATTTTTCACACATAAGGCGGGTGAAATCCTCGTTTTCAGCCGCGGCGGTGCCGAGGATCACGCGGTAAGCCCCGGCGTCGAGATACGCCTTTACCGCGTCCTCGTCTCTGACGCCGCCCCCGACCTCGACGTGGAGGGAGGTGGAGCCGATTATCTTTTTTATGACCGCCTCGTTGGGTCTGCCGCCGTCCTTCGCGCCCTCGAGATCCACAACGTGGAGGAAGCGGGCGCCTTCTTCTTCAAACCGTTTCGCGATCCCGACGGGATCGCCGCCGAAGACGGTCATCCTGCCGTAGTCGCCCTGCTTCAGGCGAACGGCGGACCCGCCGATAAGATCGATCGCCGGAAAAATAACCATCAGTCGGAACCGCCTTTCTTAATTCCGGAAAACGAGCGCAGGATGCGAAGACCGACGTCTCCGCTTTTCTCCGGGTGGAACTGCGTCCCGAAGACGGAGCGGCCGTCGCTGACCGCCGCGGTCAGCGGAACGCCGTATTCAGCCGTCGCGGCGACGGAGTCGCCGCAGTCCGCCGCGTAATAGGAGTGGACGAAATAGACGTGCTCGCCCTCGCCGACGTCGGAGAAGAGCGGACATTCTCGTCCCCGTTCGGTGAAGCGGAGCGCGTTCCATCCGATGTGCGGTATTTTGAGTCCCGCCGGGATCACGCCGCCGATCGGACGGACCTGTCCCCGGAGAAGCCCGAGGCCCTCGTGGACCCCGTACTCGGTACTCGAATCGAAGAGGAGCTGCATCCCGAGGCAGATCCCGAGAAGCGGAACGCCGTCGGCGGCCGCTCTCCTCACCGCGTCGCCGATGCCGGTCGCGCGCAGCTTTTCCGCCGCGTCGCCGAACGCCCCGACGCCCGGAAGGATCAGCCGATCCGCGCGGAGTATCTCGCCGGGATCGGACGAAACGGCGGCGTCCTCGCCGATATACGAAAACGAGCTGACGAGGGAAAAGAGGTTCCCCACGCCGTAATCGATTATCGTCACCATATCAGAGCACGCCTTTGCTCGACGGGACGCGTCCCTCGAACCGCGGATCGGGACGGAGAGCCGCCGACAGCGCGCGCGCCGCCGATTTGAAGACCGCCTCCGCTATGTGATGCGAGTTCTCTCCGTCGATCATAAGGAAGTGGACGGTCACGTCCGATTTGCGGACGAACGCGAGCCAGAATTCGCGGACGAGCTCCGTGTCGAAATCGCCGACCTTTTCCGTGGGGAACGGCACGTTGAAGCGAAGCACGCCGCGCCCCGACACGTCCGCGGCGCAGAGAACGAGCGCCTCGTCCATCGGGAGCGTGACCGATCCGTAGCGCGTTATCCCCGAGCGGTCGCCCGTCGCCGCGCGGAACGCCTCGCCGAGCGCGATGCCGACGTCCTCGACGGTGTGGTGAAAGTCGACCTCGACGTCGCCGCGGCAGGCGACGTTGAGATCAAAGCACCCGTGCGCCGAAAACAGCGTCAGCATATGGTCGAGAAATCCGCATCCCGTGTCGACGGAGCTTTTTCCCGCGCCGTCGACGACGAGGGACAGAGAAATATCGGTTTCAGCCGTTTTTCTTTCGATTTTCGCTTCTCTCATAAATGAGGACCTCGCTTTCGGTTTGACGATATTATATCCGTTTTTCCGTTTTTCCGCAAGGGAGGACGGCTATTTTTCCGCGATATTCTTAAGCTCGGAGAAAAGAGCCGCCATATCGCTCCGCGACCCGACGGTGATGCGGAGATGATCTTTTATCCGCTCTCCGTCGAACCGGCGGACGAGAAATCCCCGCTCCCGAAGGACGGCGGCGAGCCGCTTTCCGCTGATTTCCGGACAGCGCGCGAAGACGAAGTTCGCCGAGGAGTCGGAAAGGTCGAATCCGATCGCGCGGAGATCCGCCGCAAAGCGGTCTCTCGTTCTGACGACCGTTTCGACGCACTCCTTAAAATACCCGTCGTCGTCGAGCGACGCCTCCGCCGCGGCGACCGCCGCGCGCGAGAGGTTGTACGGATTCGTGGAGAATCGGATGAGGTCGATGTCGCGGATGATCTCGGGGGAGGCGACGCAGTAACCGACCCGCCCGCCGGCGAGAGAACGTGATTTTGAGAAAGTGCGCACCACGATGAGATTTTTGTGTTTTCCGAGAAGCGGAACGGCGCTTACGCCCGAGAAATCGGCGTACGCCTCGTCGATCACGACGGGGCGGAGCGGATCGGCTTCGAGGATCTCCGTTATCGCTTTTTCGCCCGCGGCGATGCCCGTCGGCGCGTTCGGCTCCGCAAGGACGACGGCGGGATTCCCGCCCGAGGGGGCGGTCGGCGCGTAATCCGAGGGAGCGACGGCGAAGCCGTCCCGGAGCGGGATCTCGCGGTACGCGATCCCGTAAAGCTCCGCCAACACCTTGTAGAACCCGTACGTCACGTCGGGGAAAACGGCGCCGCGGTCCGAGAGGAACGCGCGGAAGATAAAGTCGAGTATTTCGTCGGAGCCGCATCCGACCGTCACCATATCGGGAGTGACGCCGTGGAGAGCGGCGAGCTTCCCGCGGAGGGCAGCGTACGTCGGATCGGGGTAGAGGTTGAGCGTCTCCGCGCACTCCGCGAGAGCGCGGGCGACCCCGGAAGCCGGGGGAAACGGCGACTCGTTCGTGTTCAGCTTGACGTATTTTCTGTCCCGCGGCTGTTCTCCCGGGGCGTACGCCTCAAAATATCTGAATCTGTCGGCGAGAAATTTTCCCATTATCTGTCTCCGTTCTTTCTTGAAAGTACGCTTTCGGCGTGCGCCTCGAGCCCCTCCGCCCGGGCGAACGCCGCGACGTCGTCGGCGAGCGCGTCGAGATCGTCGGGCGTGAAATACGTGAACTGGCTTTTCTTTATGAAATCGTCGACCGACAGGGGGCTTGAAAACCTCGCCGTCCCGCTCGTCGGGAGCGTGTGGTTCGGGCCCGCCATATAGTCGCCGAGCGCCTCGGGGCACGAGCGCCCGAGAAAGATGCTCCCGGCGTTCTTTACGGCGTCGAGCCAGTCGAAAGGCGAGTCGACGAACAGCTCGAGATGCTCCGGCGCCATCTCGTTCGAGAGGCGGACGCAGGAGGCGATGTCGGGACAGACGACGATCTTTCCGCGCGTGTCGATCGATTCGCGCGCTATCTCATACCGGGGGAGGAGCGGAAGCTGACGCTCGAGCTCCGCGCTCACCGCCGAGGCGAGTTTTTCGCTGTCGGTCAGAAGGATCGCGGACGCCATTCTGTCGTGCTCCGCCTGCGAGAGCAGATCGGCGGCGACGACGGCGGGATCGGACAGCTCGTCGGCGATCACGAGGATCTCGGAGGGTCCCGCGATCATGTCGATGGCGACTCTGCCGAACACCTGCCTTTTCGCCTCCGCGACGTAAGCGTTGCCGGGGCCGACGATCTTGTCGACCTTCGGCACCGTCTCCGTTCCGTACGCGAGCGCGGCGACCGCCTGCGCCCCGCCGACGCGGAACACGCGGTCGACGCCGGCGATCTTCGCGGCGGCGAGGATGGCGGGGGCGATATCTCCGCCGCGCGACGGCGGAGAGACCATCACGATCTTCGAGCATCCCGCGATCTTCGCCGGGATGCAGTTCATGAGCACCGACGACGGATAGGCGGCGGTGCCGCCGGGAACGTAGAGGCCGACCCTTTCGATCGGAGTGATCTTCTGGCCCATCACGGCGCCGCCCTTTTCAAAAGAGAACGGCAGGCGGACCTGACGGCTGTGAAAATCGCGTATGTTTTCCGCCGCCCGCTCCATTACGCGGAGCAGATCCCCGCCGCACGACGCGGCGGCGCGGTCGATCTCCTCCCCCGTCACCTCAAGCGAGGAAAGCTCGGTCCCGTCAAACAGGCGGGCGTATTCGTAAAGCGCGCGGTCGCCGTCTCTTCTGACGGCGGCGATTATCTCCGCCACGCTGTCCCTGATCTTTTCGTCTCTTCTGACGTCGCCCTCCCCGCGCTTCAGCGCCTCGGCGGCGTCTTTATAAATCTTTATCATTTTTCACCCCCGACGGCGGCCGCTTCGGCGCGGGACGCCATTTCACGGATCTCTTTGTTTTTGAACTCATAGCTCACCTTGTTCGCGATGAGGCGCGCCGAAATCTCCGTGACCGTTGCGAACGGGACGAGTCCGTTTTCAGCGAGCGTCTTTCCCGTCTCGACGATGTCGACGATCACGTCGGACAGGCCGAGGAGCGGAGCGATCTCAATCGAGCCGTTCAGCTTTATCACGTCGATATCGCGGCCCAGCGAGCGGTAGTATTCTCTCGCGATCGCGGGATATTTCGTCGCGACGCGGAGCGGGCGGGAGTTGTCGTCTCTGAAATCCTTCTTCGCGGCGACTGCCATCCGGCAGCGGCCGAGGCGGAGATCGCAGAGCTCGTAGACGTCCGGGGAGTATTCGAGCAGGATATCCGCGCCGGCGACGCCGACGTCGGCGACCCCGCGCTCGACGTAGATCGGAACGTCGGACGGCTTGACCGAGAAATACCTGACGCCGGCTTCCTCGTTTTCAAACAGGAGCTTCCTGCCGGGATCGAGGATCGACGGGCAGGCGTACCCGGCTCTCTCAAAAAGAGAATAGACGCGGTCGCCGAGGCGGCCCTTCGGCAGGGCGACGTTGATCGTTTTTTTCATTTACCGTCGCCTCCGTCCGTCAGAAAAGTTCCGTATCCGGCGTTTCCTGCTCCCGGATACGCTTCGAGAAGATCGGTCATAACGGCGAATCCGACGCCGCCGCGCGCGCGTCCCATGCCGCGGAGAAGGCCGTCGTATCTGCCGCCCGAGAGGACGCTTTTCGGGATGCCGTTCACGTATCCGCGAAAGACGATCCCCGTGTAGTAATTCATATCGCCGGCGACGGAGAAATCGATCCTTATCCGATCGCCCGCGGACCGGCAGACCGCGCCGAGCTCCGCGACCGCCGCGGCGCATTCGGGAATATCGCCGCAAAGGCGGAGAAGCTCGCCCTCCGCGTCGTCAAACGACCCGTAAACGGACAAAAGGGAGACGAGCTTTTCGGCGACCGCGCCGCCGACGCCGGCTCCCGCCGCCGCGCGGCGGACTCCGTCCGCGTTCTTGTTCTCCATATATCCGCGTATCTCGTCGCGGACGGACGGATCGACGCCTCCGAGAACGCCGGAGACGACGCCCATGTGCGACACCGTGAGGACGGTCTCTCTCCCTTCCGAGACGGCGGCGAGGCTCTCCTCCGCGAGGCGGACCGCCTCGGCGACCGTCGCCTCGTCGACGGCTCCGACGCACTCGAGCCCGGTCTGCGTTATTTCGCGGAAGCCGTTCCCGTCGCCGTAGTCCCTGTAAACGCTCTCGTTGTAGTAGACCTTCCTGACGCCGCCCGCGTCGGGGTCGGCGTTCTTGACGACCGAGAGGGTGACGTCCGGCTTGAGCGCCATCAGTCTGCCGCCGCTGTCGGTGAAGGTGAGCACGTTCTCCGAGGTGAGGAACGACTTGCATCCCGCGTAAAAATCGTATTCTTCGAATTTATTGACCTTGAATCTCTCGTAGCCGCGGCTCTCGTAAAGAGCGCGAAGGGCGAACACTGCGCGCTCGGCGCGGCTGAGACTGAATTTTACCGATCCGTTCATTGCTTTGTCCTCCGTTTCAGTTTCGGGACACGATATATTTTACCACTTTAGCACGGTAAAGTCAACAGGCGGGAGCGACCTGAATACCCTTAATTTTTCACAAAACGGTTGACAAATCACCCCGTTGTTATGTAAAATATTATCAAGAATAAAATTTCCGGAAAGGGAAGGTATTGAAAATGGGTCTTTTTGACAGCATTAAAAAGGCGGCGGGCGACGTCGCGAAAACGGTGGGTGTCGGCAACAAGAGCGTTGACGTCGTGTTTGAGGCTCTTCCGGACGATCTCGCGGGATTCAAGGCGCTTCCTCAGGCGGCGCTCTCCAATCCTTACGACACGGCGGCGATGACGGTCCTTGCGCTCTGCTTCTATCCCCACGACAAAGAGGCGAGCCTTGCGATGCTCGATTATCTGCGCGGGCCCCGTCCGCTGAGCGGCGTCGACAAGCAGTTCATCCGCGACCGCTTCATGGATAAGGATTACGTGCCGAGATCGTATTTCCACGGCGCGACGCCGCAGAACGACTACGCTCCTTCCGAGCCGTACACGATCACGGTCAGCGAAAATCCCCATTCCAAGATCGACGAGAATATGCTGAGGGTCTTCATCAGATCCGGCGGCGCGGACAGCCCGAGACAGGTCGATCTGCGCCTTGCGAAGGACGGCAAGTGGTATCTGTGGGAACAGTACCTGCTTCCCGACATCAGACAGCCCGAAAGCGCCAATCCCTGGGCGTAAGAAGGAGCGAGAGATGGATATTATCGGGAAATGGGTCGTTTCGCAGGCGATGCAGATGGGCGACGACGGCTTCGTCTGGAGAAAAAAGGACGAGATCAGGGACGTCGATCCCGAGGACGTCGAGGAAATGTTCTCCGGCGTGATGTTCTTTGAGCCGGACGGCAGAGTCGTCACCGCGATGAAGATACCCGAGGGCGTGTCGAAGGAAGAGCTCGACGCCGCCGTCGAAGCCGGAGAAGTGAAGCTCTGCGGCGACGGTTATATGGCGCTCGAGGAGACCGAGTGGCGCGAGGAGGACGGCAAGATCCTCTACAAAACGTCAATGAAGGGCGAGATCCTCGGTGAGGAGGTCGATCCGTGGCAGCCGCTCAAGGAGACGGAAGACGGATTCGAGCTTATGTTCTCGAGATACACGAAGGCGTAACGTTTATCACGAGGGGCTTCGCGAGCCGTATGCGGATCGCGGAGCCCTTTTCGGTTCTGTCGGCATACAACGAAGGAAGGACGGCCTATGAAGAAACAGTATTTCATTTTATCGCGGGAGGACGAGAGAGCGCGTTTTTCCGAGCCGACGGGGGACTATTCTCCGTTTGAACTCGGCGCGCCGCTCCTCGATCTCGACGATGAGACGATAAGAAAAATATACTATTTCCGCCTCCACACGTACTGCAAGCACATAAAAAACACCCCGGCGGGGCGTGTCGTGACGGAGTTTTTGCCTGACGTCGGGTGGGCGGGGAAGTATAACACGATCTGTTGCCCGGCGGGTCACCACTTCTACGAGGGACGCTGGTTCGCCGATTCGTCGTTCCTCGACGACTACGCGCGGTTCTGGTTCTCGCCGGAAGGGGCTCCGCGCCTGTACAGCTTCTGGGCGGCGGACGCGGTCTGGGCGCTTTGCGCCGCGCGTGGCGATTTCTCGCTCGCGGAGGGGCTGCTCGACGATCTCATCGCCAATTTCCGCGCGTGGGAGGCCGATCATCTCGACGAAAGCGGTCTCTTTCATCAGATCGACGACAGGGACGGGATGGAGTATTCGATCGGCGGCTCGGGCTTCCGGCCGACGATAAATTCGTATATGTACGGCGACGCCGCCGCGATCTCGAAGATCGCCGCCCGCCTCGGGAGGCGGGAGGACGAACGCGTCTTCGCCGCAAAGGCGGCGAAGCTGAAGGAGCTGATCGACTCGACGCTCTGGGACGGGGAAGCGGAGTTTTACAAGACGGTCCGCGAGGACGGCGCGATCGCCGACGTCCGCGAGGAGGTCGGGTACGTTCCGTGGTATTTCAACATCCCCGGGCCGGAAAAATCGGTCGCGTGGAAATTCCTCTTTGACGAGAAGCATTTCAAGGCTCCGTTCGGGCCGACGACCGCGGAACGGTGTCACCCCGGTTTTATGCAGAAATTCGATCACGAGTGTCTGTGGAACGGTCCGTCGTGGCCGTTCGCCACCTCGCAGACACTGACGGCGATGGCAAATCTGATCGACAGGGGAGACGGCGGGGAGTTCGTCGGGCGAGGCGACTTTTTCGATCTTCTCTCAACGTACGCGGGATCTCATTTCCTCACCGAAAACGGCGTCACAGTTCCGTTTATCGACGAAGACCTCGACCCGTTCGACGGTCACTGGATCGCGAGGGAGGAGCTCAAAGCGCGCGGCGTGTACGACCGCGGGGTCGACTACAACCACTCGACGTTCTGCGACCCCGTTATAAGCGGTCTGTGCGGCGTGCGCCCGCGCGAGGACGGGACGCTCTCCGTCCTCCCGATGTTCAGGGAGGATCAGCTCCTTTATCTCTGCCTCGACGGCGCTCCGTGCCTCGGCCGTTTCGTGACGGTCGTCTGGGACAGAACGGGCGGCCGCTTCGGCAGGGGGCGCGGTCTTTCGGTCCTCGTGGACGGGGAGACGGTCGGACGGAGCGACAGGATCGAAAGGATCGACGTCAGACTGTAAAAAAACGCCCGCGGCGGAAGCCGCGGGCGAAATATACGCGTCAATCGAGGGGCTGTACCCAGATATTCCGATAGCTGACCGGGCAGGCGTGATCCTGAAGGAGCAGCGGACCGCGCTCAACGACGTAATTCGTAACTCCGCCGGGATTGTTTCTCGGCAAGGTCAGGTTGTTGTGGATGACGACGCCGTTATGAAGAACGGTGATGACGGCGGGGACTTTTATCGAGCCGTCCCCGTTCAGCTTCGCCGCGCGGATGACGATATCGTAGGTCTGCCACTTTTCGGGCTCGAGAGAGGCGATCGTGAGAGGAGCGGCGATCCCGTAGATCGCGCCGCACTCGTCGAGCTTCGGCTCGTTGCCCCAGGAATCGAGGACCTGGATCTCATAGCATCCGTGAACGTAGACGCCGCTGTTTCCCTTCCACTGTCCCTCGCGGTCGGGTTGATCCGGAATGCGGAATTCGACGTGTATCTGCGCGTCGCCGTATTCGTACTTCGATACGAGGTGACCGTGAGTAACGGTCATCACCCCGTCCTTCAGTTCCCACGCGGCGGGAGTCTTTTCATCGGGACGCTCGTCGTCCCACGTGTAAAAACCGTCGAGATTCGTGCCGTCGAAAAGGATGACTTTTTCTTTCATTTGTCCGATAACCGCGCGGGAGAAGATTTGCGAGCACGCAGCGCCGCGCGTCCTTGTTTCCGCAGTTATTTTACACCGTAAAGGAGGAAAATGTCAAGGAAATATCGCTTTTTCAGCCCCGCCGCGGCGGTCGTAACGACCGCCCGTCCCGCGCGGGAACGACAAAAGAGCGCCGCTTTGAAAATTTTTCGCCCGAACCCCTTTATTTTTTCCGAAAGTTGTGGTACAATAATGCGCGTGAAGAAAAAACGGGCCATTAGCTCAGCTGGGAGCGCGGCTCACACGGTCACACACCCCACAACTTCATACATTTGACAAGGGCCATTAGCTCAGCTGGGAGCCCGAAGGACATCCTTACACACCCCACAACTTCATACATTTGACAAGGGCTTGTAGCTCAGTTGGGAGCCCGAAGGACATCCTT
>JAFSWB010000026.1 GCA_017444735.1 Clostridia bacterium | reverse complement strand
CTCGTCCTTGCCTTGCGATAGCAAGGCGGCGTCCTCGGCGCGAAAATCTGCTCGTAAAATCATCCGTTTCGGGTCGAAGAGTTTTGCCGGAGCTGATTTTTGTTCCGGCAAGGCAGACCCCGAAGCAGGTAGCCGCTTCCTATCTGCGAGGGGTATAACGAAGCAGGAGCTTTTCAACTTCGGCGATCAGCGGTGTCGAACGAATTCGACTGATGTGATCTGTTCGCGCAAAACCGGGTTCGGATAACTTCTGTTACCCTAGAGTAACAGGAGCTATCCTATACGGAGCGTCGGCGGAGTTCCGAGTCCCCATCCGAAGAACGTATATTCGTCCGCCTTCGCCTCTCTTCCGCGCTCGAACGGGCTCCAGTCGTAAGGAATGTAATCCGTGTAGTTGAGATGCGGTCCGAGGAGGTTCTGGAAGCTGCCCGAAACCCTGAACGAGACGCGGTTCTCGCCCTCCCTCAGATATTTCGCCACGTCGAGCGAACGTCTGCCGTTCGCGCCGAAGACGATCGGCGCCGAGCCGTTCACCGCGACGGAGACGGCGGTCGCCCTGTAATCGGGAGCCGACAGTATCGCCCTGCGCGGCGCGGATGGACAGTCGAACGAAAACTCGTAAATGACCGCGCCCGGATAGTGGCTCATTCCCTGCTCGCTCCACGGCCCGAACCCCGGAGTCCTGCCGGGAGTGAGGATAAATTCGCCGTCCTCGACGCCGACCGAGAAGTCGCCCTCGAGGAACGCCGCCTCTATCTCGCAAAGAGTGTCGAAGCGGTCGGCGCGGAGCGAGAGCTCGTTCTCGCCCGCCCTGACGTGAAGCGTGATGTCGGACGAGCCGAATCCCTCGCCGAGAAGCCATTTGTCTCCGCCGTACGGGACCTCGACGCCGTTGACGAAGAGGCGCATGACGTCCGGGCGCTCGTAAGCCGCCCTGATCGGGAGACCGACCGCGTCGGACGAAACGTTGAAACGGTAAGTGACGGAGAACGCGGTATCGTCTCCGAATCCGTCGTTCATATCGAGATATTCCGTCTTCCTCTGCATCGACTCCCACAGGTTGCCGCTGTCGACGATCTCACCGAAAAGATTGTCGCACGTCTCGATAAAGTATCTCGGCGGGAACGATTTGCCCCTCACCTCGAGGGACGGGTGGTCGAGCGTGAACGCGTTGTCCCTCTCCGGGGTGATCGAGACAAGGGAGAGCGGGATCTCGCGGTCCGCCGGGATCTCCTCCGGGACGGGGGAATCCCCTCCGGTCACGAACAGCGCGCTCTCGCAGCGTGCGAGAGTCAGCGGGAACGTGATATATCCGCCGCGGCTGTCGGCGCCGACGCCGGTCATCTCCCCGGTGACCATGTCCCACCTCTCCGCGCGGTCGGCGCGGAGGGTCACGTCCGTCCTGTATTCGCCCATACCGTGATTGACGATGAAGAAGATATTCCTTCCGTCGGGAAGGGTGCGGAACGCCGAGGCGACGCCCGTCGCGGGCGTGTAAACGGCGCGCTTTTCAAAGAGCTCCGAAAGCGCCGTCAGAACGCCGTCCGGCGAGCCGAGCTTGCGCCACGTGGACCGAAGTTCGGCAGTTGCCGAATTTCCTTCCGCGCCGTCGATATACTCCGCCGCGTCGTCCTCCGCGTCGCCGGTCGATATGACCGTTCCGCCCTCTCTCATAAAATCGAGAAGGAGGCGCGCGGTCGAGGAAAACATATTCCGCATACTCTTCGAGACGACGACCGCGTCGTACCTCGCGCGACCGACGGCAAGGGTCCCGTCCGCGACCGAGCCGTCCTCTCTCATCGAGTACTCGTCCCCGAAATCGAAGTCCCAGCCCTCGCGGTGCATCGACTCGAAAAGGGTGAGAAAATCGCTCATATCCGGGTTCTTCACGCAGTCCGGGCTCGTCCCGTGATCGATCCCGCCCTTCGCCTCCTCGGCGGGGACGAGATATCCCGTCGTCGACGGATTGAGATAAAGGATCCTCTGCCTTTGCTCGCCGCGCGAGAGGATATACGACCCGCGCGCGAGGTAATCGTTATACGTCTTCCATTCGTTCCACCACGGCTGATGATCGTCGAAGGACTGCGGGCAGTCCCTCTTGCGGCATCCCGTGTACGAATAAAGGGACAGATGGGGAACGAAAAGATTGATGCCGTTGACGAGAAGATAGTCGCCCATCCGCTTATAGTCGTCTGTCGTCGACTGATAGCCGCCCGCGCCGTACGCCTCGCAGAGCGTGCGCTCCTTGCCGTACTGATTCGCGGCGGAGCGGACCTCGATCATCTGGAGCTTGTCGCACTCCGTCGGGTAGTCGCGGAGGTGATCGCAGAGGAGAAGATCGAGCCCGGGCCACTGTCTGTATTTATACGTGTGCTGTTCGGACGTTGAAAACGTGCCGGCGTGACCGTGAGGCCAGTTGTGCTCGACGTCGTGGCCGGTCCACGCGATACCGTGCGCGGCGCACCAGTCGGTGATCGGACGGACGAAATTGTCGATCCAGAGCGTGTGGATCGTGACGTAATAATCGTGTCTGATCTTCACGGCGGGCGCGGGGAGACGGTATTCCCCATCGAAGGATACGTTCCTGAAAACGGCGGGCAGACAGTCTCTCAGCTCGAAACCGCTGATCTCGCGGAAGCGCTTCTCGACGTGGGGCGTGAACGGGACGGTCTCGCGCCCCGTGTTCGAGACGTTCGCCTCGTCGGAGAACATCGCGGGTATCGCGCCGCCGAAATCGGCGCCGAACCGCCGGAAATACTCGTCGTACGTTATTTTGAGAAACAGCTCCGTCGCGTGGCGGTTGGTGAGATCGACGTAGGGATGGCCGCCGCAGTCGCCCATCGGACCGACGCGGTAAATGACCATAACCTTCTCCGCGTACCGTCCCCACTCCTCGCGCGGGACGGCGGTGAGATCTCGTCCGAGGACGAATCCGTCGCCGCACTCGGCGGCGAAGATCACCTCGCCCGAAAAAGCGGGGTCGGCTCCGTCGACGACGCGGCACTTCGCGAGCGACGTTATCACGCCCTTCTCGTCGGCGTCTCCGACGAGCCCCCCGGCAAAGCCGGACGGCCAGCAGTTCTCGTCGTACATATAGAGTCTCGCTCCGAGCTTTTTCGATTCGTCGAGCGCCGACGCGAAGGCGTCGAAAAACTCATCGGAAAGATACTCCGTAATGAGTCCCTTCCTCGCGTGAGCGAACGCTCCGCCGAATCCGTGAGCGATAAAATCGCGGACCTGACGGCGCACCTCGCCGTCCTCCATCCTCGCGTTCCACGACCAGAACGGCGCGGGGCGGAATTCCGCCGCGGGATCCTTGAAGCCTCGTTTCAGTTCTTCTCGGGGTACGGTACTGTCGTCCATTGTGATATCCTTTCGTTATTTATTCTTCATCGACCGATTTCAGCCGACTGAGATCGTACGGTGTGTTCTGATATACGAAATAGTTGAGCCAGTTCGAGAACAGAAGATGCGCGTGAGCGCGCCATATGTTCCGCGGCTGTCCCGACGGGTCGTCCTCCGGGTAGTAGTGATCCGGAACGTGAGGATCCATCCCGCGCAGCAGATCGCGGCGGTATTCCTCGCCGAGCGTCCCGGTGTCGTACTCGCTGTGGCCCATCACGTAGAAAAGACGCCTTTTCTTCGAAGAGACGATGTAGACGCCCGCCTCCTTCGAGGAGGCGAGGATCTCGAGCTTCCCGGTCGCCTCTATATCCTCCGCCCTCACCTCGGTGTGACGGGAGTGCGGCGCCCAGAACTGCTCGTCGAACCCCCTCATCAGCGGGTGCTCCGGCATCAGGTTGTCGTGCAGGAACACGCCGGAACGCTTCTCGGGGAGCGCGTATTTCGGCACTCCGTAGTGGTGGTAAAGGCCCGCCTGCGCCGCCCAGCAGATATGGAGCGTCGAGAAGACGGAGGACTTCGACCAGTTCATTATCCCGCAGAGCTCCTCCCAGTAGTCCACCTCCTCGAAGCCGAGGTTTTCGACCGGCGCGCCGGTGATGATGAGACCGTCGAAGCGGTCGTTCCTCACCTCGTCGAACGTGCGGTAGAACGCCTCCATGTGTTCCTCGGGCGTGTTCTGCGAGCGGTGCGAGATCGTCCTGAGAAGGACGAGCTCGATCTGAAGCGGCGTGTTCGACAGAAGACGCATAAGCTGAGTCTCCGTCGTGATCTTAGTCGGCATCAGGTTGAGGACGAGGAGCCGCAGCGGACGGATGTCCTGACTGACGGCGCGGCTTTCGTCCATAACGAATATGTTTTCTCTCTGAAGGGCGTCCCACGCGGGAAGCCCGTGAGGTATCTTGATAGGCAAACCGGTATTCTCCTTCCGATGTTATTTTCCCACGCAGAAGCGGGAGAAAATGCGGTCGACGATCTCCTCGCCGATCCCGCGTCCGTCCGTCATCCGCAGGCGCGCCGCCGCTTCCTCGCAGAGAGCGCACGCCGCGTCGGGCGGGCCGCCCGCGCGAAGCGTCCTTTCGGCTTCCCTGAGGAGCGCCGCCGCGGCGGTCAGGTCGGCGCGCTGACGCGCGTCCCAGATGACCGGATCGCGCGACAGGTCGACGCGGTCCGAGTCGAACGCGTCCCGCACGGCGTCAGCCAACTCCTCCGTGTCGCCGTTCGACGCGGAGATCCCGGCGACGGCGTCGAACGCCTCTTTGAGAAACGTCTCGTCCTCCGCGGAAAGACCGCGCGGCAGATCGCGTTTGTTGACGGCGGCGAACCGCGTCGCGGGCGGCAGAGAAGAGATCTCCTCTTTCTCGCCCTCCGAGAGGGGACGCGAGCCGTCGACGACGAAGAAGATCATTTCCGCGTCCTCCGCCTCTTTTTTCGCCCTTTCGACGCCGATCCTCTCGACCGTCTCGTCAGTCTCGCGGAGCCCGGCGGTATCGGAGAGAAGGAGCGTTACTCCGCCGAACGGGACCGTCCTTCTGAGCACGTCCCTCGTCGTGCCGGGGATATCGGTGACGATCGCGTCGTCGCCGCCCGTCAGGGCGTTGAAAAGAGAGCTCTTTCCGACGTTCGGCGAGCCGAGGATCGCGGTGCGGACGCCGTCCGTCACCGCCGCCCCGCGCCTGTACGTCGAGAGCAGTTTTTCCGTGTCCTCTGCGGCCTTCGCGACAGCCGTGACGATCCGCCCGTCGGCGTCGGTCCCGCCGTCCTCCGATATCAGCTCGTCGGGGAAATCTATTATCGCGCAGAGCTCGGACACGGCGTCGGAGAGGCCGTCTCCGACCGCCTCGATCTTCCGTCTCAGCGCGCCGCCCGCCGAGTTGACGGCGAGCTTCATCCTGTCCTCCGTGTCGGCGTCGATGAGAAGGCCCACCGCCTCCGCCTCGGAAAGCGATATTTTGCCGTTTATAAAGGCGCGCCGGGTAAACTCGCCCGGTCCCGCCGGGGACGCCCCCGCCGCGAAGACCGCCTCGAGCGCGGCGGCCGTAACCGCGACGCCCCCGTGACACGATATCTCCGCCGTGTCCTCTCCCGTGAAGGAGCGCGGACCGCGGAAAAGCGCCGCCACGGCGCGGTCGACGACCTCGCCGTCTTCGCGGACGACCGATCCGAAGACAGCCGTCCTCGGGGGTCTTTCCGACAACAGTCCTCCGCCCGCCGGGCGAAAAGCCCGGTCCGCGACGGCGGCGGCTCCGTCGCCGGTTATCCTTATCACGGCGACGCCGCCCCTGCCTCTCGGCGTGCTGACGGCGGCGACCGTTTCACCAATGCTCATATATGACTCCGTTCCGGGCGCCTCGCCCCGACCCGTAATACTCCGATTATATTCTATCATATCTGTCGCAAAAAATAAATATCCGTCCTTAAATAATCTGTTAAAAATCCCGGTTTCTATTGACAACCGGCGGCAATTGGACGATAATATAAGATGAGGATGTTTTTTCCGGGCGGTAAGAGTGTATGGAAAAGATCAAATTCACGAAAATGCACGGCGCGGGCAACGATTACATATATATCGACTGTATGGACGGGACTCCGATGGACGGACCGTCTCTCGCCGTCGCCATGTCGCCGCGCAGGTTTTCGGTCGGCTCCGACGGGGTCGTCCTGATCTGCCCGTCGGATGTCGCGGACGCCCGGATGAGGATGTACAATCAGGACGGAAGCGAAGGGCTGATGTGCGGGAACGCGATCCGCTGTATCGGAAAATTCCTCCGCGAGAGGGGCTACACCGACAAAAACGTCGTCACCGTCGAGACCGCGAGCGGAGTCAAAACGCTCGCCCTCAACGAAAAGGACGGAACGGTCGTATCCGTCAGCGTCGACATGGGTCGGGCGATAATATCCCCCCGCCTCGTGCCCGTTTTATTCGACGGGGAACGGATGGTCGACGAGCCGATAGAAGCGCGCGGCGCGGAGTACCGCGTCACCGCCGTTTCGATGGGAAATCCTCACGCCGTCATATTTACGGAGAACATTTCCGATCTCGATCTTGAAAAGATAGGGCCGGATTTTGAAAATCACCCTCTCTTTCCCGACCGCGTAAACACCGAGTTCTGCGAGGTCGCCGCCCCCGGCGTCATCACGATGCGCGTCTGGGAGCGCGGGAGCGGCGAGACGTTCGCCTGCGGGACCGGGGCGTGCGCTTCCGCCGTCGCCGCCGTCCTGACGGGACGGGCGTCCGCGGGCGAGCCGATACTGCTCCGCCTGCGCGGAGGCGACCTCACGATCACCGTGCGGGACGGTCTCTCCGTCACGATGGAGGGCCCCGCAAAAATCGTCTACGACGGAGAATTTTACCTGTAAAGCGAGAAATTATGGATCTTAAGATAAATACCAACGTTCACTTCGGAGACGTCGCCGAGAGTTATCTCTTCTCCGACGTCGCAAAAAAAGTCAAGGCGCACGCCGCTCTTCATCCGGACGACAGGATCATCCGCCTCGGGATCGGCGACGTGACTCTTCCCCTCGCCCCGACGGTCGTCGCCGCGATGGAGCGCGCCGTCCGCGAGATGGGGAAAAAAGAGACGTTCCGCGGGTACGCGCCCGAATACGGGTACGATTTTCTCCGCGAGGCGATCAGCCGCCGTTACGCCGACGCCGGCGTCGACGTGCCGTCCTCTGAGATCTACGCCTCCGACGGCGCGAAGTGCGACTGCGGCAATATCGTCGACATCTTCGGCGACAACGAAATACTGATACCGGACCCCGTTTACCCCGTCTATCTCGACAGCAACGTGATGGCGGGCAGACGGGTCACGCTCCTCCCCACGGGACGCGGAACGGACTTTCTTCCGACACCCGACGGCCTTTCGGGCGAGGGGTATATAATCTATCTCTGCTCCCCCGGCAACCCGACGGGCGCGGCGTTCGGACGCGACGCCCTCGGAGCGTGGATCGACTTCGCCTCCCGAACGGGATCGCTGATAATCTACGACTCGGCGTACGAGGCGTTCGTGACCGACGGCTCGCCCCGCTCCGTTTACGAGATCGAGGGCGCCCGGGAATGCGCCGTGGAGATCTGCTCTCTCTCGAAATCGGCGGGCTTCACCGGCACGAGATGCGGATGGTGCGTCATTCCGCACACGGTCTCCGCCGGCGGCGTCCCCCTTTACCGTCTCTGGGAGAGGCGGCAGGCGACGAAGTTCAACGGCGTCCCCTACGTCGTCCAGCGCGGGGCGGAGGCGGCTCTCAGCCCGGAGGGACGGGCGGAGTCGATGGAAAACGTCAGATATTACGCGAAAAACGCGGAGACGATCGCCGGTCTTCTCCGCGATCGCGGGATCTATTTCACCGGAGCGAAGAACTCCCCGTACGTCTGGATGGAGTGTCCGCACGGGATGGGATCGTGGGAATTCTTCGATCTTCTTCTATCGCGGGCGGCGGTCGTCGGCACTCCCGGCGCAGGCTTCGGCAAATGCGGCGAGGGGTATTTCAGACTTACCGGATTCGGTTCCGCCGAGGCGACCGCCGAGGCGGTATCGAGACTCGCTGAAATTCTTTGAAAGGGGTGGTCGGTTTGGCAGGCGGCAAGAACGTCACGTCACTGTTCAGATACGAAAAATACGTCGGACAGGACGGATTCGAGCTTCCCTATCGGCTGTATATACCGAAAGACTACGACTGCGGCGTGATGTACCCGCTTCTCGTCATCCTTCACGGGGCGGGAGAGCGCGGCGACGATAACGAAGCCCAGATAAGCTGCAATTTCAACCCTATCTGGGAGGACCCGAAGAGTCCCGCTTTGAGAAGCATCATCCTCGTCCCCCAGTGCGCCGAGGACAGACAGTGGGTGAACGTCCCGTTCGACAACGGCAACTACTCGGTGAACGAAGTTCCCGAATCCCGCGAGCTCGAGGCGGTAATGGAGATAATCAAGTCGGTCGACCGCGAATACAACGTCGACCGCGGCAGGATATACGTCACGGGAATTTCGATGGGCGGCTACGGAACGTGGGATATGATAACGCGCCATCCGACCGTCTTCGCGGCGGCGATGCCCGTCTGCGGAGCCGGCGACCCGTCCGAGGCGAGGCAGCTCTCCGGCATCCCGATCCGCACGTTCCACGGCGCTCTCGACACCTGCGTGCCGCCGGAGGGGACGCGCGAGATGTACCGCGCAATCAAGATCCTCGGCAAGGGAAAGATAAAATACACCGAGTACCCCGGCGCAGGCCACGACGCGTGGACTCCGACATACGGCGACCCCGACAACGTGAGATGGCTGTTCTCAAAGCGCCGTGAGACCCGCGTCCGCGGTTCCTCCGACCGCGCAAAGCGCGCGGGAGCGGCGGGCGTCGTCCTCGGCATCGTCGGCGCTCTGATCTACTCTCTCGCAAGGAAGAAAAAGAGAAAGAAAAACGGCAAATAAAGCGGACCCCATCCGGACGAGTCCGGTTGAAATAAGAAATATTACAGAAAAGGAGTTTTCATTATGGCAAAATTCTGCAAGAAGTGCGGAGCGCAGCTCTCCGACGAAGCCGGCTTCTGCCCGAGCTGCGGAGCTTCCCAGGCTCCCGTGACGGTCGGTCAGCAGCCCCAGCCCCAGTATCAGCAGCCACAGCCGCAGTATCAGCAGCCTCAGCCGCAGTATCAGCAGCCTCAGCCGCAGGCTCAGCCCGTTCAGCCTCAGGCTCAGCCCGCTCCGAAGCCGTCGGCGCCTCTCTTCACGGCGAACGATTTCAACTTCAAGGGCGCTGAATTCCCGAAGAACCCGATCAAGGAGATGATCGCGGGCGACTACACCCGTTACGCGATCGTCGCGCTGTTCGTAACGCTCTCCACGTTCTTCTTCAGCCTCATCAATATGTTCAGCAACAGATTCGCGAGCGCCTCGATGCGCGAAGCGGAAACAGGACTCAATCTCGGCGCGCTCGCCGCTTTCCGCCACATCTTCATGGTCATCCTGATCCTCGCGATCGTATGGATCATGTTCAAGCTCTTCATCAAGAAGGTCACCCTGTTCGATCTGATCGTTCTCGCCGGAGCTTCCTGCTTCTGGTATCTGATCAACTTCATCGGCGCGATCGTCGTCGGCGCGAGGGGCGGCATCGGTCTCTCGTTCGGAGGCGTTCTCTTCTTCATCATCGGAACGCTTGCGATCGCCGCGGGCGTCTTCCCGCTGATCCTGAAGCTCGTCAAGAAGAACAAATAAAAGACAAAGAAAAAGATTTCGGCGCGTCCCGTGAAGGACGCGCCGATCTTTTTTATTTTTCGACCACGTTGATATAGTTGTACGGGATCTCGATACCGGCGGATATGAGCGCCTCTCTCACCCGCGTGTTGATATCGTCGACGACGAGCTCCGTCGGATTCCCGCGCTTGTAGTAGACGGCGACGGTCATAATGAGCGCGCTGTCCGCGAATTCGCGGAAGAGGACGGGGGCGTAATCGAGCTTTCCCTGCGGGTCCTTGTAACCGGGATACGAGTAAGGACTTTCACCGACGGCGTCCCGGATCGTCTTTTTGACGAGATCCATATCGCTGTCGTAGCCGACGGCGAACCGCATATCCACGGCGCGGTCGCGCCGCTCGTAACTGTAGTTCATGAGCCGCATCGCGTTGATCTTGCTGTTCGGGATAACGGCGCGGAACGAGTGCGTCGTCCGGATAACGACGTGGCGCAGGGTGATGTTCTCGACGATCCCCGCCGTTCCGTCGTCGAGGACGATCCTGTCGCCGATGTCGAACGGCCTGTGAAGCGAGATCATGAGTCCCGCGAGGATATCCTTGATGACGTCCTGTGCGGCGAACGCGAGGACGGCGGAGACGATCGCCGTTCCTCCGAGGAGCGACTGCCATACGGCGCCCGCGCCGCTGAACGACGAGATTATGACGATCACGAGGGCGATCACCGCGGCGCCGACCGCGACGTTTTCAAAAAACGCGAGGTGAAGCCCTTTTTTCTTTTTCCCTATCCCGCGGAAGATGAGGCGTATCAGCTTCGCCGTTCCCCAGATAATGAAGCAGGAGACGACCGTCACCGCGATCCATGAGAAGACGTTCCACGGCGCGGGAAGGTCGTTTATCAGTTTAGACAGCCACTTCATCTGAATTCACTCACAAGCTCGAGTCTGTGATTCTTCTTCATATCGGAGACGGTCGCCGCGAAAAGACCGAGCGGGACGTCCCTGACGCTCTCCGCGGAGCCGCGGACGCTGACGGAGACCGTACCGTTCGCCGCCTCGGCGTCGCCGAGGACGAGAACGTACGGCGCCCTCTCCTCCTTGAAGCGGCGGATCTTGTTCTTCATGTTCTGGTCGGTGTAGTCGACCTCGACCCGTATCCCGTGACTGTCGAGCGCATCGACGACCCGGCGGGCGTAATCGTTGTGCTCCGGACGGATCGGAACGACGCCGACCTCGACGGGAGCGAGCCAGAACGGGAACTGGCCCTTGAAATGCTCGGTGATGATCCCGATGAATCTCTCCATCGATCCGAAGATCGCGCGGTGGATCATGACGGGACGCTTCATCGTGCCGTCCTCCGCCACATATTTGAGATCGAAGTTGAGCGGGAGCTGGAAGTCGAGCTGGATCGTTCCCATCTGCCACTGTCTGCCGAGACAGTCCCTCATGCCGAGGTCGATCTTCGGACCGTAGAACGCGCCGTCGCCCTCGTTGATCTCGAATCCGTCCCTGCCGAACTTGTGCGTCAGGATCGTCTTCAGCGAATCCTCCGCCTTGTTCCAGAGGTCAAGGTCGCCCATGTAGTCGTCGGGGCGCGTCGAAAGCTCGGCGGTGTACGTCAGGCCGAACGTGCCGTAGATCGTCTTCGCGATATCCATGATATCGGATATCTCCGCCTCGATCCCCGACTCCTCGACGAAGATGTGCGCGTCGTCCTGGTGGAACTGCTGGACGCGGAACAGACCGTTCAGCTCGCCGGACTTCTCTTTTCTGTGGATGACGTCGGTCTGCGAATATCTTATCGGAAGCTCGCGGTAGGAGCGCTGACGGCTGCGGAACACGTTGATCGCGTTCGGGCAGTTCATCGGCTTCATCGCGTACGTCGTATTCTCGTCCGACGGGATGACGAACATACCGTCCTGATAGTGATCCCAGTGGCCGCTTGTGACCCACAGCTGCTTTTCGGACAGGACGGGGCCGGAGATCTCCTGATAATCGTGCTTTCTGTGCTCGCCGCGCCAGTATTCGAGCAGGGCGTTGTAGAGCGTCCAGCCGCGCGGCAGGAAATACGGCATACCCGGCGCGGTCTCGTGGAACATGAAGAGCTCCATCTCGCGTCCGAGCTTCTTGTGATCCCTCTGCTTCGCCTCCTCGATGCGGTCGAGGTGCTCCTTCAGTTCTTCCTTCGTCGGGAAGGAGACGCCGTAGACCCGGCAGAGCATCTTGTTCGCGGCGTCGCCTCTCCAATACGCGCCCGTCGCCGACGTCAGCTTGAACGCCTTGACGGCTCCGGTCGAGAAGAGGTGCGGTCCGGCGCAGAGGTCGGTGAAATCGCCCTGACGGTAGAAGGAGATCTCCTCTCCCTCCGGCAGGTCGCGGATAAGCTCGACCTTATAGGGCTCTTCCCTCTCCTCCATAAACGCGATCGCCTGCTCCCGCGGGAGCGCGTACCGTTCGAGACGGATATTCTCTTTGACGATCTTCTTCATCTCGCCCTCGATCTTTTCAAGATCCTCGGGTTTGAACGGTTCCTTCACGTCGAAATCGTAGTAGAAACCGTTCTCGATAGCCGGTCCGATCGCGAGCTTCACCTCGGGGAACAGGCGCTTGACCGCCTGCGCGAGGATATGGGACGTCGTGTGCCAGAAGGCGTGACGGCCCTCCGCGTCGGCGAACGTGAGAAGTTTCACCTCCGCGTCCGCGTCGAGGATATGCGTCAGCTCGACGGTACGCCCTCCGACCGACGCGGCGAGCACGCCGATCATCGGCATCTCCGCCCCGCGGGCGGCGTCGTAGACCGAGAGAGGAGCGTCGAACTCGCGGACGGCTCCTCCGAAATCAACTTTGAACATGGCTTTTTCCTCCTCAAGATAAAAACGACCCCGGACAGACTTCTCTGTTCGGGGTGTGGATGTTCTTTCCGCACGGTTCCACCCGAGCTTTAACTTCATTTTATGGAATTCCCGAAAAACGGGGGAGGCGGTATCGCATCGGGCGGCGACGGAGCGCTTTCAGCCGGAATTTCGTTCCGACGCTCCTCTCTTTCGGACGCCGTGTCGCAGCGCGACTTATTCTCCGATTATGAGTATATCACACGTCGTGCGCGTTTGTCAAGAGCGAAATTATCCATATTCCAACGACAAACTACCTTACAAACATTTAAAACGACGTTTTGTTTAAACTATCCTATATAACTGGGATGTTTCGCTTGTAATACCTGATACGAAATCGGATTAGCCAATCTCATCTTTTGAAATCTTCGACGCTCTTCGTCTCGCCGGAAAACGGATCGGTAACGAATCCATCCTTTATTTCAAGGCACGACCACCCGTTATAGAGCATATAAAGGTCCCCGGTGTCTTCGTTAACCGTAACAAAAAGCAGATACTCCGTGTCAGGATCTTTCTCCTCGAAGTCGAATCCCTCCGGAGGATATATTACATCGGAATAAGTTCTCTTTTCGAGTTCTTCATCGGAAAGACCGCCAAGTCCGAGCTTCTCAAGTTCTCCGTCACCGTACAACCGCGCAAAATCCTTGAGTGTAACGGTCCCGCCGAGATACCAAAGTTTTATGATCGTTCCCGGAGAAGTCCCTTCAATAACGTCAAGGACCTCAAATTCCGCGTCCGTGACTATTGCCCTCATTTCTTCGTCTACTCTAGAGACTAAATTCCGGAGAAATCTGACTCTTACGGTAAAATGACCAAGCCAATCCGGAATTTCTTCTTCCCTTAAAATGCCGTAATCTAACTCCGTTTTTCCTCCTGCAATCGCTTCGCCGTTCGAATTCTCCTCCGTCGAAAGCAGTTCGCCGGACGACGCTCGGTCTCCCGCCGGATTTGTAAGCGAAAAGCTCTTTGTGTTATCGAGCATCGACGAACTCCGGTTCAATCCGGAGTTCCACATTCCGACCCCCAGAGCGACAACGGCGCATAAGGATAATATCTCAACTGACGATTTTAATAATCTGCTTCTTCTTTTCTCTCTTTTCGCGAAATACTCTTCCCTTCTGACAAACAAGCTTTTTATCATCTCTTCAGAACTCTTCATAAACAAAGCCCTCCTTTTCCAATTTTTCCTTTAACGCTTTTTTTGCCCGATAATGAAGATTCCTAATCTGGCGGGGATTCTTTTTCATAACAACCCCCGCCTCCTCGTCCGATAATTCCTCAAAATACAAAAGCCACAGCAATCTCCCGTAATCATTCGGTATTTTTGAAAGAGCACTTCGAACCGTTTTCAGCCGTTCTCCCTTTATATAGGACCGTTCAAGATTGGACTCGTCGCTCGGATCCTTTGCCGACTCCTCCGCCGACGATTCGAAAAATAACCGTCTCTGTCGGAGACTGTCGACAGCTATGTTTCTTCCGATTGCGTAAAGCCACGATTTGAAGGAAGATTTTCCCGAAAACTTCGGTTTCTTGACGATAAGTCTAAAAAAAGTATCCTCCGCAAGCTCCTCGGCTGCTGACAGATTTCTAACGTAAGTATTCAAAAAAAGAATAAGCCCGTCTTTATATTCTTTAACGATTTCCGCTATGCCCTCATCGTCACCGTCAAGGAAACGGCGGTAGCTACATGCACCGTTATCCATTGACTGCCTCCTTTCTGAAAAAGTCCTTTCACTATGTTAGTCGTAAAACCATCGCGTTTGTCTCACTTGAAAGAGAAAAAACTACCGGATTTCAAAACCGGTAGTTGGTTGTGGCTTAACGAAAACCTATTTTTCTCCGAATATCTTTCCTTTGGAACGAATCACCTCACCGTCAGGCGAAAATCAGTAAAAAAGCTTAAGAAGCTCTCTCGGCGTCATCGTCCGTATCCCGTCGGGATCGGAGAGAAGGTCGTCGCTCCACGTGAAATACGAGCCGCTCTCGCCGGGGAAATAAAGCGCGGGGTCCTTGAGATCGGTCTCGTACCGCTCGTTCCACTCGGGGTAGTTCTCCGTCATGAACCGGTCTGCGACGGCGTACGCCTCGCAGGCCTTCGAGTATCCGACGGCGGAGATCTGGACGCCGCCGCCCTCGTCGCCCGTCCGGCTCTTCGTCACCGTCGAGTGAGCGATGACGACGGAGCCGTCGGTGCAGACGCCGACGACGATAAAGACGTGCCCCTTTATGCTGACGATATCGCCGGGGCGGTAGTTTTCGAGCGTCGGGACAGGCGTCCCGGAGACGAGTTTTCCGTACCCGCGCTCCGCCAGCGATCTCGCGAAGCCGGTGGAGGCGGTGACGTAACCCTCGCCGCCGCTCTCTTCGTTCAGCGTGTTATAAACGCACCAGCCGACGTAGCCGGAACAGTCGAGCCCGGCGAACCAGTATTCGTTGAAGCCGCCCGAGGGGAAGTAATCCGGCTTTGAGCCGTCCTCGCACCTGTAAGCGTACCCCGCGTCGTTCGCCCCGAAGAACTCCGCCCAGTCGGGAGAGACGCCGATCGACGCCGCCGCCCGCGAGGACCCGTCGTCCTGCCAGTTCCAGCCGCCGCCGTATACGTAAAGCGTCTGTCCGACGGGGGAAAGCGCCGTCGCGATGAAATTCTTCACGGTTTTTTCGCCGGGAATACCGGAAACGAGCGTTTCGGGAGCCTTCGCGGTCCCGACCTCACGGGCGTCCGTCACGAATCCGTCCTCCAAGGTGATGTCGAACGTCTTCCCGCGCTTCAGCGCGTTCTGGACCGTATAATCCGGGTCGGGCGCGATCCTGTACGCCGTCTCCTCCCCGTCGACGGAGAAGAGATATTCAAAATCGTCCGCGTCGGCGACGACGGTCTCCGGATCGCCGGATCCCCTGACGCCGAGATATTCCGCGCGGACGAACTTCTCGCCGAGCACCTCGCCGCTCGCCGTCGACTCCTCCGTCGCCGGCGCGGTCGCGGTCTCCGACTCCGTATCCGTCCGCCGCTCCGTATCACGCGTCTGTTCGCCGGCGTCCCTTACCGAGCATGAAAACAGGAAAGACAGGAGGATCACCCCCGCAACGGTCATAATGAGTTTTTTCACTTCCGCTTTTTCAGTCCTTTCCGTACGAGTCGATGTCGAGACCGGCGATCAGCCGTTCGAGATCGGACGCGAGCTTCTCCGGCCAGTCGACGTTGATGTAGAACTCGCCCTCTCCGTTCACCGTGAAGAGCGCCTCGCGCGTCGTCGTCCTGAAGAAGCCGTACTCGGTTTTCGAGCCGTTCTTCCGCGTGAATTCGACGCTGAAAATGAGCTTTTCGGGGTCTGACGCCGCCGCTTTCCGCTCCTCCTCCGAAAGGGAGGAGGTCCCCTTCAGCTTCGAGGCGATCACGGTTTTGTAAAACTGTCTGAAGTTGTAGATGCCGTCGTTGTCGAAGGAGACGACGTCGGAGGCGGCGGACAGCGTCGCGTTCCCGTTTTCGTCCGTCCCGTGCGTCAGTCTGAACGTGACGTCGCGCTCTCCGGTTTTCACGCGGATCTCATCGAGCGTCGTGATAAACACCGACATCGGATAATCGGCGACCCAGCGGAAAAGATCGGCTTTGAGCCACGACAGGGCGCTCTCCTCGAACCGTGCGATCAGACGGTAGTCGAGAAGGCTCGACACGCCGTAGATATATCCGTCCTCCGTGACGTCGGAGAAGAAGAAATCCCAGTCGGTCCCGTCGAGCGCGAAATGGACCTCGTACGCGGGCTTCTCAAGCCCGAACTTCACGTAGTCGTCGTCGCTCGTCGCGATCGCCGCCGTCTCGTCGCCCGCCATGTTGACGAACGTCCCTATCGCATTGATATAGAGCGAATCGTTCGCGCGGTAGCCCTGCGGATACGCGAGCTTCGCCTCGACGATCGCGTCGGGGTTCTGCTTTTCCTCCGGATCGACCGCGGTCACGGCGACGAAAACGTCCTCGCCGTGAAGGATCGCGAACTCCTCGATATTGAAATAGTTTTCCTGCGTTATCCCCGCGGTCAGCGCCGCGGTGACGAAATACTCGCACGGCTCGAGGACCGACGTCTCGAGCGAAGTGCCGAGGACGTAGACGGCGTCCCTGCCCGCGAACGAGCAGTAATACCCGTCGCCGGAGACCATCCGGTCGCCGACGTTGACGCGGTACTCCCGCCCCTTGACGTCGGTGAGGACCCACCACGCCTTCGGGTCGTCAAGCCCGTATTCTTTCTTTTCCTCCGGCGTCGCACGGTCGACGACCCTCTCTCTCGTGAGAGTATAGCCCGCCGCCACGACGACGGCGGCGACTCTCTCGTCGGAGAGCGGAGCGCCCGGAAGCCCGGCGAGCGAGAACGTTTCGTCGCCGTTCTTCACGAGAGTGTATTCGCCGTTTTCGTTGTGAACGAGGATCGACCGGATCGCCGATCTGTCCCTCTTGGGGAAGATGAGCAGATACGACCCCTGCTCAGTCATCGATTCGCCGGGATCGTCCTCTCCGAGATATTCTCCGGAAAGAAGCGTCGGCGCCTCTTTCTTCTCCTCGCCCGGAGCCGTCAGCTTCAGGACCGCGAAGGAAACGGCGAGCGCGGCGATCAGGACGCCGAACACGATGAACGGCACGATCTTTTTCTTCTTCATGCGTGTTTTCTCCTGACGAGAACGACGACTCCGCAGACGGCGAGCGCCGCGGGAAGGGCGAGCGTCATCCAGGCGGCGTGGCCGTTCGCCTCCGCCGTCGACAGGGTGAGCGTCGTGTCGTCGAACGGCTTCATATCGAGATCGGCGAGAATGCCGTTCCTTCCGACCCACTTCATCGTCGTATAGATTATGTCGCGGTTTCCGTACGCGTTACTGACGAGGTAGTTGTTCGACCCGAAAGTGGGCGAGCCCGCCGCGACGACGTACGAATAATACCGGTTGTTGTCGATTATCCGCGTTTCGAGCGACATCGTGAGGAGGTTATACGTTCCCTTTTCGATAACGCCGTCCTCTCCCGTCAGCTCCGCCCCCGGGTACGACCGGAGCATCGCGGAGACGGTGCGGGAGCCGGACAGGTCGCCGCCGCTCTCCCAGAGAATATCGACGGGGCCGGATTCCCTTATCACCGCCTTCGGCGAGCTGTAGAGCTCGGTCAGCTCGGTGATGAACGAGCCGCCGAGGGTGTTCGCGTCGCCGTACTCGGCGAAAACGGAATAGCCGTCCGTGCTGAGCGAATGGGAAAGGTCGCGCACCTTGACGTCGGCGCGGTATGAGATCCCCCACTCTTTCAGAAATTCGTTGAGGTTGACGAGATTCGACACGTGGCCGGGGTCCTCGAACACGAGCAGACCGCCGAGCCCGTCGAGCATCCGGTCGAGCTTCGTGATCTCGTTCTTCGAGGAGTCCTCCGCCTCCGCGCCGAGAAAATCGTAGACGGGGTTGTAGATCACGATGATACGGCAGTCCTCGCCGACGTTCTCCTCGGAGAGATCGGAGACCTTCACCTCGAAGCCGCAGTCCCAGAAAAGCTGCGCGAGCGTCGACGCGCCCTCGATATCCTCGCCGTGACCGGTCGTGAAGACGACCTCGGGCGACTCGGTCTCCGTCACCTGCATTATCGAGGAAATGAAGCGGTATTCGCCCTGATAGCCCCAGCGCTTGCCGTCCTCGTTGTAGACGAAGAACGACTGCGGCGTCAGGACCCTCGATTCCGTCCCGGAGCGGACGACGACGGAGCGCGAGGTGACGTCCGTCGCGGAGGTCGAATAGAATTCCTTGAAAAATCCGGGGTTTTTGACCACGTTCACGCACTCGACGCGGACGCCGTCGACGGCGTCCTCGAGCTCGCGCGCCGTCGTGTAAACGTACCTCATATCCTCGTCTGCCATAAGCGTGTCGGGATCGGAGGCGAAATAAACGTCGATCTTTTTATCGATCCCCGCCACGTATTCCTTCGCGGCGTCGGACAGGGTGAAGACCGCCTCGCCCGTCATATCCGCGTACCAGCGGAAGCGGTCGGCGAGGAGGGAGAAAACGCCGTTGAAAAGAACGACGGCGGCGACGAACAGCGCCGTGATAAGCGCCGCGGAGGCGCCGTATCTGAATTTTTTGCCGAAGCGGCCCGATCTGCGTCTCATACTCATATCGCGCCTCCTCTCAGCTCCAGCGCCGTCTGTCCGTCACCCGAACGGCGAGGAAAAGGAAAACCGCCGTGAACGAGAGATAATAGACAAGCGCCGAAAAGTCAAAGATGCCGTATGCGAAATTCGCGAACCGGGCGTAGACGGAGAACCACGAAAGGACGGTCCTCACGGCGTACGAATCGATCATCCCGTTGAAGAGGGAGACCGTTGAGAACAGGATCAGTATCGCCATCGTTCCGATCGCCGCGGCGACGGGAGACTCGGTCAGCGTCGACACGAAGATCCCGACGGCGATGAAGCACATCCCGATGAGGAACATCGCGAAGAAGCACCCGAATGTCCTCGCCCCGTTGACGGGACTGTGTTCGGCGGCGTACCGTCCGAGAGGGATCACGTAAAGGCACGAGAGAAGGAGCGAGCCCGCGAAGACGGTCAGCGCCGAGAGGAATTTTCCGAGGACGATCCCCGTGACGGACACGGGCGACGTCAGAAGGAGCTGATCGGTGCGGAGCCTCTTTTCCTCCGAAAACGTCCTCATCGTCAGGACGGGCAGGAGGACGACGAAGCCGAAGATCATCATCCGCGAGAAGGACGACACGTCGGACGTCCCCGACCGGAGCGTGAACACGGCGAAGAGAAAGCCGGACGCCGCGAGATAGACCGCGCAGAACACGTATCCGAGCGGCGTCGTGAAATACGAGCGGAGCTCGCGCCTGAATATCGCCGTCATCTCTTTCCGTCACCTCCCGTCTTCTTTACGCCGCGCGAAGCCCGGCGTTTTTCGTCCTCGTCCGTTATCATGACGAAGACCTCCTCGAGACTCATCCCGCGCGGGGTGAGCTCCATTATCGGCCACCCCTTCGAGGCGAGCATATTGAACATCGGCCGGCGCACGTCGACGCCGCGGTCCGCCTCGACGGCGAAGACCGCTCCGTCGGAGTCGCCGTCTCCGGTGTCCTCCGCTCCCTTGACGCCCGGCAGGGCGCGGAGCTCGCGGAGAACGTCGCGGCGGGGACCCGACACCTTGACGGAGTACGTCCTGTTCGACCCGACGGCTCTCGATATGTCGGCGGTCTTCTCGTCGGCGATCAGCCGTCCCTCGTTGATTATGAGGATCCGGTCGCAGACCGACTGTACTTCGGTCAGGATGTGCGTCGACAGGATGACCGTGTGATTCTTTCCGAGGTTCCTGATGAGATTCCTTATCTCGATTATCTGTTTCGGATCGAGACCGACCGTCGGTTCGTCGAAGATCATCACCGGCGGGTTGCCGACGAGAGCCTCCGTGATGCCGACTCTCTGCCGGTATCCCTTCGACAGGTTCCCGATCAGGCGGTCTTTCACGTCGGCGGTCTTCGTCACCGACAAGATCTCGGCGATATGCGCCTTCCGGTCGAGCGTGCATTTTTTGAGATCGTAAACGAAGTTGAGGTATTCGAGAACGGTCATCTCGCGGTAAAGCGGCGGCTGTTCCGGAAGGAAGCCGATCCTCTTTTTCGCCTCGTCCGGGTATTCGAGCACGTCGATCCCGCAGACGGAGACGTCGCCCGACGTCGAGGACAGGTATCCGGTGATGATATTCATCATCGTCGACTTCCCCGCCCCGTTCGGTCCGAGGAACCCGACTATCTCGCCCTCGTTCACGGTGAACGAGACGTCGTCGAGCGCCGTCACGTTCCCGTAGTATTTGATTACGTTTCTGACTTCGATCATTTATTTTTCCCCTTTTCAGAGAATAACGGCGGCGGCGCCCATCGCGCCCCGTTTTCCGCCGGTCCTTCTGTGAGAGTGGTAGAGATCGGGCCGGCACGCGGTGCACTCGGTGGATACCTCTATCCGTTCGGGCGACACGTCCGCCTCCGACAGGATCTCCGTGTTCATTCCGGTGAGATCGGCAAAGAGCGATCCGTCACGGCTCGCGATATGGCGCTCCGCGAACGCTCTTCCGCGCTCCACGGCGACGGCGTCCCGGAAGTCCTCCCTCACCTCGAAGCAGCACGGACCGATATGCGGTCCTATCGCCGCTCTGACGCTCTTTTTCACAGCTCCGAGCGAGGCGAGCTTTTCCGCCGCGGCGGCGGCGATGCCGGAAACGGTCCCCCGCCACCCCGCGTGGACGGCGGCGACGAGGATCCCCCCGTCTTCGCGCTCCGCGCGGAAGAGGATCGGCGCGCAGTCGGCGACCCTGACCGTCAGGATGACGCCCCGCCGGTCGGTGACGAACCCGTCGCACGGCGCGGCGCCCCCGCGGTCGGTGACGCCCGATCCGCGGTCCGCCTCCGTCACGTATCTGACGGTCGCGGAATGGATCTGCGGCGCGCATACGACGTTTTCCGCGCCGTACAGCCCGCCCGTAAGCGCCCGGGCGAAGATCCCGATATTCGACAGAACGACGCCGTCGGGGTCCTCCCTGCCGAACGCGAGATTCATTTCAGCGGTCGCCGGGTCGGCGCTGACGCCGCCGAGACGGGTCGAAAACCCGAATGCGGCTCCGTTCCCGTCAAATGACGGGACCCATAGATTCCCTTTCCGGTTCAGCACGGGAGCTCACCCCTTTATTTTACTTCGATTATGCTCTCGTCCCACATCGGGGGCTTCTCGTATCCCATGAGATTGACGGTCGTCGCCGCGACGGAGGAGAGGCCGAACTGTCCCCTGTCCTCCTTTACGGCGTAATCGACGGCGTGAGCGTTGTCGTAGATCACGCACGGGACGCGGTTGAGCGTGTGCGACGTCTTCGCCTTGAACGAGCCGTCGGCGTTCCTCTTTTCCTCGCCCGTCTTCTTGTCGATCTCCGCCATCTCGTCGGCGTTGCCGTGGTCGGCGGTCACGATCGCCGCGCCTCCGACGGCGTCGACGGCGGCGAGGATCCTTCCGAGCTGAAGGTCGAGCGCCTCCATGGCGCAGACCGTCGCGTCGAGCGAGCCGGTGTGACCGACCATGTCCCCGTTCGGGAAGTTCACGCGCAGACAGTCGTATTTCCCGCTCCCGAGCGCCTCGATGACGCGGTCGGCGATCTCGGCGCACTTCATCCACGGACGCTGTTCGAACGGAACGACGTCGGAGGGGATCTCGACGTACTCCTCGAGCTCGTCGGAGAATTTACCCGATCTGTTGCCGTTCCAGAAGTACGTGACGTGGCCGTATTTCTGCGTCTCGGAGATCGCGAAGATACGAAGTCCGGTCCCCGTCAGATATTCGCCCATCGTGTTCGTGATCTCGGGCGGGCTGACGAGGTAGCGGGACGGTATGTGAAGGTCGCCGTCGTATTCGAGCATTCCCGAGAAACGGACGGCGGGTACTCTCTTTCTGTCGAACTTGTCGAAATTTTCGCCGCCCTCGAAGGCGCGGCAGATCTCTATCGAGCGGTCTCCTCTGAAATTATAGAATATCACGCTGTCGCCGTCCTTCACGGGGCCGACGGGCTCGCCGTCCCGGGCGATGACGAAGGCGGGAAGATCCTGGTCGATGACCGAGAGCTCGTCACGGTACGTGCGGATCGCCTCTTCGGCGGACGGAAACTGTCTTCCCTCGCCGAGAACGTGAGTCGCCCAGCCGTCTTTAACCATCGCCCAGTTCGCCTCGTAGCGGTCCATCGTTATCTTCATCCTTCCGCCGCCGGACGCGATCATAACGTCGAACGAGCCGTCGCGGAGCGAGGAGAGGAAGTCCTCGAAGGGCAGAACGTAGTCGAGCGCGGACGTCTCGCCGACGTCGCGGCCGTCGAGGAGGATATGGACTCTCACGCGGCGGACGCCGTCCTTCTTCGCGCGGACGATCATCGCTTTCAGATGGTCTATGTGGGAGTGGACGTTGCCGTCGGAGAAAAGGCCGAGGAAATGGAGCGTCCCGCCCGATTCCCTCACGCCGTCCGTGAGCCATCCCCACGTCCCGGACGCGAACATCTTGCCGCTTTCGATGCTCTCCGTGACGAGCTTCGCGCCCTGCGCGAAGACCTGACCGGAGCCGAGCGCGTTGTGACCGACCTCGGAGTTCCCCATATCGTCGTCGGTGGGAAGACCGACGGCGGTCCCGTGCGCCTTGAGCGTCACCGTCGGATAATCTCTCATGATCCTGTCGAGATTCGGAGTCCGGGCGACGTAAACCGCGTTGCTCTCACATTTTCTGCCGATCCCCACGCCGTCCATGACGACGGTGAGAACGGGGCGCGTCGCGCCGGAGCTGTGCTTTGTCAGTTTGTGTTCCATAATGTATCAGATCCCTTCTTCAGTGTATCTTATCGAATAAATTGACGACCTCGAGTCCCCGTTTCACGGCGTAGCGCACCGTGTACGCGGTACCGCCGGCTCCCCGTCCGTCGTAATACGCGACGCAGAGCGAGGAGGCGTCCGCCATCTGCCTGTTCCGCTCGAGCATTATCCCGTCGCGGTAGAAGTCGGCGACGTAGAAGACGTCGGAGGCGAGCCCCTTCAGTCTCTGATAAAGGGCGACGTCGCGCGCCCTCTTCCACATGACCGTCTGATCGCGGCACGGGAGAAAGAGGATGAGCCTTATCCCCGGATCGTTCTTCGCCGCGACGGCGACGCGGCACGCGGCGACGGTATCGAACCCGACCGCCCCGCCGCAGATGAAGTTTTTCACGCCGCGTTCGCAAAGCCGTCTCAAAAGTATGTCGATCTCCGCCGTAAGAGCGGGCAGATCGCCGTCCGGGACCCGCCTGTGACCGGTAAAACAGCACGTCGCGTCCCGGTTCAGTTTTTCGATCATATCTCATCACCCCATACAGAGCTATTTTACCACAGATCGGCGCAAATGGAAAGGATAAAATCGCCCCTCCGCCCCGTTATCACAAAAAATTTACCCCTTCGGAGCCCCGGGGAGCGTTTTTTTCTGAAAAATCTTTACAAAGGGCGCTTTTTGTGATAAACTTCATATAATAATCGCAAAAGACGGTGACCGGGAAGTGTCGGGAAGCCGCCCGCGGTAAAAGAGAGTCCCGTCGCCGGCTGAGAGCGGGACGCCGCGGGGCCCGCCGTGCGCCCGTGAGTCCGGGGAGCGATCCCCCGTCCTCCCGCGTTAAGGGATAAAGCGATAAATCGGAGTGGAACCGCGGAGACCCCGCCTCTTTGTTGAGCGCGCGGTCTTTTTTATTCGGAGGTATATATGTTCAGGATCAAAATAAAGAAAAATAAAAGCGGAGCGGTAAAGAACCCGCTCTCATACGTCGCCGCGGACGTGAACTCGATCTGCGACCGCGACCCCGCGGCGCGCGGCCCCCTCGAGGTCGTCCTTCTGTACTCGGGATTTCACGCCCTGCTTCTCTACCGTCTCGCTCACGCCGTCGACGGCGCGGGCGCGCACATGACGGCGCGCGCGATCTCACAGTTCTCGAAATTCCTGACCGGGATCGAGATCCACCCGGCGGCGAAGATCGGCAGAGGACTCTTTATCGACCACGGATCGGGCGTGGTGATAGGCGAGACGTCGATAATCGGCGACGACTGCACGCTCTATCAGGGCGTGACGCTCGGAGGGACCGGCAAGGAGACCGGGAAACGCCATCCGACCCTCGGCGACCGCGTAATGGTCGGCGCGGGAGCCAAGCTGCTCGGCGCGTTCACCGTCGGCGACGACGCGAAGATCGCCGCCGGAGCCGTCGTCCTGCGCGACGTTCCCGCGAACTGCACCGCCGTCGGTATCCCGGCGCGCGTCGTAAAAAGAGAGGGCGTCCGCGTGGCGGACGATCTCGACCAGATCCACGTTCCCGACCCCGTTGCCGAGGAGATCGCCCGCATAAAGGAACGGCTCGACGCTCTTGAAGGAGATAAGACGAAATGATGAGAAAGATATGCAAAAACTGCGGGACGCCGCCCTCCGGCGGCGACCTGTTCTGCCGCCGGTGCGGCGGCTCGGAGTTCGTCGTTTACGACCCGCCCGCCGGAAAAGGGCGGTCGATCGGCTCGTTTCTGATCTGGCTCGCCGTTTATTTCGGCGTTCAGACTTACGTCTCGGTCGCGTTTATTGTTTTTTCGATCAGTGAAATGCACCCGACGTTTGAAGGAACGATCAATTATTTAGTTGAAGTTCTGGAGAAAAAAACGGTCCTCATCTCCGTCGTCTCGTCGTTTCTGTTCATCGCCGTTTATCTCGTCGTAACGGCGATAAGGCAGGGAAAGAGGAAAAAGCTCGGGTCCGTCCCCGCCCGCCGTCTCTTCCGCGAGACGGGCTTCAGGGGAGCGCCCGCCGCGGTCTGTCTTTTCTCGGTCGTCCTCGGGGCCGCTCTGAACGTCGTGATCTCCTTCGTCGTCGCCGTCATTCCGTGGCCCGACTTCGCAAGCGACAGCTTCGATCAGACGTATTCGGTTCTCTCGGCGGACGTGACGCCTCTGTGGCTCATTATCCTCGCCGTCGCCGTCTGCGCGCCCCTGTGCGAGGAACTCCTGTTCCGCGGGATCGGATGCTCGCGCCTCACCGGGAGCTTTCCGAAGGCCGTCGCCGTCATCATCACCTCGGCCGTCTTCGGCGTCGTGCACGGCACTCCGATCGCGATCGCCTACGCCACGGTGTTCGGAGTGATCCAGGCGTTCATATTCCTTCGCCACAGAAGTCTTTTGCCCGTCGTTCTCTGCCATTTCGGCTTCAATTTTACGTCCGTGTTTCTCGAGTATCTTCCCGCGGACCCCGCGCTCAACCTCGGCGTTCTGTTCATCTGCGCCGCCGCGGCGCTCGGGACCGGGTATCTCATACTGAAAAAAAGCGAAACCACAGGAGAAAAAAATGAATCTTTATAACACGCTTACGAGAGAAAAAGAAAAGTTCGTCCCGAACGAGGAGGGCGTCGTCCGTATGTACACCTGCGGGCCGACCGTCTACCACTTCGCCCATATCGGGAACCTCCGCACTTACATAATGGAGGACGTTCTCGAGAAATATCTCGTCAGTCTGGGGTACGACGTCCGCCGCGTCATGAACATCACCGACGTCGGCCATCTCACCTCGGACGCGGACACGGGCGAGGACAAGATGCTCGCCGGAGCGAGGCGCGAAAAGAAATCCGTTATGGATATCGCGCGGTTTTATACAGATGCCTTTTTTGCCGACTGCGCCAAGCTGAATATTAAAAAACCGGATACCGTCGTCCCCGCGACGAGCGAGATCCCGGAGTTCATCAGGCTCGTCTCCGCCCTCATCGACAACGGTCACGCCTACGTCTCGGGCGGCAACGTCTATTTCGACACCTCGAAGCTCGACGAGTACTACGTCTTCAACCGCCACGACGCGGAGGACCTCGAAGAGGGCGTCCGCGAGGGCGTCGGCGTCGACGCCGCGAAAAAGAACAAAACCGACTTCGTCCTCTGGTTCACGAAATCGAAATTCGAGGATCAGGAGCTGAAATGGGACAGCCCGTGGGGGCTCGGATACCCCGGATGGCACATCGAGTGCTCCGCCATCAGCATGAAATACCTCGGCGAGCGGCTCGACATCCACTGCGGCGGCATCGACAACGCTTTCCCGCACCACACGAACGAGATCGCCCAGAGCGAGGCGTACCTCGGCCACAAGTGGTGCAATTTCTGGTTCCACGTCCACCATCTCAACACGAATCACGGCAAAATGAGCAAGTCCTCGGGCGAATTTCTGACGGTCTCGCTCCTCGAGGAAAAGGGATACGACCCGCTGGCGTACCGTCTCTTCTGCCTCGGCTCCCACTACAGGAAGAACCTCATGTTCTCGTGGGAGGGGCTCGACAGCGCCGCGAGCGCGTACGCCGGGACCGTCAAAAAGATCGCCGCGCTCGATCCCACGGCCTCGCCTGACGACGCCGACCGCGCGGCGGCGGACGCTCTTCGGAAGGAATTCACCGACGCGCTCGACTCCGACCTCAACACGTCAATGGCGGTCACCGCCCTTTACGACGTCCTGAAGGCGAAGATCGGCGACGGCTCGAAGCTCGCCCTCGTCGGCGAATTCGACCGCGTCCTCTCGCTCGGCCTTCTCGACGCCGCGGCGGCGTGCCGCGAAAAAGAGGAGTGCGGCGGAGACGTCGACGGCGATCTCAAACGCAGGATCGAGCAGATGATCGCCGACCGCAAGGCGGCGAAGGCGGCGAAGGATTACGCCGAGGCGGACCGCATCCGCGGCGAGCTGAAGGCTATGGGAGTGACGCTCATCGACACGAAGGAAGGAACGACCTACAGGATCGGAGAGTAACGCTTTGAGCTTCTTCAAGAAAAAGAAAAAGGACGACGGGATCGTCGTCCTGAAAAAGCCGGAGCCCAAAACGGGCGGCGGTACCAACGCGACGCTCGACACTAAGGCGCCGCACGTGATAAGATCGGAGGAAATGACGCTCTTTGACGTCTCGTGCGCCCTGAACGGGAACGCGGTGACGGCGAGCGGGGACAGACTCGGCTTCATCTCGGCTTACGCCGTCAGAGCGGCGACCGGATCGTTCCTCTTTCTCTCGACGGGCGAGAGGTTCCGCCGGACATCGGACAAAAACGCCTCGTGGGCTCTCGCGGAAGCGAACGTCTTCCCCGCTCTCGTCTCGCTCGTCCGGGAGTGCGATCTTGCGAAGAACAACGGGTTCCGCTCGCACACGAGCGGACTGCCTGAGAATTTCGGCGGCGAGATCGACGTCAGATACGAAAGCGGCGAAAGGATCAGCGTGTCGAACAATCAGTCGCCGATCATCACCTCCGAGGTCGGACTCCGTATCGCCCGCTTTTTCAAAGAGGCGATGGAGGGCGAGCGCGTCCCGCTCCCCTCGCCCGACGATATCGTCGGGGTCCGCTTCTCGGAGGAGCGGAAGAACGGCGGGTTCACCCGCGCCGTCCTCACTTTGAGGAGCGACGGGTCGGGATCGGTCGCGAGGACCGCCCGTTACGACGACGAAAGAGTCTATGAGAGCAGCCGGGAGATCACGGCGGAGGCCGTCGCGGGGATCAGGAGGACGGTCGCTGAAAAAGCGCTGTTCGCACGGGCGTTCCTGCCGGAGACCGAGTCGTTCCTCGGCGACAAAAAAGAACTCGTCTTCGTCCTCCGGGACGGCGGCGAGGTCCGCGTCCCCGGCGAAGTCATGATCCCCGACGAGCTTCGCGGCGGCTTCTTCGACGTCGAGCTGACTCTGACTTCGTTTAGCTGAATAGGTTGAAAAAAAGGGTTCGTTTCCGAACCCTTTTTTTCGCCTTATTTCACGCCGTCATGAAATCCATCATCGCCCGGTTCACGCGCACCGACGCCGGAAGGTCCGGGTCGGCGACGTTGTGGACGTGGGCGACTCTTTTGTCTTCCTCGTCGATATCGAGAAAAACGTATTTTTTGCCGAGCCGGTCGAGATCGTCCCTGAGATAAAGAACGCCCTCGCGGAGAAAATCGTTCCGGCACGTCGACACGAAGACGGGAACGGAGAGATTTTCGATATACGTCCGGGGCGAATACCGTTCGAGATAGCCCTCCTCCTCGTAATTCTCGCCGAGGAACCACTTTCTCATCGCGCGCGACATATCCCCGACCGTGCGGTACGCCGCGTAATCGTAGCTCGGGCAGTTGAGGAGGACGCCGTCGAAACGCGCCCCGCCGAGATCGACGCCCATCACGCCTCCCGCCGCCTCGGCGATAAAGAGAGCGAGGTGACCGCCCGCGCTGTCGCCGGAGATATAAAACCGCTCCTCCCCGGAGAGGCCGAGCGCCGGAAGCTCGGAGAAGAGATACCGGCAGAACTCCGCCACGTCGGCTATCTGATCCCTCGTCTCGATCCCCTTCCCGTTCAGCCGGTATTCGACCGACAGAACGTCGAAGCCCTCGTTGAGGAACGGGATCGCGAACGGATACGAATCTCTGTGACGCCCGCGGACGTAATATCCGCCGTGGACGAGGATGAGGAGCGTGTTTTTCCTTACGTCTGCGCGGCCGCGGAAAAGGTCGAAAACGCGATCCTTTCCCTCGCCGTAAGGCTTGTCGAGCGTGGGAGAATACTCATCCCACGGCGGGCACGAGCGCAGTTTTTTGTCGTTTTTCCTGTATACGACGCGATATGAAAGCTTAAAAGCGGGAACGGTGATCTTCACTTGTCATCCTGCCTTTTCAAAAAACGTTGTCGGTTGATTATTATCCCTTTTCCGGTCAGCTATACACCGAATCTATCCCGAGATATTCCTCGAGCGTCAGCCCGCTGTCCCGGAGCGGGATCGACAGCCACGTCCCGACGTAGCGGACGTGCCACGGCTCGTACATGAACCCCGTCGACCATTCCTTGCCCGCCGGGTATCTGATTATGAATCCGTATTCCCAGCAGTGGGCGGCGAGCCACTTCCCCTCCGCGGTATCCGCGAAGGAGAGAAGACACGAGTTGATATCTATCGCGAGACCCGTCTGATGCTCGCTGTGACCGGGCCGCGCGCTGAACGTGTCGGCGAGCTCCTGCCCGTCGCGGTCGACGTATGACTGATAAAGCCACGATTGGAGCGCGTACGACCGGTAATCGGAATCGGAATAAATCCAAAGCCCCTCGTTCGACGCCGCCTCCCGCATCCTGTAAAACGCGTCGGCGCATTCCGGCGTCATCCCGCCGGGATCGTAATCGGCGGGAACGGAATAGGTCTTGTTCACGACGAGCAGACCGCCTATGTACGTCCTGCCGTCCCTCACCTCGACGGGGAACCCCTTCGACGTGTACCCCACCGGCGCGCTCGCCGTCACGTCGGGCGGAGGAAGAGGCGCCGTTTCCGACGGCGTCGGCTCCGGCTCTACGTAAGGTTCGGGTTCGACGTACGGCTCCGTTTCCGGCTCGATATACGGCTCCGGCTCGACGTAAGGCTCCGTCTCGGCCCGCGTTTCCGTCTCTGTTTCCGTCTCCGATTCGGTCTCGTTTTCCGTCTCCGTCTCCGTTTCGGTTTCTGTTTCGGTCTCTGTTTCGGTTTCGGTCGCCGCGGTCCCCGTGTCGGGCGGATTCACCGTCGGCTTCTTCTCCTCCCGGCACCCCGCGAGAACGAGGAGGGCGAGGACGGCGGAAAGCAATAAAATCGCCGTTTTCTTCATTTTCCGACTCTCTCCCTTATCATCCGCTCCGTCAGTTCCTCCTGACGGGCGCGGAGCTCGTTCATCCGCGGGCGGAGCTCGACGTAATCGAGCGCGCGGCCGTAGCAGAAATCGTCCCACGCGCCGTCGGCGCGGGTCGGTATCCGTCCTTTTATCCGGTTCATCTTCGTATCCTCCGTCGCACCCGGAACGGCGAGAAGGATATTCGCCTCCGCCATCCAGATCCGGCGCAGCTTATCGGTGACTTCGAGAAGCTCCGATCCCCGCGGCGAGATCGGGATCGGGTCGAAGAAATCGTCTCTGTCGGGCGAGAATCCGTCGATCCCCTGCGCGTCGAGGAACAGCTTCGCCACGACCGACTCCCCGAGGGGAGTGAAGTGAACGAGATCGTCCCCGATCAGATCGTCGCGGGAGAAGATAAACGGCGACATCAGCCCGTAAAGATCGAGATACGGCGCGCCGTAATCGTCAGCCGCCGTCCTGACGGCGATCGCGGCGGCGTCGCGGAGCGTCACCGTCGACTGATCCTGACTTTTCGTCTTCGGTTCGATCCCGAACGAGACGGAGGCGCCGTTTCCGATCACGCGGTCGGTCACGCGCCTCAGGTCGAAGAGGAACGGATGGATCCGGTCGACCGGCCGTCCCTCGTAGTGGAGCATATCGTTCGCGCCGAACATAATGAAAACGTGCGTCGGGTCGTACGTGTAAAGATCGGCGCCTATGTAGTGGGACGCGAACTCGCACGTTCCCCCGCCGACGCCGAGATTGTACATCCTGACCTCGCGGTCGGGGAAAAGGGAGAGATACGTCTCGAAAATATTGACGATCCACCGTCCGCACGAGGTCAGACTGTCGCCGAGAAAAGCGACCCTGTCGCCGTCCTTGAAAATCGGAATTGTCTTTTTCATTTTCAGCCCTCAAGCGATAAAAGTATTTCTTCAAACTCACGGCGCGTCGACGCCCGGTTGAGCCGGCCGCGCACCGCCGCGGAGCCCTTTATTCCCTTTATGAAATGGGCGGCGCGTCCGCGCGCCTCCCTGACTCCGACGGATTCCCCGTAAAGATCGCATATCCGCGAAAACAGCTCCGCCGCCGCCGTGACCCTCTCCTTTTCCGTCGGAGGCTCCGGCTCGGGGAGGCCCGAGAACGCCGCCTTTATCCGTGAGAAGATCCACGGGTCGCCGAGCGCGGCGCGCCCGACGAGAACGCCGTCGCAGCCGGTCTCTTCGACCATCCTGACGGCGTCCGCGGAGGACGCGATATCTCCGTTCCCGAAGACCTCGGCGGAGCCGCCGACCGCCTCTCTCACGGCGCGTATCACGCCGTTGTCCGACGACGGGGCGTACATCTGATCGCGCGTCCTTCCGTGAACGGTGATCCTCGCCGCGCCCGCCTCCGCGAGTCCCGCGGCAAACGACGGCGCGTTTACCGTATCGCGCGACCACCCGGCGCGTATCTTGATCCAGAGCGGCAGACCGAAGGGAGCGAGCGCGTCCGCCGCCGCCCTGACGATCTTTGCGGCGAGCGCGGGATCGCGCATCAGCGCCGATCCGTCCCCGGACGAAACGATCTTCCTCACCGGACACCCCATATTGATCTCCACGGCGCAGGGACGCCGGCTCTCCGCGAGGATCGCGGCGGCTTCAGCCGCCGTTCCGGGATCGTGACCGAAAATCTGAAGAGCGCACGGCGCCTCGCCGGGATCGATCCGCGCGAGCGCCGCCGTCTTTCCGTCGCCTCTCGTCAGCGCCGTCGCGGAGATCATCTCCGACACGGCGAAATCGGCTCCGCGCGCGGCGCACATGAGCCTGAAGGGCGAATCCGTAAAGCCCGCCATCGGGGCGAGCCCGACCTTGATCTTTCTCATGAGACGGTCATTTTGCGGAGAAGACGCCATCCGTCCTCCTCCGAGTACGCCGTCATAACGCCGTCGGAGCACTCGCTGATGAACGAGTACCGGAACGGCACGACGATCGCGCCCGTCGAGTCGATCACGCCCGTCTTTCCGTCAGCCGTCGTGAGAACTCCGAGCCCCTCGGAGAACGGGCGCGCGGCGGCGTAGACCGGCTCCGCGATCCACGCGCCGGTATAGTCCATATATCCGAATTTCCCGTCCTTTTCGAGAAGGATCACGCCGTCGGAGTAGGCGCGGATCTCGTACCCCTCGGGTATCGGGAACTGCCGTCCTTTTTTGTCGATAAGGATTTCTTTCGTGCCGAGATATCTCTTTCTGCTGTCGTACAGGAAGTTGTTCCCGTCGATCGACTCGAGCCGCACGCGGACGAGTCCGTGATCGTAGTAGAAATATCCGACGCTGTCGTTAGGATCGACGGGTCCCATGAACGTCTCGAGTATGATGCGGCCCGTGTTGTCGCGCTTCTCGGTCCGGATCGGGAACGCGCGGCGTCCCGAGCCGTCGACGAACGCGAGCCCGCCGCCCTCGTAATACGGTTCGGTGAGAACGCAGCCGAGCCCCTCGGAGAAGTTGTACGCCCGCTCGAAGCGGTCCTCGGAGATCGGATTCCCCCAGACGGTGTACGTCCAGAAACCCTTGTGAAGGATCGAGAGGACCCCGTCCTTGTTCTGACGGTAAAGATCGTAGAGCTTGACCGAGAGCGTACCGCCGCCGTCCGACAGCCCGTAGTAGGACGGATAATCGAACCTCGCCCCCCGGCTGTCCGTGAACTCGCTGAAGCCCGAATAGGCGAAATACGATCCGTCATAGGAAAGCGTGTAGTAAGCGTTCGACTCCTCCCTCACGGGATTGCCCTGTCCCTCCTCGAGCAGCTTTGCCTTGACGTAGACGGTCTTTTCCTTCTCGAGCGGGACGCGGGCGAGACGGACGCGCTCGTCGCCGTGCTCCGGATCGTTCGGACGGTCCTTTTCCTCCTCTTTGTCCGGGTCCGGCGCGGCGTCCTTTTTGTATATCTTTATCTCAAGCCCCTCGCAGTCGAACATACCCGAGTTTACAGTCGTCGGCCGCACGAAAAGCGGCGCGCCGTTTCTGTCCCGCTCGTAGGCGGGAACGTACTCGGTGTCGTCGAACGAGAGGAGACGGTCGCCCGCCGCCGAGTAAAGAGTCAGTATATCGCCCTCGTCGAGGACGATATATCCCATATACACGTCGAGGGCGGGACGGTCGACTTCCTTTTCGGTGTAAAGCGGCTCGAATTCGCCGTACATAACGCTCTGCGTCGGCGTCGACTCGGAGACGGTCTTCTTCCGCAGAGAAAACGCGTCCGGAACGTCGAAATTCGGCGTCATGACCGCGATCTTCATCGTTGCCGGGTCATACGGCAGATCGGTCGTCCCGTACCCCTCGCCGGAGAGATTGCCGGCAAACGGGAGCGAAAGCCCGTAAAGGGACAGCGACGCCGTGTCGACGACCCCGCGGACGGAGCCGTCCTCGCGGACGTTTACCTCGGAGCGCGCCTCGTCCTCCGTGACGGTCGGTTCCCTTTTCTTCCTCTCGAAGATCGGAGCGGAATCGTCTCCCGACGGAATGAACGGCGCGGGAGCGATCTTCCCTTCGCTTTTTTTGCCGCCGGGAAGCAAAAGACCGGTCATAAGAGCGGCGCAAACGGCAAAAAGGACGGCGGCAGACGCCGCGCGCGTCAGAAACGCCTTCGTCTTCTCCGTCATCCTTTTTCACTTCCTCTCATTTGTGGTAACCCGACCCGCGGCCGATCTCCGTCGCGCGGTAGACCGCCTCGAGGAGCATCACCCTGGCGAGCCGGTGCGGAAACGTCATCCGCGACATCGAGAGACGGCACAGGCACGCCTCCTTCACTTTTTCGGACAGACCGTTTGCAGACCCTATTATAAAGCAAACGGACGAATATCCCGCCGTCTTCGCGTCCCCGAGAAGCGAGGAAAAGCCGACGGAATCGGGGGCGAACCCCTCGACGCAGAGCGCGACGGAGTAAGCCCTCTTCGGGATCGCCGCCGCGATCCGTTCGCCCTCCTTCTGAAGAGCGGCGGATATCTCGGCGGCGGTGGGAGAAGCGGACAGCTTCTCCTCCTTTATCTCGACCTCGTGAACGTTCCACGACGCCGAGAGCCGTTTGATATATTCGTCGGCGGCGTCGCGGAAATACTTCTCGCGCAGGGAACCGACGGCGATTATGAAGAGATCCGCCATCTCAGATCACGCGGACGGCTCCGGCGGGGCGGACGGACAGGATATGGCACGCTCCGTCCCCAAACACGGAATCCATGAGCGCCTTGTACTCCGGCGCGTCGGCGGTCGGAACGAACGCCTGGATCGTACCGGCGAAGCCGCCGCCGTGGACTCTGTGCGCCGCGCGCTTGCCCTTGAGGAAGCGGTCGGTCAGGCAGAGCGCGAGGGAAAGGCCCTGCTCGCTCACGTTCTGCGAGGTATACACGTTCTGAAGATATTTGAAGCTCGAATTTCCGCTGTCGATCACGCCGCGGAAGAAGCCGTCGAGGTCGCCGCGCTTTATCGCTTCGACCTGCTCGCCGACCCTCTCGTTCTCGGCTATGAAATGGAGCGCGCGGAGGATCGCGCGGTCGCCGCACTTCTCGCGGAGCGTCACGACGTTTTCAACGACGTCGTCGAACGAGAAGCCGCGAAGCACCTCGCCGCCGAGCGCCGCCGCAACCGCCTTCATCTCGCGCGGAACGGACGCGTAATCTTCGTTGAGATCGGCGTGGTTGCCGCCCGTGTTGACGACGCAGAGCGAATATCCGCGGGACGTAAGATCGAAGTCAAGCGCCTCGATGACGGGATTTGAAGGATCGAGAAAGTCGATCGTGATAAATCCGCCGACGGCGCACGCCGTCTGATCCATCAGACCGCACGGCTTGCCGAAGTAGACGTTCTCCGCCCACTGCGCCATCTTCGCGATCTCGACGCCGGACACCTCACCGCCGCAGTAAAGGTGATTGAGGATGTTTCCCACCATCACCTCGAACGCCGCGGACGACGAGATCCCGGAACCCTTCATGACGCGCGAGGTCGTGTAGGCGGTGAAGCCGCCGACGCGGCGGCCTGAATTTTCAAACGCGCGTCTCATCCCGGCGATGATCGCCGCGGACGTATAGTACATCGAGGGATCGGGGCGTTCCGACGCCTCCGGCGGGACGACGTCCTCGGGAAATCCCTCGCTCTTTATCCTGATATATCCGTCGTCGGACGGCGCCGCCGCCGCGATGACGTCGAGATTGACCGCCGCCGCGATGACGCGTCCGTGATTGTGGTCGGTGTGGTTGCCGGAGATCTCGCTTCTCCCTCCGACCGAATAAAGGGACACGTCGCCGTCGCCGTACAGCTCTTCGTATCCGTCGATGAGGCCGAGAAACCTCTCCTTTTCCGCCGCCGTGTCCGCGACGGCGAGCTGTTCCGCCGTTTTCTCGGGAAACGAGTCCGAAAAGATCTTTTTGAGTTCCGCAGTTTTCATATATCTTCTCCTGTCAGAAGGGATTTTATGTAAGGAACGCCTTTGCGCCGAACGTGATGAGAGACATCACGACGCCCGCGGTCACGACCCCCGCGAGGATGACCGGAACGGCGTTTTTCAGCCTTATGTCGAAAAGCGCCGCGACGAGCGCCCCCGTCCACGCGCCGGTCCCCGGGAGGGGGATCGCCACGAGCAGAAAGAGCCCGAAAAGCTCGTATCTCTTTATTTTATCGGCCTTGCGCTCCGCTTTTTGCTCCATTTTCTCCGCGATCCTGCGGAAGAGCTTTCCCCTCTCCTTCATCCAGTTGAAGATCGGCCTGATGAACAGGATGATGAACGGGACGGGAAGCATATTCCCGAGGACGCTCACTCCGAGGACGGGCAGGAGCGGAAGCCCCTCCACCGTCACGCCGAGCGGGACGGCGGCGCGGAGCTCGAGGATCGGGACCATGGAGATCGCGAACACCTTGAGATACTTCAAAAAAGTCGTCATTCGCCCTCCCCCTTCGCCGCGCGCTTTCTTTCCTCGAGGAACGACTCGAGGATTATGACGGCGGCGAGCTCGTCAACGTGTTTTTTCTGCTTTTTCATCTTCATTCCGGACGCCGAGAGGATCTCGTGAGCCGAGACGGACGTCAGCCGTTCGTCGAAGGTGACCGTCGGGATGCCCGAAGCCGCTTCGACCTCGCGGGCGAAATCGCGGCACTTCTGACTTCTCGGTCCCTCCGTCCCGTCCATGTTGACGGGATCGCCGACGACGATAAGCTCCGCCCCGAGCTCTCCGGCGCGCCGCGCGACCTCGGCGGCGATCTTTTTGAAGCCCGGTCTTGCGATCAGCCCCGCGGCGGACGCCAGAAACTCGGTTTTGTCCGAAACGGCGAGTCCGGTGCGGGCGTCGCCGTAATCAACGCTCATAATGATCATCGTTTAACCCTTTTCCGCTTCCTCTTTTTCTTTTCTATACTCGGTAAGCTCTTTGAGCGTGGGTATCGAGGTCGAGGCTCCGGGGCGGGAAACGGAGATCCCCGCGGCGGCGTTGCCGAACCGTATCGCGGCGCCGATATTGCCGTGAACGGCGTAATACGTCGTGAGCGCGGCGGTGAAGACGTCGCCCGCCGCCGTCGTGTCGACGGCCTTTACGCGCTCCGCCGGGTATGAGAAATACTCCTCTCCGTCGAAAAGGAACGCTCCGCGCGCGCCGAGCTTCAGGACGACGTATTTCGCCCTCGTCGCGCCCCTCAGCTTGATCGACGCCCTGAGGCAGTTTTCCTCGCCGTCGGGATCGATCCCGGTGAAGACGCGGCACTCCGTCTCGTTGAGAGAAAACATCTCGACGGGGCCGAGCTTGTCGAGTGGGAAATCCGCACGCGCCGGCGCGGCGTCGATGAAGATCGGTATCTCCCTTTTGTGCGCTATGCGGCACGCCTCGATTATCGCCTCGTCCGGTATCTCGAACTGAAGATAGACGGCGTCGGGATAGCAGTTGAAGCACTCCTCGACGTCGCCCGCGCCGAGCGCGCCGTTCGCGCCCGGGAAGACGATTATGCGGTTCGCTCCGCTGTCCTCGACGAGGATCGAAGCGAGTCCCGTCGGCTTTTCGGGATCGGTGACGACGTACCTCGTGTCGATCCCCTCCGAGCGGTAAAGAGACGTGAGCGCTCTGCCGTTCTGATCGTCTCCCACCTTGCATACGAAGACGCAGTCCGCGCCGAGCCGCGCCATCGCGATAGCGGAATTCGCGCCTTTTCCGCCCGGCACGTAGGAATACGAGCCGCCCGTCTCGAGAACGGTCTCGCCCGAGGACGGAACGCGGCGGACGCGCTGTACCATATCCATATTTGCGCTGCTTACGACAAGGATCCTTTTTTTCATATCGCACACCCTTTCGCGAAGGCATATCTATCTGATTGTATTCTATCACAAAACGGCGCCGAAATCAACCGTTCTTTCGCTTCGTTCGCCATTTTGCGGAGCAAAAAAAACGATATCCCGTTTTTTTGAAAAATCTTCGTTTCACGTAACCTTTTTCCTCTTTTTTCGGCAGTATACATTAGCGGTTTCTTCGACCGCGTCCGATATTATTCCGAAAAAGTTGATAATAATATTTAAATGTGATATAATAATTTTTCGTGAGTAACAATGAAAGGATCACGGCCCCATGTTCGCTTACATAGATCCCGGAACGGGGAGTATGCTTTTCACGGTCCTGCTCGGCATAATGGGAGCGGCCGTTTATTCGATAAGGGTTTTCATAATGAAGCTCCGTTCCCGCGTCGGCGGCGGACGCGCGAAAAAGGACGCCGAACGCGTCCCCTTCGCGGTGTTTTCCGACAATAAACGCTATTTTTCCGTCTTCGAGCCGGTCCTTCGGGAGCTCTCCCGCCGCGGCGAGCGCGTCCTCTATATCGCCGGGTCCCGGGACGACCCCGCCTTCTCGTGCGGGATCGAGGGGCTGACCGCCGAATACGGCGGCGACGGAAACAAGCTCTTTACGCGGCTGAACAACCTCAACGCGGATATCGTCCTCTCGACGACCCCCGGCCTCGAGGTCTACCAGTGGAAGAGGTCTCCCGCCGTCTCGTGGTACGTTCACATCCCCCACGCGGCGAGCGAGATATGTCTCTACCGTATGTTCGGGATCGACTATTACGACGCGATCCTCCTGTCGGGCGATTATCAGGCGAAGGACGTCCGCGATCTCGAGAAAATGCGCTCTCTCCCCGAAAAAGAGCTCGTCATGACCGGCATCCCGTACATGGACGAGATGAGAGCCCGTCTTCTCTCGTCGCCCCCCGCTCCGGAGCATCCCCGCACCGTCCTCCTCGCCCCGTCCTGGGGCAAATCGGCGCTCTTCGGCGTCTACGGCGGCAAGATAATCGAAGATCTTCTCGCGACCGGTTACCACGTGATCGTCAGACCGCATCCGCAGTCGTTCACGTCCGAAAAGGAGCTTATGGACGACCTTATGAGCAAATACCCCGGGTCCGACCGGCTCGAATGGAACCGCGACCGCGACAATTTCGACGTGCTGAACCGCTCCGACATCCTCGTCTCCGACTTCTCGGGCGTCATCTTCGATTTCACGCTCGTATACGACAAGCCCGTCGTCTACACGGACCCCGATTTCGACACCGCGCCCTACGACGCGTGGTGGCTCGACCGTCCGATCTGGACCGCGTCCGCCCTGCCACGGCTCGGCGAGCGGCTGACGGAGGAATCGGAGGCGAATATGAAAGAGCTTATCGACCGCTGCCTCACCGAGCCGCGCTACGCGGAGGGCAGACGCGAGGTAAGAGAGGAAACGTGGGCGAACCCCGGAGAAGGCGCCCGCCTCTGCGCCGACTATCTTGTCGAAAAATACAAAAAACTGACGGAAAAGGAGGAAAGCTGACATGTCGTTTTTCTCCCTTCTCGGTTCGTTCTTCATCGGACCTCTCAGACTGTTTTTCGAGGTCGTGTTCAAATACGCCTACGAGCTCGTTCTTTCCCCGGGACTGGCGATAATCTTCCTCTCCCTCGCCATGAACGTGCTCGTTCTCCCGCTCTACCGCCGCGCCGACGCGATGCAGGAGCACGCGCGCGACGTCGAGGCGGCTCTGAAGCCGGGTATCACCCACATAAAAAAGACGTTTTCCGGCAACGAGCGCATGATGATGCTGCAGACGTTCTACAGGCAGAACAACTACTCGCCGACGAACGCTCTGCGCGGCTCCGCGTCGCTCCTTCTCGAGATCCCGTTCTTCATGGCGGCGTATCAGTTCCTCTCGGGGCTGAAGCTCCTCGAGGGCGTCTCCTTCGGTCCGATCGCCGATCTCTCGCGCCCGGACGGACTGCTCGTCATCGGCTCGCTGACGCTCAATCTCCTTCCGATCCTGATGACGGTGATAAACTTCGTCTCCGCGGCGATCTATCTCAAGGGATTTCCTCTCAAAACGAAGATACAGCTCTACGGAATGGCTGTCTTCTTCCTCTTTTTCCTCTACACGTCGCCTTCCGGACTCGTCTTCTACTGGACGCTCAACAACGTGTTCTCCCTCGTCAAGAATATTTTCTACAAGATCAAGGATCCCGGCCGTATCCTCTCCGTTATAACGACCGTGGCGGGGATCGTTCTTATCGTCGTCTTCTTCCGCGCCGACGCTTTCGGCGTCCCGCAGATGAGACGGCTCATAATGCCGGCGCTCGGCGCGGCGCTGCTCATTCCGGGCGCCGCGCGCCTTTCGAAGAAGCTCTTCCCTCGCCGCAGAGAGCGAAAGCCCGCCGAACCGCACCGGCCGCTCTTCATACTGTCCGGCGTCTTTCTCACCGCGTTCATCGGCGTTCTGATCCCGTCGGCGTACGTCGCGAGCTCCCCGCAGGAATTCGTCGACGTTCAGTATTTCTTCCACCCCGTCTGGTATATCGTGAACTCCGGCGTGACGGCGGCGGGGACGTTCATCCTCTGGGCGGGCGTCTTCTACTGGCTCGCCAGCCCGCGCGGCAAGGTCGTCTTTGAACGCGTCATGTGGGCGTTCTGCGGCGTCGCCGCGATCGACTATATGTTTTTCGGAACGGGGCTCGGGATCGTGTCGGCCTCGCTGAAATTCGAGGGCGGTCTCACGTTCTCGATAGCGGAGGGGATAATAAACGGATGCGTGGCGATCGCCGCGGCGGTCCTCCTCGTCCTCATCGCGATAAAGTGGAAAAAAGCGGCGGCGGCGGTCCTTCTCGCCGCGTCGTTCGCGGTCTCAGTCATGGCGGGGATAAACATCTCGGCGGCGAACAGGGACATCTCCGAGCTCAAATACAACGAAGAGGAGATCATGCCGCACTTCACGCTCAGCAAAACGGGCAAGAACGTGATCGTCCTTATGCTCGACCGCGCGCTCGGTCAGTATTTCCCGTATATACTCAACGAAAAGCCCGAGCTCCGCGATATGTTCGACGGCTTTACCTATTATTCAAACGTGATCTCGTTCGGCGGCCATACCAACATGGCGGTCCCGGCGATGCTCGGCGGATACGAGTACACGCCCGTTGAGATGAACAAGAGGGACAAGGAGCTTCTCGTCGACAAGCACAACGAGTCGCTGAAGGTCATGCCCGTCTCGTTCCTCGACGCCGGTTACGACGTCACCGTCTGCGATCCCCCGTATGCGAACTACGGATGGGTCCCGGATCTGTCGATCTACGACGAGTACCCCGAGATCAAGAAATACATCACCCTCGGCGCTTTCGGCGACCCGGAGATGAAGCGCCAGTTCGTCGCGTCCGATCTGCGCAACTTCTTCTGTTTCTCGCTTCTCAAGGCGATGCCGCTCGCGCTCGAGTTCTACGTCTACGACAACGGCGAGTACCACGCCACCGTCCTCTCCAGGGAATCGACCGAGCAAACGAGGGAAAGCACGTCCGTCGCGCACGGAATGAATCAGTCGTTCATCGAGCCGTACAACGTCCTTCTCAATCTCGGCACCATGACTTTCACAAAGGACGACGGGGACACGTTCCTCTTCCTCGCGAACGACACGCCGCATGAGCCGATGCTCCTCAAGGAGCCCGAATACGAGCCGGAGATCGACGTCGACAACACCGAATACGACGAGACGCACCGCTCGCGCTTCACGCTCGGCGACAAGGTCCTCTTCGTGACAGACGAGAGACAGACGATCCACTACGAGACGAACGTCGCCGTTCTCCTCGCCGTCGGAAGATGGCTCGACGAGCTGAAGGAGATGGGCGTCTACGACAACACGAAGATCATCGTCGTCGCCGACCACGGCTACTACCTCTACTCCCAGGACGTGCTCAACCACTCGATAAAGGGGAAGCGGAGCTTCGACGTCGGAAACGTCTTTCCGCTTATGCTCGTCAAGGACTTCGGCGAACACGGCTTCAGGGAATCCGACGAATTCATGACGAACGCCGACGTCCCGACGATCGCGTTTGAGGGGACCGTCGAAGATCCGAGGAATCCGTTCACCGGCAAGCCGATAAACAGCGACGAGAAGACCGCTCACGACCAGTTCGTCATGACCTATCACACCGGATGGGACACGAAGATAAACAACGGGACCCAGTATCTGCCGACGCCGTGGGCGGCGGTCACGAACAACATCTGGGACAGGAACGACTGGAAATTCATCGACGAAAAGACCGTTCTGACGGAACACAGCATTGACGGAGGAAAATGACACGATGAAAAACAAAGTCGACTGCGCGGTCATAATGGCGGCGGGAACGTCCTCCCGCTTCGCCCCGCTCTCATACGAGAAGCCGAAGGCGCTGATCGAGGTGAGAGGCGAGGTGCTGATCGAGAGGCAGATCCGCCAGCTGAAAGAGGCGGGCGTCCCCGAGATCGTCGTCGTGACCGGCTACAAGAGCGAACAGTTCTCCTACCTCAGGGAAAAGCTCGGCGTGACCCTCGTTCACAACGCGGAGTATCTCGTCCGCAACAACAATTCGAGCATCCGCGCGGCGGAGACTTATTTAAGGAACGCCTACGTCTGTTCCGCCGACAACTATTTCACCGAAAACCCGTTCGAGAGCGAGGTCGACGGCGCGTACTACGCCGCCGAATACGCCGAGGGACAGACGGCGGAGTGGTGTATGACGGAGGACGCGGACGGCTTCGTCGACTCGGTAACGGTCGGCGGACGGGACGCGTGGTATATGCTCGGTCACACGTTCTGGGACGAGGAATTCAGCCGCCGCTTCAAAGCGATCCTCGGGGAGATCTACGACAGGCCGGAGACGGCGGGGCTCCTCTGGGAGTCGATATACGCGGCGCATCTCGACGAGCTGAAAATGAAGATAAGGAAATATGCCCCCGGCGTGATCTTCGAGTTCGACACGCTCGACGAGCTGCGGCAGTTCGATCCGTCCTACGCCGACGACGCCCGCTCGCCGATCCTCAGGGCGTGCGCCGAGGAGCTCGGCGTCAGGGAACGCGATCTCGTCGATCTGAAATCGGTCAAAGGCGCCGATTTCGCGGCGGCGGGATTCACCTTCACGGCAAAAGGCAAACGCTACGCATACGACTATGCGGATAAATCGATAAAGGAGTGCTGAACAGATGAAAGAGATCGTAAAGGAAGACCTTCCGAAGATTAAGGAGCTTCTTCGCCTCGTCCTCGGCGTCGACGGGTATTCGTCCGTCGAGAGGATGGGAGGACTCACCAACCACACGTATCACGTCGTCCTCGAAGACGGACGGGAGTACGTCGTCCGCATCCCCGGGGAGGGGACGGAGGAGATGATCGTCCGTTCCGACGAGAAAAAGAGCACGACGCTCGCCTGCCGCCTCGGCGTCGACGCGCAGATGCTCTACTTCGGTCCCGACGGCTCGAAGGTCACGGAGTACATAAAGGACGCCGTCACGATGAGCGCCGACGCGTTCCACGACGACCGCCGCGTCCGTCTCGCCGCCGCGATCTACCGCAGGATCCATGACTGCGGAGAGGACACGGGCGTCCCGTTCGAGGTCTTCGACATGGCGGCGAGCTACGAAAAGATCATCGCCGACCAGAACGTGCCGATGTTCGACGACTACGACGAACAGAAGGCGCGCGTGATGAAGATAAAGGAAGAGATCGACCGCACCGTCGCGCCGAAGAAGGTGCCGTGCCACAACGACCCGCTCTGCGAGAACTGGGTCGAGAGCGGCGACCGCCTCTATCTCATCGACTGGGAATACGCCGGGATGAACGACGGAATGTGGGACGTCTCCGACGTCTCCATCGAGGCGGGCTTCGACGCGGAATGGGACAAAAAGCTCCTCACCGCGTATCTCGGCCACGAGCCGGACGTCGGCGAGCTCCGCCACTTTCTCGCCAACAAGATCTACGTCGACTTCCTCTGGACGCTCTGGGCGAAGACCCGCGTCCCCTTCGACGGGCAGCCGATGGAGGACTGGGCGCAGGAGAGATACGCCCGCATGATCACGAATATCGACGCCTTCGAGGCGCTGTAAAAAGAACAAAGGAGAACAACAGTTATGTTTGCAGGAATTTTAGCCGGTATCACGTGGGGACTCGAAACGGTGGCCCTCAACAAAGCGTTCGACCTCAACCCGCTCGAGTCGATGATCCTCGCGACTCTTATCACCGCGTTTTTGCACGACACCTTCTCCGCGCTCTTCTCGTGGATCTACAACGGCGTGCGCGGCAAGCTCCCCGACGTGTTCCGCTCCCTCTTCAAGACGAAGAGCGGCAAGTGGGTCGTCATCGCCGCGATCATCGGCGGACCCGTCGGAATGACCGGTTACGTCATGACCGTCCAGAACCTCGGTTACGCGATCGGCGCGGCGGCGAGCACCGTCTTCCCCGCCATCGGAGCCGTCCTCGCCTTCATCTTCCTCAAGGAAAAGATGAAATGGTATCAGTGGCTCTTCCTCCTCGCGACGCTCGCGGGCGTGTTCGGCCTCTTCTATTCGACTGATATCAAAGCCGAAAACATCCTCCTCGGCGTCGTCGGAACGCTCCTCTGCTCGTTCGGCTGGGGCATCGAGGCGGTCATCCTCGCGAAGTGCCTCCGCGACGGAGACGTCTCCGACGAGGGCGCTCTGATGATCCGTCAGACGACGTCCGCCGTCGTCTACGGCGCGGCGGTCCTCCCCGTCCTCAGCGTCATCGTCAGAGATAACGCGTGGGGCCGCGCGGTCGGCCTCTTCTCGAACGGCTGGCTCGTCCCGGTCATCGTGATCGCGGGACTGTTCGCCACGGCGTCGTATCTCTTCTACTACAGAGCGATCGCCAAGATCGGCGCGTCAAAGTCGATGGCCCTCAACGTCAGCTACGCGGCGTGGGCGATGATCTTCGGCAATCTCTATTATCTCATCGATCCTTCGTATTCTCAGAAGACGGAGATCACGTTCTTCACCGTGATCTGCGCCGTCGTCGTCCTCGTGTGCAGCATTTTCGCCGCAGCGGACTTCAAGACGATCTTCACGAAGAAAGCGAAATAAAAAAAGGCGAAAAAAAACCGCGCTCCGGTCCCGTTTCGGACCGGAGCACTTTTTTCGTCGGAGATTTTTCAGTCACTTTTCCGCGGGCTCACCCGCATCTCTTTTTTCAGCTCGCTTATCAGATTATGGAGCTTTGCAGGCGGTTCGTTTGTTCACTCCGACTTAAGTTTCAGCAGTAATTCATCTAAAGCAGCCTGTTCTGTAAAATCCGGGATATTGTCCGCCTCTTTTGAAAAATACGAAGCCGGATAGACTACATCATTTTCATCCAAAAACATTTTCCCGTAATAGCATCCGACAATACCGTAAACGGGTAAATCATTATTCAGATTGCCCGACGGTCTTTTCAGGAATAACAAAACTCTGTTATTCTTTCTAAGCAGAGGAACTCCCCCGATCGATGAATCCGCGGTTTCTCCTCTTTTCCCGGTTTCTTCAATACAAATCACTTCGCCGGTTGATAATTCTCCTTTAATCACTGCCTCCGCTTCAACGTCGGAATATGAAAATGTTAAACCGCTGTCGCCTGTTTCTTCCCGTTCATCATTCACAACATATCCCAACACGACCGCATACGCCTTGTCGAAAAGATCCTTTAAATTCCGCGGTATTTTCTCAGAACTGATCGTCGCCATTATTGCTCCGCCCGATTTGTTCACCTTCGGAAAAGCAATCGTTACTTCCGTTTCCGCACTCGGAGGCGTATTCAGTACGTCGCTGACAGCACTATTGTCAGGGTTAATATCTGTTACGGCCGCGTTTTTGACCGTTGTCCGGGCTCCCGCGTTCATCACAAACACGGCTAAAAAGACGGGGACAGCGATAAGAACGGCGACGGCGGCGCGTCTCATATAAATAATGGGGAGCGGTTTCCCGTATTTCTTTCTCCTCTCCGTTTTCTTCTGAAATCTTTCAAAAAACCGGAGTTCCTTTTCTGAGATCGGGTATTTCCCGTTAAGCTCCCCGTCGGGTGGGAGAGAGTCGAGATAATCGTCCTGATAGCTTGAAAACGCTTTTGTAATAATGACGTCGATACGTCCGTTATTAACCGATTCATTCATTGAACCTGCCCTCCTTTATCAACTGAACAAGTTTTTTTCTCGCGTAATTGATCCTTGATTTCACAGTACCAACGGGGACGCCGAGGATCTCCGCTATTTCTCCGTCTTTATATCCGTTGACGAATTTCAGAACGCAGACATCTTTATACCGGTCGCCGAGCGATTCAACGGCGCGTCTTACGGCGCTTACCGTTTCCTCCGACATGACGATCTCCTCAGCCGATCCGTCACCCTCGCCGTCGTCGCCGAGGTCGTCGAACGAAAGGGTGTTTTCATCTTTTTTCTCAAGAAAATCGAGGCATTTGTTCCTAACTATCGTTAAGCAAAGGCTCTTCGTCTTCTTTTCGTCGCTGAAATCGTACGTGTCAAGCTTTTCTATTATTTTGATCATCGCCTCATGGACCATATCCGACGCGGCGTCTTTTTTCTCTCCGAGGGTTATTTCGGCGACGTACGTCATGACACCGCAATATTTTTCGTAAATCCGGGCCGCTTTGATCCTGTCGCTCTCCGCAGTAACGAGCGACATGTAAAAGAAAAGCATTCTCGCCATCACCTCCCTGCGTTTTTCTGACATTATCGATTATATCACACGCGTGATAAAAAACAAACCGCGGCGTCCGGAGTCCGCAGATCCCCTCGGTATCGAAAACTGCGCTTTTGACCCCTTCGTTTATTAAAACGGGAAAGAAGCGTTTTCGGTTCGGTTTTTCTTGAAAAAAATTCTCTATGTGCTCCCGTTCATTATATTCTCGTTTTCGAATCTGGGAAAACGTACTGTCTTTTTGACGGCGCTCACATAAAGCGACGGGTCTGTCGCACTTAGCGCAAATCGAAAAAGTACGGATTAAAAACCGAATAAAACAAAAATCCGTGGTTTTCATCTCTTTTTTGAGAAGAAAATCCTACGGATTTTTTCATTTTATGCGCCGGGTAACGGAAGTTACCCGATCTGTTGCAGTTTTTGCGGAGTACGCCGGTACGCCTCACGCGGCAAAGAACGACGATTCTGTATCTAATTGCGACAGCCCCGCATTTTTTCGTTTTTTTACAGTTTTATCAGCCGTAGATCCCGCCGAGTCCGAGATAGTCGGACGTGTGCGCGCGGACCTCCGTATCGAGACAGTACATAGCGATCTGCGTCGTATACGAGACAAAAGCCGACAGGGCGTGAAGTTCGTCGGTGGAATAACTGTTCGCCCGGAACGACGGGCCGGAACCGGGAGTATAGCTCCCGCCGATGACAAGCACGGCTTCACCGTTGTCCAACGCGTAAACGGCGTAGCTGTAGCTCGATTTGTCGGCAAGCTCGAGTACCACGCCGACCCCGCCGGTCAGGGTCAGAACAGCCGGGTTCCCGTTTGACATAAACAACTGGACAAGAACGTTTCCTTCCTCGTTCTCGAAATAACCGATGTCGATCGCGTCGCCGGCTTTCGCCGCGACCGATCTGAGATATCCTACCGCGTCCGCTCTGTTGTTGTGGTCGCAGCGCGTGCAGAACGCCGTCAGGGTGTGACCGAGCGCGGAACCGCTCGTCAATCCGCACCGGCCGCACGTTTTGGGCGCCGTGCACGTGGCGGCGCGCCATGAGTGACCGAGAGCGGCGATCGGCTCCGTGAGCGTTTTTTCACAGCGGGTGCAGTAATAGCTGCTCTCCCCCTTCGCCGTGCAGGTGGGCTCCGTCACCGTTCTGACGTTCGTCCTGATATGGCCGAGCGCGGAGATCGCCTCGTTCTTCACCGCGCCGCAGTCGACGCAGACGTATCTCGTCCGTCCCTTTTCGGTACAAGTCGGCTCGGCGACCCTCTCGCCCTCGCCCCACGCGTGGACGTACTCGTCCCGCGAGCAGTACCTCATCAGGATCGTGGCGAACTGGGCTCTCGTCGCGTTCTGTTCGGGCGCGAGGACCTCTCTTCCTCTGTTATCGATCGACCCGCGGACGATCCCCTCGGCGACCGCCCACTTCAAGCTGTCGATCGCCCAATCGCTGACCTTTGAGGCGTCGTAAAAATCGGCGAAATTGCCGGACGGCTCGGCGGAACTGCCGATATATCCGGTATAACGGTACATTATCGTCGCGAGCTGTTCTCTCGTGACGAGCCCGTCGGGTTCGTACCTGCCGCCGCCCGTTCCGGCGACGATCCCGTTTTCTCCCGCCCATGAGACGGCGTCAGCGTACCACTGATCCGCCGGGACGTCCTTGAAATTATTCGCAAAGCCGACGGGCGAGCCCTCGTATCTCCACAGGACGGTGACGATCATCGCGCGCGTCATCCCCGATTCCGGCTCGAACCTCGTCGCGCTCGTTCCGACCATCAGTCCGTACGTCAGAACGTAATCGACCGAGGAGACGAACCAGTCGGTCTTCACGACGTCCCTGAACGACGCCGTCGAATCGACGAGCTCGCGCGTCGCGCGGGGGATCTCCTCCGCCTTCTCTTCTCCGCAGCGCGAGCAGACGAATTTTTTCTCACCCTTCGATTTTTCCGTCGCCTCTTTCACGACGGTCCCCTCTCCCCAATCGTGGCCGAGCGGGGCGGTCTCGTCTCCCTTATACGTGTCGCCGCACTCTTCGCAGGTATAAGTCGTATACCCGCCCTCCGTACACGTCGGCTCGGTGACGGCGGGCGTGTATTCGTGCTCGTGGTCCGGCGTCCCGCCGTCGGCGTACGCCGCGGCCGAGAGAACGGAGAGGAAAAGCGCGACCGTCAGAACGACTCCGATGATCTTTTTCATTGTGAATATCCTCCGTATTTAATTATCATTTGTTAAATTATATAATGTCTCGGTTAAATTGTCAAGGGGGAACTGAAAAAGTTTTTAAGAGAGGGGCGCCCGTCGTCGGG
>JAFSWB010000025.1 GCA_017444735.1 Clostridia bacterium | reverse complement strand
GCGATAGAAAAAGCACATAAAATGGAAAAATCCGTAGGATTTTCACCTCAAAAAGATGAAAACTACGGATTTCTGTTTGCTTTATTCGATTTTTAACCCGTGCTTTTTCGATCTGCGCTAAGTGCGACAGCCCCTTTTACACTGATTTTCTATCGACGGTCAATCGGGTTTTATCCACATTGCGGGACGGACGGCGTGCGTCAGGCGATAAGCCGAATTGCCCCGTGCGGAGACGACGCCGTTCGCGTCGACTCCCGCGATATTGCCCTTCTCTTCTCCGGGCGTTCTGAGCCACCACCAGCATCCGCCCCCCGCGGTCTTGAAAAGACCGTTCTTGTAAGCGTGCTCCGTCCCGACGGCGACGCGGGCGGCGTCGTCCTCGAACAGCTCTTCCGCCTCCCCGACGCTGAGAAGGAAGATGAAGTCCCCTCCGCTCTCGGGGATCAGCTCTTTTTCGGCGGCGACAAAAGCGCCGTCAAAGAACTCGCCGTTCAGCCATTCTCTGACCGAGCTGTCGGCCCACGAGTCGCCCTTGTCGGACGCGCTGAACGCCATACATTCGAGCGCCTCGCGCGAGACGGCGAGATATCTGCCGTTTTCCTCTTTCAAAACCGTCCACTCGATCGGTTCGGCGCCGTTCTCCGGGACGCCGTCCTGATCGAATCTGCCCCAACTGAACGTAACGCCGACGTCAAGGGCGGGAAGCGGTATCACGTTCGCTTCCTCCTCCGTTCCGACAGGCGCGCTCTCACGCGCCGACTCCGATCCGTCCGCCGCGGGCTTCGTTTCGCCGCCTTCTTTTGCGGCGCCGCACCCGAAAAACAGGCCCGCCGCGAGGATCATGGCGAGCAGAGCCGCCGCCGTTTTGATTATCCTGTTCATTGTTTATTCCTCCCCGCGCCGCGTACGGCGCGATCTTTACCCGAAGTCGCTTTAATAATTATATCAATCTGACTCCGCGATGTCAATATCGCGGTTGTCAGCGCCTTTCTTTTATGGTAAAATAATGAAAAAAGGAGGTACCTGAAATGAACGAAGTATATGAATTTCTGAAAAAGTGCGGGACTTATTACCTCGCGACGGTCGACGGCGACCGCCCGCGCGTCCGCCCGTTCGGAACGGTCCATGTGTTCGACGGGAAGCTCGAAATACAGACGGGCAAGAAAAAATCGGTCTTCCGTGAGATCGTAAAGAATCCGAAGGTCGAGATCACGGCTTTCGACGGCGGGAGGTGGATACGCCTGTCGGGAGAGCTCTTCGAGGACGACAGGAGAGAGGCGCGCGCCGCGATGCTCGACGCGTACCCGGAGCTCCGTCGGATGTATGACGAGGACGACGGAAACACGGTCGTGCTCGCTTTCGGAAGCGCCGAGGCGTCGTTTTTCTCATTCACGGAACCGCCTCGCACCGTCAAATTCTGATTTTTCGGTTTAACGCTCAAATTCTTTCATTTTTACTTGAAATCGCCGCCGTTATTTGGTATACTTTTATGCGGAAAAAGAGGCGGTCCGGACGGCGTTCCGCGATCGCTCGGCGAATAACGTCACAGGAGGCGGATTTTTATGATTTATTCAGCAGAAGTCAAAGGGATGTGCCCCGTTCATCAGGGCGTGCATCACGGCGCCGCTCCGATCCCGGAGGAAGGCAAATGGGTCAAATCCCGCGAAATCAAGGATGTTTCCGGCTATACTCACGGCATAGGCTGGTGCGCTCCTCAGCAGGGCGGCTGCAAGCTCTCGCTCAACGTCAAGGACGGCGTCATTCAGGAAGCTCTCGTCGAGACGATCGGATGCTCCGGCATGACTCACTCGGCGGCTATGGCGGCGGAGATCCTTCCGGGTCTCACCCTTCTTGAAGCTCTCAACACGGACCTCGTCTGCGACGCGATCAACACCGCGATGAGAGAGCTCTTCCTTCAGATCGTCTACGGAAGATCGCAGAGCGCGTTCTCCGAGGGCGGCCTGCAGATCGGCGCGGGGCTCGAGGACCTCGGAAAAGGGACGAGGTCGATGGTCGGCACGACCTACGGCACGCTTGAAAAGGGTCCCCGCTACCTCGAACTCACCGAAGGATACATCACCGATCTCGCGCTCGATGAAAACGATGAGATCATCGGTTACAAATACGTCAATTTCGGCAAGATGATGGACTTCATCAAGAAGGGCGACGAGCCCGCTGAGGCGCTCAAAAAGGCGTCCGGCCAGTACGGACGCGTAGACGACGCCGTCAAGTTCATCGACCCGAGGAAGGCATAAGGGAGGATAAAGCGATGATCAATTTCGAATCATACGAGAGAAGAGAAAAACAGATACTCGCAAAGCTCGCCGAATACGGGATCGGCTCTATCGAAGAAGCCGAAAAGATCACGAAGGACGCCGGACTCGACGTCTATCACATGATCGAGAAGATCCAGCCCATCTGCTTTGAAAACGCAAAATGGGCGTACACCGTCGGCGCCGCTATCGCGATCAGGAAAAACTGCCGCCGCGCCGCAGACGCCGCCGCCGCTATCGGCGAGGGACTCCAGTCGTTCTGCATCCCCGGCTCCGTCGCGGACAGAAGAAAAGTTGGCCTCGGCCACGGCAACCTCGGCAAGATGCTCCTCGAAGAGGACACCGAGTGCTTCGCGTTCCTCGCGGGTCACGAGTCGTTTGCCGCCGCGGAAGGCGCGATCGGTATCGCCGAGAAGGCGAACAAGGTAAGATCGAAGCCGCTCCGCGTCATCCTCAACGGCCTCGGCAAGGACGCCGCGCAGGTCATCTCCCGCATCAACGGCTTCACGTTCGTTGAGACCGAGTACGATTACTTCACGGGAGAGCTGAAGGAGATTTCCCGCAAGTGCTACTCGAAGGATCCGAACAGCTCGCGCGCCAAGGTCAACTGCTACGGAGCGAACGACGTTCAGGAAGGCGTCGCGATCATGTGGCACGAGAACGTGGACGTCTCGATCACCGGAAACTCCACGAATCCGACGAGATTCCAGCACCCCGTCGCCGGCACCTACAAGAAGGAGCGCGTCGAGGCGGGCAAGAAGTACTTCTCCGTCGCGTCGGGCGGCGGTACGGGAAGAACGCTTCACCCGGACAACATGGCGGCGGGTCCCGCTTCCTACGGAATGACCGACACGATGGGCAGGATGCACTCCGACGCTCAGTTCGCAGGGTCGTCGTCAGTTCCCGCTCACGTTGAAATGATGGGCCTCATCGGCGCGGGCAACAACCCGATGGTCGGTATGACCGTCTCCGTCGCCGTTTCCGTCGAGGAAGCCGCGAAAGCGGGCAAATTCTGAAAATGACAGACAGACCGGCGGTTTGAGATGACCGCCGGTCTTTTTCGGGAGGGACCGTATGAGCGAAAGAGGAGACAGGGCGGAAAAACTGTTTTACGAGGGGTATAACTGCGCGCAGGCGGTTTTCTGCGCGTTTTCCGACGTGACCGGCCTTGAAACGGAGGAGGCGGCAAGACTCGCCTCATCGTTCGGAGGCGGTATGGGACGGCTCCGCGAGGTCTGCGGGGCGGTAAGCGGCGCGCTTCTCGTTCTCGGCGCGGTCAGGGGCTATTCCGAGCCCGGAGTTCCCGAAGAAAAAAAGCGCCACTACGAAACGGTGCGCGAATTCGCCCGCCGTTTCTCGGAGGAGTTCGGTTCGATCGTATGCCGCGAGCTGCTCGCCGGGGCCGGAGCGACCGTCGCCGTCGGAGGCGATCCGGAGCCCCGCACGCCGGAGTTTTACAAAAAAAGACCGTGTCCCGCTCTCATCCGCCGCGCGGCCGAGATCGCCGACGGGATGATCGGTCGGGAATAATAAAGGAAAATAAAATGCGCGTCAGATTTTTCGGAGAAAAAAAGAAAAAGAGTATTATCGTTTTCCTGTGCGCGGCGTTATCGGCGCTGACCGTTCTTCAGCTGTCAGGCGTCTGCTTCGCCGATCCGGGCGACGGACCGACGGCGGAAAACGCGTCGGGCAATATCAACAAGGCGCTCTCTGTCGACCCCACCGGGCTCAGCGAGGGCTTTTCAGCCGTGCTTTACGATATCACGAACGGACTGCCGACGTCCGAAGCCAACGCCATCGCGGAGACGAACGACGGCTTTATCTGGATCGGAAGCTACGCGGGACTGATCCGCTACGACGGGAATACGTTCGAGCGTATGGATTCGACCGGCGGTATTACCAGCGTTACAAGTCTTTTTGTCGACAGCGGCGACAGACTGTGGATCGGCACCAACGCCAACGGCGTCGCGGTCATGGAGCGCGGTGAATTCCGCATCTGGGATATCCGGGACGGCCTCGGTTCTTCGAGCGTCCGCGCCATCACCGAGGACAAAAACGGTATTATCTACGTTGCGACCACGTCGGGGATATGTACCATAGACAAAGACCGCGATCTTAAAGCGATCCGCGAGCCGGGAATCAAAGACACGTACATCCACGATATACGCATAGGGCCGGACGGCTTGATTTACGGCCTGACGCAGAACGGCGATCTTTTCAGTCTCCGCGACGGGGAAACCGAGACGTTTATCGGCGCGGACGACTGCAGCGTCGGGGGCGTGATCGGCATTCTTCCCGACCCGGTCGTCCCCGGCGCCGTCTATCTCGGGACGGAGGACTCCGAGGTTTATTACGGGACGCTGAAAAATAACTTCGACGATCTTATTGTAAGGGACATCGCGCCGCTCTCTCTTGTGGAACGGTTTGAATATATCGACGGGCAGATATGGATCTGCGCCGGAAACGGTATCGGCAATATCAACGAGTCGGGTTTCCACCTGCTTGAAAACGTCCCGATGGACAACTCGGTCAGCCACGTGATGACCGACTACGAGGGCAACCTCTGGTTCGTGTCCACCCGTCAGGGCGTTATGAAGGTCGTTCCGAATCAATTCTCCGATATCTTCGAGCGATACGATCTGCCGGCTTCCGTCGTCAACGCGACCTGTATGAACGGCGATCAGCTTTTCATTGCGACGGATTCCGGTCTCATCGTCATCGAAGACGGAAAGAGAGTTGAAAAAATGCCTCTGACCCGCGCGGTCACCGCGTCCGGCGTCGATCTCAACGCGTCCGATCTGCTTGAATTCCTCGACGGCGTCCGCATCCGTTCGATAATCAGGGACAGCCGGGGAAGGGTCTGGATCTCAACCTGGCGCAGGCACGGTCTGCTCCGTTACGATCACGGAGAGATCACCGCTTTTACCGTTGACGACGGTCTGCTGTCCGACCGCGTCCGCGTGGTCAGCGAACGCTCCGACGGCGTTATTATGGTCGCAAACACGGGCGGGATCAGCCTGATAGAGGGCGACCGCGTCACGAAAAGCTACAGCGCCGGGTCGGGGATCGTCAACACCGAGATCCTCACCGTTACGGAGGGCGCTCACGACGATATGATCCTCGGCTCCGACGGCGGAGGGATCTATATCATCGGAAACGAGGGGACCCGTCATATCGGCGTGAACGACGGACTCGGCTCCGAGGTAGTAATGAGGATCAAACGCGATCCCGACCGGGGCCTGTTCTGGATCATCACGGCGAATTCCGTTTCATTTATGGATTCCGATTACCGCGTCGAGACGGTGAGGAATTTTCCGTATCCTAACAACTTCGACCTGTACGAAAACAGCCGAGGCGACGTCTGGATCCTCGCCGGAAACGGCATCTACGTTTCTCCGTGCGAGGAATTGGAGGCGAACGGCGCGATCTCCCCGGTGTTCTACGGCAGGGACAACGGTCTTTCCTGCATAACCACCGCGAATTCCTACAGCGAGCTGACCGATGACGGCGACCTTTATATCGCCGGAACGACGGGCGTTGTCAAGGTGAATATAGAGCGTCGGTTCGAGAGCGTCAGCAATCTGAAAGCCGCGGTGCCGTTTGTGGAAGCCGACGGCGAGAACATCTACCCGAATGAGAACGGCTCCTTCGTCATTCCGTCAAGCACGAAAAAGCTGACGGTCTTCAGCTTCGTATACAACTACTCGCTTATAAACCCGCAGATCAGCTATCAGCTCGACGGCTTCGACCAGGAAATGACGACCGTCTCGCGAAGCGACCTCGTTCCCGTTGACTACACGAACCTCCGCGGCGGTACGTACCGTTTCATCCTCGAAATCAAGGATTCGATGGGTCAGGGGAACAAGGAGTTCAGCTTTGTGATCACAAAAGAGAAGAAGCTGTATGAAAATCTCTGGTTCATGATCCTCGTCTCGCTGCTGATCCTTTTCGCGCTCGAAGAGGCGGTCCGCCGTTACGTGCGCGCGAGGATCAGGAAGCTCGAAAAGAAACACAAGGAGACGATGACCCTGATCAGCGAGATCACGGAAGCGTTCGCGAAGGTCATCGATATGAAGGACAAATATACGAACGGTCATTCATTCCGCGTCGCAAAATATACGAGTATGCTGGCAAAAGAACTCGGATACGACGACGAGACGATCGAAAAATTCCACCGCATCGCCCTTCTCCACGATATCGGAAAGATCGGCGTTCCCCCGGAGGTGCTCAACAAGCCCGGCAAACTGACGGACGACGAATATGAGATCATTAAGTTACACACCTCGCTCGGATACGACGCGCTCAAGGAGATCCACATCATGCCGGAGCTCGCAACGGGCGCTCAGGCGCATCACGAGCGTCCCGACGGACGCGGATACCCGGGTCACCTCAAGGGCGACGAGATCCCGCGGGTCGCGCAGATCATCGCCGTCGCCGACTGCTTCGACGCGATGTACTCGAACCGTCCGTACCGGAATCGCATGAATTTCGACAAGGTCGTTTCGATCATCAAAGAGGTTTCCGGTCAGCAGCTCGCGTCGGACGTCGTCGACGCGTTCCTGAGACTTGTCGAAAAGGGCGAGTTCCGCGATCCGGACGACACCGGCGGCGGAAGCACGGAAAACATTGAAAATATCAAAGAAAAGAATGACGAATAAAAAAGCGGTGTGATCCCGGTCGGGATCACACCGCTTTTTTTTTCAAATCGCGCAGAGACGGGGCCTCCCGACGAATTCGGCGGGGACGTCGAGGCGGATCGGCTCCGCCCAGTAGATCACCTTCCACGTGTCGTCTCGCTGCCACCACTTCCCGTCGATGAGGTCGACGGTGACGTCGATGCTTATCGTTCCCTTTCTTGCGAACGGAACGTCGCGCTGGAGCTCCGTAATCGTGTAGTAGACGCCGTCCTTATCCGGCATACGGTCCTTTACGTTTATCCATTTCGGCTGAGTCGACAGCCGTCCCTCGGCGAATCCGCGTGCAAATTCGTTATTCATCTTATCCTCCTTTTATACCACGTCCTTGATCACCTTGACGGCGACCCCCTGCACCAGACAATCGTCAACGTATATATCTTCAAGCTCCGGATTCTCCGGGTGAAGGCGGACGCGCCGCCTTTCCGGCTCCGGGTAAAACCGCTTGAGCGTCGCCTCGTCGCCCGTGAGAGCCACGACGATCTGCCCCGCCCTCGCTCGGTCCTGCCGCTTTACAAGTACAAGATCTCCGTCGTCGATCCCCGCGCCGATCATACTGTCGCCCGACGCGCGGAGGATGAAGAAGTCGCCGTCGCCGAACAGCGACGCGGGAAGACGGACGTATTCCTCGATGTTCTCCTCGGCGAACTTCGGAACGCCGCAGGAGACCGCGCCGAGCACCGGGACGCGCACCGCGTCCCGCCGCGTTCCCGCGACGTTCAGCGTCCGGTGACCGGTCAGCTCAAGCTCGCCCTTTTCCCTCATCTCGGCGATGTACCGATGGACCGTCGTCTTCGGGATCCCCGTCCCTTCGGAGATCTCCGTCATCGACGGAGAATAGCCGAACCGGTCGGCGAAACGGTTGATGAAGTCGGTTATTTTGCCGTAATTTACGGGGTCTTTGCTCCTCATTTCCGCCTCCCGATCCTTTTTCGGAACTTTTGTTCCGTTTTGTGAAATCTATTATATACCGCATTTTCTTCCCTGTCAAGAGATTTTTTTATTTTTTTCGGAAATTGTCAAAGAACGAACTGTCCGTCCCGACCGGCTTTTCAACCGATCGGGACGGACTTTTCTTTATTCTCCGAATCTCCCGTTCAGGGACAGATCCTTCGTAAACGTATACTTTACCTTCATGAGCGTCGATTCGTCGCCGGTAATCTTATCCCTGATCCCGGTTTTCAGCTCGAAGATTATCGACTGTCCGTTTCCGAGACCGTGGTACTGTTCCCGCGCGTCCTCGAATTCGTCCTCGTCGAAGAACATCTCGTATCTTTCGGTGTCGGCGTTCATCGTCTCTCCGAGAACGACCGTCGTCACGTTCGCCGCGGTCATCGTACCGTACCCGCCGAGCTTCACCTCGATTCTTCCGCGCGTGATACCGCAAAGGATCTCGATGTTGTCGACCATATACTGAACTTCTTTTTCTCCCCCGAACCAGTCGGGAATAACCCATCTGTCGTGCGCCTCGACGGGATCCGTGTTACCGATCGCTCCGGGATCGATCTTCGTCCTGTCGGCGGGGTAGCCCTTTATGAACGCGTCCGACGAATAGTATCCGTCGAGCCAGTCGATACGTGAGTTCAGCCAGTTTTCGACGTATCCGACGTTTTCAAGACACGACTTGAAACGAAGCGTTTCCGCCGGCTCCTGACCGAGCGCGGTGTTGAGGACATCCCATACCGTAAAGTTGCGTTCGAGATCGGCGATCTTCGCTTTTACGCCCGCGATCTCAGCCGCCGCCGTCGATCTCAGGGCGTCCTTTATTTCTTTCCATCTCTCCGCCGCCATTTCCCTGAACCACTCGTTCGAGAGGAAAGCGGCGAGCCATTCGTTCCTGATACCCTTATACTTACCGGTAGTTGAAATTATATGACCGACGGCGAGACCGGACGTCGACGTCTGCTCCGACGAATTTCCGAACGCGAGGTTCAGATCCCAGACCGGGCCGAAGAACAGCTTTCCCTGCGGCTCCTTGAAATACATAAAGAATGAAGACCAGTCGACGTCGTTGTTCCGATAAACCTCGTTGATAAGGTAAATATCGATTGCGGACCTGAGGTCGACGAGTCGTTCAATCTTCTCCCTGTCGCCTTCCCTGACGGCGTTAAAGACCGTCTCGAGGTGACACTTCATCGCGATCACCTGATCGGTGTTCCCGAAATCGCTCTGGACCGAGTATTTGATCCCCGATGAGGAGAACATATCGCTGTTATAGTCGCCCGTCGCCCAAGAATCGTACTCGATGAGGAATCCGATGTTGTCTTTCGTCCCGTCCTTGATGTCGACCCTTCCCTTAGCGACCTCAACGTGTTCGGAAAGAAGATAAACTCCCCTGTACTCGCCGTTGAGGTATACGTGGACGAGTTCGCCGTACGGCGTCCATTCGATACCGTCGAGCTTTGACGCCAGCTTAAAGCCGAGATAGTTCCGTATGAGCGACTTGTCGGAGTGACAGGCGATGAGCGTCCAGTCCTTCGCCTTCACGCCGCTCCCCGAGTCATCCATAAGGCAGACCTTCTCCGGGAATTTCAGCTTGTACGACTTCTTTTCAAGTCCCCAGCTCGCCTGCCCCCTGCCTCTGATGCTGATCTCGTCATACGTGATCCCGCGTCCGTCGGGAGCGGAAAGTGAAAACGTCGTTCCGATGTATTCCTTCTTCGACTCCACATCCCGTCCGGTCTCCGTTTCGAGCCTTATCGTTCCAATGAGGTCCTCGTACGGATCCTCCGCGATCAAATCGGAAAATCGCGTGAAAATCGCCGCCGCTTCCGCGCGGGTAGCTTCTCCGCCGGGTACGAGAGCGGTCGCCGTGCGCCCCGTAATGATATTTTCGGCGTTTGCCCACTTCATGGGGGCGAGCGCCCATTCGCTGACAGCGGATGAGTCGGTATAACGGGAGAGGTCAGCCGCCTTGTTCACGTCATAGCCCTTGAATTCGGAACAGCGATACAAAATTGCGGCAAACTGTTCGCGGGTAATGATGTCCATCGGTCCGAATCCGCCGTCTCCGTAGCCTTTTACTATGCCGTTGGCGTTTGCCCAGATTACGGCCTCGGTATACCACTGTCCGGCAGCCACGTCGTCAAAGGGACTTGTGCCGCTGACAGCAGGCTCATTCTCCAGACGATAAAGGATCGTCACGATCATTGCCCTTGTGGTGGTAACGCCGGGGTCGAACTTATCCGCCGCCGTTCCCTTCATCAGACCCTTCCCGACCACATAATCCACATACTCGTGATACCACGCGTCGGCGTCCACATCCTTCAGGTGCGCAGACGGACAGTCATGACCGGAAGCGACAGACGGAAATTCGAGTCCGTTTACCCAATTTGCGACAGAAGTTTTTGACGCGTCGGCGCTGAATCGGGCGCCCGTCTGCCAAATCGCATCGACCGTACTTCCGCTGAGGTTCGCCGCGCTGGACCCGATACCGCTGCTGCCTGACGTGCAGAAGGGGATGACCGTTTTGCCGGAGAAATCATAGCTTTCAACAAAGGTATACATGATTTTCGGCGCCTGTCCGAACCAGATGGGGTAACCGATGAATATGACGTCGTAATCATCGAAATCCTCAACCCTCCCGCTTATCTGCGGTCGGGCATTCGGATCATTCTGCTCGCGGGCCGCGCGGGCAGAACCGTCGCTGTAGTTCAAATCTTCCGAAGTATACGGCGCTTCGGGATTTATCCCGTATAACGCCGCGTTCAGTGTTTCGGCAATATACCCCGCAATTTTTTGCGTCCCTCCGGTACAGGAAAAATAAGCTACCAATACTTTCGGCGGAACAGTTGAAGAATCCGCGCCTGCTGGTGAAGGAGAGGAGATCATACCGATTGCCGTAATAAGCGCCAGTATGATTGATATCAGCATCTTTTTCATAAATGATCCTCCGAATAATACTGTAAATAATGATTGTTTCACGATAACAGTTCAAATTTATACCCGACTCCGAAAACGGTTTTTATGCACCATTTATCCGAAGCGTCCTTCAGCTTTTCTCTGAGCCGCTTGATGTGAACGTCGACCGTGCGGGAATTTCCGAGATAGTCGAATCCCCATACCCTGTCGAGCAGTTGATCCCGGGTGAACGCTTTGCCGGCGTTCAGCGCAAGGAAATAAAGCAGTTCGAATTCTTTCGAAGGAACGGGGACAGACTTCCCGTTGATCTTCAAATCATAACTCTTTCGGTTTATCTCTATCCGATCTCCACGGCGGCTCTGACGGCATCGGCAGCCTTGCCGTCGTCGATAAGCCATGTGCCGAGAGCGAGCTGCGGTATTACGACTCTGTTTGAAAGCGTCAATGATTCGTTGAACATTTCTTTTCCTCCGTTATCTTAATATTACTTCAAACCCCTCGAGCGCGATCTCGAAAATGCTTCTTTTTTCAAACTCCATTCCGGCGATCTTCATTATTCCGATCTGATAAGGCGTGACGGCGGCGTATGTGTAGATCCCCTCCAAAAAACAGAACGAAACGTTTCTCATTTTTTCGCGTTCCGTATCGGATCTTCCGGGAAACGTTTTCTTCAGGACCGAATCGAATATGGCAATACTTTTTATGTACGACCTCTCAAAGGAGATCTGCCGCTCGATCCGGCTGCTGTTTTCGATCGAGTACAGGATACCGTAAATATTGTCCGAAAGAAGTCTGAGCATAAGTTTTCTGTTCTCGAGTGATCGGACGAGCTTCCGCGGAAGATCCTCCGGCGCGGTCCTCTCCGAGTCGATCTTCTCAAGGTCGTCGCACCAGAGAAGATACTCGCGCTCGAACAGTCTGAAAAAAATCTCCTCCACGCTATGGAAATAATTGTAGATCGACGGACGCGAGAAGGACGTTTCCTCGCTGATGTCTTTGATCGTCATCGCCTTTATACATCTCTTCTCGTAGAGCTTTTCGCAGGCGTTTAGTATCTCCCCTTCCCTGATTTCCGGTGATTCTCTTGTTGCCATAGCAGTCCTCCGCTCGATGAAAATATACTGACACCGTGTCAGTAAATTGATTATATCACGTTACTGACACGGTGTCAATAGTTTTTTTCGTTTCCGAAAAAAAGGGGAGCGAACACATAGAAGCGTCGCTCCCCTCCGGTCTTAAATTTTCGCTTCTTTTCCCGCCGGTATGCGGAACTTGCCGTCGTCGCACCGGAGGAAGACGTCGACACGGGCGGGATTGTAAGCCGCGCTCATATCGGCGTAATAGACGAGTCCCCGGAACGCCCTGACGTACTCGTGGATCTCCGAGTTCGTCGCGAACCAGATCTCCTCGCACGAAACGAGCTTGCGGAACCTTTCCTCGGCCTTTTCCCACAGTCCGTCGACGTTCTCGAACTCGTACGAGTGACCGTACAGCATCAGAAGCTGTCCGTGGTAGTAGAGGTTCGGCTCGCCGACGAACCGGTCGATAAGATCGTCGACCGCGCCGTCGAGCTGACCGATCCCGGTCCAGTCGTACCACTCGTCCTCGCGCGGAAGAAGGAAATCGGTCTTCCTTCCTCCGCCTCTCGCCCACGCGAAGCCCGCGAGGCGTACCATCGTCCTGACGTCGTCGTTATAGCTCGAATACGGGACCGCGAAGCCCCGGACGAGCCGTCCGAACGTCCGCTCGAGGGTGATCCTGTCGTTCAGAACGTCCATCATCGCGTCGGCGCCGCCCGTGTGACCGAGGGCGATATGGCGATAACCGTGCGACGCGACCTCAAAGTCCGGGTCGGAGAACAGCTCCTTCGCCTGACTCACGGTCAGCGGGATACTGTCCCTCCCCGCGGGCTTGACCGTCCCCTCCGGCGAGAAGAGACCGGAATTGACGTTGAACGTCCCTTTTATTCCGTATTTCTTCATTACTCCGGCAAGGCGGATATCGGTGTCAAGCCCGTCGTCGAAGCTCAGCGTGAACGCCTTGGTCCTGAAGCCGGGAAACATCAGCGTTACTTTGTCCATATTACCCCGATCTCTCTTATTTGACGTTTCTGTAGAGGAACGTCACGACCTGGCCTCTCGTGCAGGTGTCCTCAGGCGAGAAGGTGTTCGAGCTCGTTCCGAGAGTGATCTTGTTCTCCACCGCCCAGAGGACCGCGGTCGCGAAGTAATCGCCCGCCTTCACGTCCTTGAACGGGTTGGTCGAGCTCTTCGGAGTCGGCTGACCGTTCGCGCGCCACATGAACGTGACGATCTGAGCGCGGGTGCAGACGTCGTTCGGCGAGAACGTCGTCTTGCTCGTTCCGGCGGTGACGCCGTTTTCGACCGCCCAGAGGACCGCCTTGTAATAGTAGTCGTCGCTCTTGACGTCCTTGAAGGGATTGTTCGAGGTCTTCGGCTCGGGCTGACCGGCCGCGCGCCACAGGAACGTGACGACCTGACCGCGAGTACATCCCTCCTCGGGTGAGAACGTGTTTTTACCGGTGCCCGCGGTGATCCCGTTCGCGACCGCCCAGCTTACGGGCTCGGCGAAGAACGCGTCTGCCGGGACGTCCTTGAAGGTCTGAGGCGTGAAGTTCGGATTCTTTGCGCCGCAGCGCGTGCAGGTCGGGTTCTTGCCGTCCTTGCCGAAGTCGTGGCCGAGCGCCGCGGTATAAGTGTCGGCGTAGCTGTCTCCGCACTTCGAGCAGGTGTGCGTCGTGTATCCCTGCGCGGTGCAGGTCGGCGCGGTGACGGTATCGGTGTAGCTGTGACCCGTCGGCTCGGTAGCTCTCGTCTCCTTCTCGCCGCAGCGTGAGCAGACTCTCTCGTCGGAGCCCGCCGCGATGCAAGAAGCCGCCTTCTTTACCGTCCACTCGCCGAAATCGTGGCCGAGCGCGGCGGTGTACGTGTCGACGTAGCTGTCGCCGCAGTTGCGGCAGGCGTGCGTCGTATATCCCTGTTCGGTGCAGGTCGGAGCGGTGACCGTCTCCGCGTAGTCGTGACCGGTCGCCGCGAGAGGACGCGTCTCCTTCGCGTCGCATCTCGAGCAGGCCCTCTCATCCGTTCCCGCGTCGGTGCAGGTCGCGGGAGTCTTCACCGTCCACTCGCCGAAGTCGTGGCCGAGCGCCGGGATGACCGTGTGCTCGGATTCGATCTCTTCGTTCCCCTCGGGATCGGCGAAATATCTTCCGCATCCGGAGCAGACGTAGTAGGTGATCGACCCGTCTTCCGTGCAGGTCGCGGGAGTACCGGCGACCTCGTTCATGGTGTGTACGTGCGTTCCGACGGAGATCGCTCTTTCCTCAACGTGCGCGGGATCGGTGAGACAGACTCTTCTTTCGAGTCCCTCCTCGGTCTCGGTCGCGGGCGTGACGACCGTCCACGGACCCCAGACGTGTCCGGTCGCGCGGACGTAGGAGTCAACGTAGGTGTCGCCGCATACGGAGCAAACGTGCGTCGTATATCCCTGCTCCGTGCAGGTGGGCTCTGTAACGGTATCAACGTAGGTGTGGCCCTTGGCGGGAGCGTCTCTCTCCTCGGTCGCTCCGCAGCGCGAGCAGACGCGTTCCTCGACGCCCTTTTCCGTGCAGGTCGGAGCGTCCTTGACGGTCCATTCGCCGAAGTCGTGACCGAGCGCCGGGGTGAAGCTGTCGTTATAGCTGTCTCCGCACTCGCAGACGTGAGCCGTGTAGCCCTGCTCCGTGCAGGTCGGAGGAACGACCGTGTCGGTATAGGTGTGACCCTTGGCGGGAACGTCTCTCTCCTCCGTCGCTCCGCAGCGCGTGCAGGCGCGCGTCTCGATGCCCTTTCCGGTGCACGTCGGAGGAGTCGTAACTCTCCACTCGCCGAAGCTGTGGCCGAGCGCCGGCACGTAAGTGTCGACGTAGCTTGCGCCGCAGGCGCAGGAATGAGGCGTGTAGCCCTGCTCCGTGCAGGTCGGAGGAGTCACGGTCTCCGTGTAGCTGTGAACGTGCGGCACGTTATCGTCGGAGCAGACGACCTTGACGCCGCCGCCTATTCCGATATCGGTCGAACCGACGATCTCGTTCCACTGAGCTCTCGTTCCTTCAAACCGGATCTCGGTGAGATCGTCGCGCGCGCTGAACGCGCCCTCGGCGATCGCTCCGATGTTGTCGTCGAACATCTTGACCGGGATCGTCGCGACGGTGCCGCGGGCGATATATCCGGTAAGGAGAAGCGTGCCGTCCGGATAGGTGTAGATGAACGTCATCGTTCCCGAAGGATCGATGAAGTTCTCCCATCCGTACGCCCAGAAGTACGTCGTTCCGTTGTCTTCTTTGAACACTCCGCTGCTGAGGATACCGTTGTCGGTCCTGAAGAACATTATCTGTTCATTATCTCCCAAAGTCGCCGTGGCGACGTGATCATAGTGGGAGACGGTCGCCTGTTCTCCGCCCACGTAGGTAACGACGGCGGTGAACCCGGGAACGTCCTCGGAGAATCTCACGAGTTTGAGACCGGCGGTCTCTCTCTCGTCGACGTTGACAAGTCCCTCTAACGCCGCTCTCTTTCCGAGCATCCTGATCTCAAGCTGTCCGTTCGTTCTGACGATATACGCCTTTTCGCCGCCGACGTTGATGCTGAAGAACGTGCCTCTTCTTTCGTCAGCCCCGTACGACGAGTTTGCGGACGTTACGGTGACGTTGGAGACGGCGCCGTCGGTGCGGGTGATCCGCAGCGCCATTCCGTTGTAGTCGGGATAAGTGTAGTTCGTATAATTCGGATTGTCGGGACCCTTCGTGACCTCGATCGACAAGATCGGGGAGTTCTCGACAACGACTGTGTAATCAAGGGTGAAGCCCATGTACCCGAAGATGACCGGGAACGCGTCGTCCGGTTCCTCGGGATATCCGGCGGTCAGCGTGAAGCTGTGACCGTCGATCTCCCTGGCGTTGGCGTTGATCTCTTCGGAGGTATAGACCTTGCTCGTTCCGTCCTTGAAGTTCGCCCTGAACGAGAAGCCGGTGAGATCGTACGGTCTGAATTCATTCTCGCCCCACGCGTATTCGTACATATAATCCGGATCGCCGAGATAGTACGAAGCGGTCGGCGCGGATATGAGCTCGAGACTCTCGATCGGGTTCTCTGTGACCGTGGCGTAGATCGTCGCGGACTTGCCGAGGTAAGAGACCGTGATCGGATTTTCGTTTCCGACCGTCCACGGCTCGAGTATCTGGTTGTCGGAGACCGATACGCTGAATCCGTCGACGCTCTGATACGGAGTGACCTCTTTCTCCGTCCCGTCAACGTATTTTATCTTCAGAACGACGTTTTCGAACGAATACGAGTATCTGAAATACTCTATCCTGTCGCCCGTTACGTCGTCCCAGTACGAGTTCACGTATCCGTCGACTTCCTCGACAAGCGGCCTGACCGTTCCTGATACGAGCTCGAGGGATTCGACCGGGTTTTCGAGAACGGTGGCCGTCAGCGTCGCCTCGTGTCCGAGATAAGAGACCGTCAGCGGGTTGTCGCCGAGCGTCCACGGAACGTTCGTCTGATTTGAGCTCCACGACACGCGGTATCCGTCGAGTCTGTCTCCGACGCTGACCGTCTTTTCGGTCCCGTCCTTGAAGAACACTCTGATGACCGCGTCGCTCGGATCCCGTTCATCGTAGCGGAAGACCTCGCGTCTGTCGAGCGTCACGGGATCGGTGAACATTACGAACCGGCCCTCGGCGTTTTCGTAATACTTGCGTTCCGATTCCTTATCGACCTCGATCCTCTCGACCGGGTCCTCGATGAGATCGAGCGGGACCGTGACCGACTTGTCCTCGCAGGTGACGGTGACGTAGCCGGCGTTGGCGCTGTACGTGCTGTACGAGATCTGTTCTCCGCCGACTCTGCTGTTGTCTTCCTGTCCGTATGACCAGATGTCCGACGTGCCGTCGGTCCAGTTCACTCTGACGCGGAGACCCGTGAGATCGAGCGCCTCGGAGACGAATCCCTCGACGTATTCGGTCCTGTCGGGCAGATTGGTGACGACGAGCTCGCTCGGCGTCTTGGCGGTCGTGACCGTAACGTCGAACGTTCCCGTGTCGTTCGTCGAATACAGCTGCGCCTGAAGGATGTAGGACGTTCCGCCCTTCATCGCGTATTTAACTCTGAAGTTATTGTCTTCGCCGCTGTCGTCGTTATAAGTGAGAGTGTTCCACTCCGAATCCTTGACGTATCCGTAGGTGTCGACTTTTGAGATCGAGGTGAACGCGTAGACTCCGTCCTCCTCGGGAGTGAATATGAAGCATCCGCTCTCTCCGGGCGCGGCGACCTTTACCGTCCTGGTCTCGTCGAGCGAGATCCGCTCCGGCTCTTTGACGCTGACGGTCATCGTCGCGGTGAAACCGTTCTCCGAAGTACCCGTTATCACGGCCTCGCCGACGGTGAGCAGCGATATTCTGCCGCCGTATTCGACTTTGGCGACCGACGGATCGGAGGACGACCAGTTGACGTTTTCATCCGCGGCGTTCCACGGAGCAAAGACCGCTTCCGGGGTAAAACTGCTGCCGATATATCCGAAAAATGATTCCGGAGAGACCGTCATCGACTCGGCGGGGCATCTCTTCGACGCCGTAACGTCCGCCGTTCCGTTTCCGTTGCCTCTGTAGTTGGTGAAATTCACCGCGACGACGTACGTCGTACCCGCCTCAAGATATCCTCCGACGACTCCGTTCGTACCGTAATTGTACGATTTGCCGCCGTTATACGAGAGATAGACTTCGGCGCGCAGACCGTCGCCGGTCGGGTTGTCGGCGAGGAACGCGTATTCGCCGCTCTCTTCGGGCGTGAAGAGGAGCTTCGTGCGGTAGTTTTCCGTAATATCCACCGTCACGGTCTCGCCCTCGGTCAGAATGATCGGCTCGAGAACGGTGACGGTACAGGTCGCCGAAAGACCGCTTGCAGTCGTCGCGGTGACGGTCGCCGTACCCTCGGCGAGGAATTCAAGACGTCCGTCCTCGACAGAGACGACCGCGGGATCGGACGAAGTCCATACGATCTCTTCGAGCTCCGCCTCCTCGGGGACCGTACTGACGTCGAGATATCTCTCGTCACCGACCGTCCCGACGACCTTTCTCGATATTCCGATAGCGGTCGCCACGGGCCTTCTGACGGATCTCAGCGTGACGTCCGTCGAGGAACCCGACGGGATCGACACGGTAAGAACAGTCTCGCCGGGCGAGACGAACGTGACCGTTCCGTCTTCGGTGACGGAAGCGATTTCCGGGTCCGCCGTCGTCCATTCGATCTCCTCGGGTATCGAGTTCCACGGCTCGAGCTTCGCCGAGAATCCGTAATCGCTCCCGACGTACCCAGCCTTGAAATCGCCGTCTGAGACGGTGACGGCTTCCGCGGGTACCGCGCGCGAGACGGTAACGTCGAAGGAACCGTTGTTATCGCCGCCGTACCACGTGGAGAAGTCGAAACTCAGGGAGTACGTGGTCCCCGCCGTGAGATTGTACTTGAAAATGCCGGTGCTGGTAATTCCGAGGAACAGACCGTTGATCTTGGTGATCTCCATACGGACGATATTCCGGTTGGAGTTGTTTGATATGCCGAAGCAGTAGAGTCCGTCCTCGGACGGAGTGAAACGCGCTGTCTCGCGCACGTTTCTCGTGATACTTACGCGCGCGGGCACGTCCACGGTGAGGATCGTCGCTCTCTTGACCGTGACGCGGCAGGTCGCGCTGACGCCTCCCTCGCTCGTCGCGGTGATATCGGCTGTTCCCTCGCCGACGTATGTGACGTATCCGTCCTGATCGACCGTCGCGACCGACGGGTCGCTCGTCGACCACGTGATCGTCTCGTCCCTGTGGTTATACGGATATGAGTACGCGAAGATCGTCTGACCGGCGTCGCCGACGATCGCGCTTATGGAATCACTGCTGAGACTGATCTCGGAGATCGGCGGGTTCTCGAGAACGGTGACGGCGTATTCGCCGCTCACGCCGTTCGAGCCGATCGCTCTTATCACGGTGGTCCCGACGCCGACAAGACTGACGTATCCGTAACTCGTGACGGTAGCGACCGAATCGTCGTCGGACGACCAGGTGAACTTGGGAATTCTTCCGTTCCAGGGAATACCCTGCGCCTCGAGGTTGAAGCTGTTGCCGACGTACATATCCGGAAGATAATCCGGGGTGATCAGGATCCCGGTCGCGTCGACCGTTTCGGCGACGTTGAGATCGAAGGTCACGGGACCGTCCGGATACGACCTGAGGCTCACCGATACCTTGTACCAGGCGTCGGCGTCAAGGCTGACGTTCAGCGTCTCTCCGTATGAGGAGCCGACGTTCCACCCGTTCACTTTGGCGACTCTGATATTGACCGAATTGTCCTCCGAGAAGTTGTCCGCGCCGAAGCTGTATTCGGCGGACTCGGTCGGACGGAACATACACGACTGCGAATCGCAATTATCCGCGGTGACTCTCATCGGTTCGCCCGCGGTGAGGATCGGAGGCATCGTAACGGTGACCGCGCACGACGCGGTAAGACCGTTTTCCGACGTCGCGGTAACGGTCGCCGTACCGGCGCTGACCGACTCGACGTAACCGTATGAGGTGACCGTCGCGACCTCCTCGTTGTCGCTCGTCCACGAGACGATCTCCTCCGTCGCGCATCCCTCCGGGAGGAATCCGGGATCGAACGAATAACCGTCTCCGAATTCGATCTCGACGGACTCGGGAATAACGATCGTCTCGGCGGCGGGAAGCTTCTCGAGAGTGACGATGACGTCAAACGGCTCCTCCGCGCTGCTGTTCGACAGAGAGAACGTAAACTCGTCGCCCGCGTTCGCCTTTATCGAGCGACGGAATTCGTATCCGCTTCCGCCGAGCCAATCGACGTCGGCGTATCCGTCCTTCTTTGAAATACTGAGACTGACGTAGCTGTCCGTGTCCGGAGCGGATATGACGTATTTCCCGTTCTCCGGAGCGACAAATTTATAATTGACGGTCTTCCCTTTTACGAGCGTTACCGTTTTGGTCTCTCCGACGACGAACTCTTCCATATCCTTGACGGTGACATGGAAAGTCGCCTCGAGATTCGTCTCGCTCGTCCTTGCGGTGATCGTCGCTTCGCCGACGCCCTGAAGGATCACGAGACCGTTCCAGTACTGTCCGTAATACTCGGCGGTCGCAACGTTCGGATCGGAAGACGACCAGTAGATGTATTCGCTCTTGGCGCGCTCGGGCGCGAAAACGACCGTCAGATTGATCCTGTCCTTGACGCGTCCCTCGCCCTCGGCGCCCTGAGCGAAGGAGATCGACTCGGCGGGGACGAGACGGTAAGCCGTGAATTCATAGCTTACCGGGTATTCGTCAGCACTTCTGTCGAGGCCCGGAAGGATGAAATACTTTCTGCCCGCGTAAATGTTGAAGTTGAATTTGAAGTTGTTGCCTTCTCCTCCGCTGTAAGCGGACGCAACGTATGATCCGTACTCGTCCCTGACCTCGCAGGAAGGATGGATCGAGTCGTCCGCCATACTGAGAAGCTCGATCGTCATATCTTCCTCGGGCGTGAATTCGAAGCACCCGGTCCCGTTTTCGTCCTTGACGACCGCCGTCATCGTCTCTCCGAGAGTCAGCTGAAGGGGAGAAAGGACGGCGACGCCGCACGTCGCCTCAAGTCCGCTCGCGGAAGTCGCCGTGATCGTCGCCGTACCCGGAGAGTTCAGATACACCTCTCCGTAGTAGTTGACGCTTGCGACCTCGGAGTCGCTCGAGGTCCATGTGATCTCTTCATTGACGGCGAGATCGGGCGAATAACTGACGTTCAGTCTGAACGAATCAAGCGGATAGCCCTCGTAAGACGAGCGGTCGAGTGAGATCTCATCCGGGGGGACCATCTTTACGACCTGAACGCTGTATCCGTCGCCGCCGTAATAGGAGTACGCGCCGACCTGATAAACGTAGGTCTCGCCGGCGGTCATCTGATAGTCGAGGCGGAAATCCCTGCTGTCGTTATACCACTTGCAGCCGGAAAGGTAGTACCCGTTGGTGCTGTACAGCTCGGCGGGATTTCCCACCCCGTCGATGGAGAAGAATCTGTACCAACCGTCCTCGGACGGCGTAAAGGCAAAGTACTCGGGGTCGCCGCTGTATCCGACGGATATGTACTTGATCTCGTCAAGATCTATCGTGGGATACGCCTTGACCGTGAACGCGCACGACGCGGTAAGGCCGCTCTCCGACGTGGCGGTGAGCGTCGCCTCTCCGAGGCCGGTGAACGTCACGCTGCAATAGTCGGAGCTTGAATAACTGATGCTGACGACCGAATCGTCGCTCGTCTCCCAGGTGCAGCTCTCCCAATTGTCGGATGGTTCGTAATAAACGTAAAGATCAAGCGACTTCCCCACGTATTCCTCGTAGGAATCGTAGTTCAGCCTGATGCTTTCCGGCGGGTCCGCCGACACGCTCAGCGTCGCTGCCGGAAGCGCGCTTATGATAAACAAAAGCGCAAGAATGAGTGATAACGTTTTCTTTGCCGTCATTTGCTCGTTCTCCTTATCGTATTTTTGTGCCGCGCACAAATAATTACCTAAAAAAATTATACTATCTTATATATGCTTTGTCAACAATCGCGGGGGTGCGTAAACCCGCATTTTTCGTATTTTTGACAAAATCCCGGAAGGCTCGCGCGAGCCTTCCGGGATTTTTTTCAGATTTTCTTTCCGCTGTTAATTATTTCCGTCACGGCGTCCCACCGGGCGCGGTGATCCTCGTCGACGATATCGGGGTAGAAGCCCGCCCTGAGATAACTCTTTATCGCCGGGATGCGGAAATCGTCCGTCGTCAGGTAAGCCGTCCTCATCCCGATCCGGTGAAGCGTTCTCACCGCCTCGGCGTTGAGGCGCGTGCCGACTCCGCGTCCGCGGTATTCCGGCTTGCAGGCGACCATGTGGATATATCCCTCTTTCGTCTCGTAATTCGGGATAACGGCGAGAGTCGCCGCCGCGTCGCCGCCGCACTCGACAATAAAGAGCTTATCCGGTTCCATCGCGCCGTGGTCGTTGATGATCTTCCAGAATGATTCCGGAGCCATCTTTCCGTCGCTCAGTCCGTACCGGACGATATCGAGCCATTTGTCGACGTCCTCGTCCGAGCCGTTGAACGTGCGGCAGACGAATTCTCCCCAGTCGGGCGCCTCCGGCTCATCCGGCGTTCTCTCGATACTCCACCTCATCACAAGCTGTTCCATCACATCGGCCTCCCAGAATATTTTATTTAATGATATCACGTAAGGGCCGTCCCGTCAACCCGTAACGGCCCGTAAAGTTGACAAAAAAAGGACCGTTTGATATAATTGACGCTGAAACACGGAGGTTTTCGGAATGAAAAAACTGTTATCGCTGTTGACCTTATTTATCCTTCTGTTCTCGCTCGCGTCGTGCGCGGAGTTTATCGGCGACAGGATAAACGAAGCGGCGGAGATGATCGCCGGGGAGGCGGGACCGGAGACCGCCGTCCCGGAAACCGTATCCGTCCGGGATACGGAAGGAGCGACCGTGACGGAGGAGCCGCCGGACGGCGGGATCGCCGAGGACGGCTCGTACGACTCGAAGGAAGACGTCGCGCTCTATATCCGCACTTACGGCCGTCTGCCGTCGAATTACATCACGAAAAAGGAAGCCGAAAAGCTCGGCTGGAGCGGAGGAAGTCTCGAAAAATACGCTCCGGGCAAATGTATCGGCGGCTCCCGGTTCGGAAATTACGAGGAAAAACTGCCCGATAAGGACGGCAGGTTCTGGACCGAATGCGATATCGACACGCTCGGGAAAAGCTCGCGCGGGGCGAAAAGGATCGTCTTCTCGAACGACGGGCTCATCTACTACACCGACGACCACTACGACACCTTCACCCTGCTTTTCGGCACGGAGGATTGAAAGGATAAGGAATGAAAATCATTTTTCTTGACGGCGAAAAGATCGTTTCGCCGCGCGATATGTACGGGTCCGTGAGAGAAGCTCTCGGCACGAACGGCCTTATCGGCGAAAATCTCGACGCTCTTTACGACGTTCTCTCGACCGTCGGAGAGGAGATCGGTATAATCATCGTGAATACCGAGCGGCTGCGCGGCGTGCCGGGAATAAAGTGGCGCGGCCTGCTCAGGATGCTCGAGGATCTCACCGCCGAGAACGAAAAGATCACCGTTCTCGTCGACCCGTTCGGGACCGACCCTTTTGTCGAAGGCTTCGGCGATGAATAAAAACGCCGCGCCCACGTTCGTCATTTCCACGCTCGGATGCCGCGTGAATCAGTACGAATCCGAGGCTGTCGCCGGGCTGCTGACCCGCGAAGGCTTCGTTCCCGCCGCCCCCGGAGAGCCGGCGGACGTCGCGATCGTCAACACCTGCGCCGTGACGGCTGAAAGCGAACGCAAATCGCGCCAGCTCCTGAGACGGCTGAGGTCGGAAAACCCGGACGCCGTCGTCGTCGCCGCGGGATGCTCCGCGGAGCTTTCCGAAAGCGGGCTTTCAAAGATCCCCGGCGTCGATCTGATCTGCGGAAACGGAGCGAAGGACCGGATCCCCGATCTCGTAAAAGAGGCGCTCCGCGGCCGTTCCGCCGCGCCGTCCGCGGTCGTTCCGGATCTCTCGCGCGCCCCTTATGACGGGCTCGTTCTGACCGACCCCGCGAGAGCGCGCGCATACGTCAAGATCGAAGACGGATGCGGGAACAAATGCGCATACTGCGTCATCCCGCGCGTCAGGGGACCCGTCCGCTCGAAGGATGAGGACGCCGTGCTCCGCGAGATCGGCGGACTTCTCGAAAAAGGGGTGCGCGAGGTCATTCTGACGGGTATTGAGACCGGGTCGTACGGAGAAGATCTCCCGCGAAGGGCGGGCGAACGTCCGCTCGTTTCCCTTTTGCGGCGCGTCGCCTCGCTCGGCGTGCCGAGGATCGGACTCGGATCGCTCGATCCGACCGTTCTGACGCCGGAATTCGTCGGGGCGGTCAGAGAGACGCCCGCGATCCTGCCTCATTTTCACATCTCGGTCCAGAGCGGATCGTCGGAGATCCTCCGGCGTATGAGACGCAGATACAGCGCCGATATGCTCGCCGATCTCATCGGCGGGCTCCGCGCCGCCGTCCCGGACGTAACGCTGAGCGCCGACGTGATCGCCGGATTTCCCGGCGAGGACGAAACGCTCTTTTCCGAAACGGTCGATTTCGTCCGCACCGTCCGGTTCTTACATCTGCACGTTTTCCCGTACTCGGAACGGCCCGGAACGGAAGCCGCGGAAATGGGCGGTCAGGTCCCCGTCTTTGTCAGGAAGGAGAGAGTCTCCCGCCTCACGGCGATCGGAAACGAAATCAAAGCGGAGATCCTCGCGCGGTACGCAGAGGAACACGCCGCCGTCCCGGTGAGGGTCCTCGCGGAAAAATGCTCGCGCGGCACGGTCAGCGGTCACAGCGAGCACTGGATCGAAGTCCTCTTCCCCGGAACGCCGTCCGACGCGGGCGGGGAGATCGAAGTATATACGCGCGAGGCCGGAAACGGAAGCGTTACAGGTAAAAAAAAGGAGCTGTTGCATTAAGGAGACAGTTCCGGCAGAAAAAAGCAACCGGGCGACCGATAGAGGTTGTCCGGTTGTTGTTTTAGTGATATTTTTTTGGACAAAAAACTAAAGCGAGAATATTTTACAACAATGAGAGAGAAAATCAAGTAGTAATACCGTATGATATAGAAAAAAATATATCGGAGAATGATCCTGTATTCAGGTTAGTAGAGATAAGCGAAATATTGGACTACACGCGGTTACGCCGGGAAAATATACGGATTTGAAGGAAGACAAATCCGATATATTATTTCAAAAGACAGTACTAATTATCCACAGAAACATATTTTTTAGTTTAATATCATTCAAAAAATTATAGTGTTAACAATCAATCTGCATTCTTAGCATTAGACTCATTAGTCTCAGCATTTTCAAGCATCCTGAAATAACGGTCACTCCCTTTAATTCGAATGCGCAGAAAGACAATAAAACCCGTTATTGCACATAATGAAGAAACGCTGAGTAACGGTTCGATTTCTGCTGTATTTCCAGCTATAAAACACTGGATATATTTAAACACAAGGAAGACGATCTGAACGCCCAAGCCTGAGAAAAAGATAATCCACGGAATCGGGTTTTTAGAGTAAGCAAAATATTCCATGAATATCGCAACGGTTAAGGCAATAATCATTATCGAACACTCCGCGATATAAAACCATAACTGGAAAAATGCTCCTGCCCGAACAAATAATAATACAATTTGGGAAATTCCGGCTAAGGAAGCCAAATTGACTGCAACCCCGATATTTATAAACCTTCTTATTTTTTTTGCGTTTTCCTCTTCTTTCTCATCTTCACCATTTTTGAGCGCTTTGCGCATTTTAATGTATGGCGAGAGCGACAATACACCCCATAGAATTCCTAACAAAAAGCCTATAATCACTAATACCAGATATCCTATTGTTTTTCGTAATCGAATATAATCAATTGTCGTTTTGCTTTCGCCCCGTTCTGACCGTATAAAGCGCACTCTCCCACGCGAACGTACCTTAATCATAATGAAAAGGAAGACCAACATAATAATAATAGATATGCTAAGAGGTGTTGATACTTCTCCACCGCCTGATAACACTGCCCATATCCCGTACCTACTAACAAGCATTACAAAACGTATTAGTAAACCAGAAAAGAATATCGTAATTGGAATATCAAAATAATATGAGTAGTATCCAACAACAATTGCCGATACAAATGCAATGATCATAGGCACATTTTCACCAATTGTTAAAAGCACTTATATATCTCCCTTCTTAAACCAAATGAACTTTATAGACACAAAAAAGTCTTTATAGTTTATTTTATAATATCACAATCGCCTATATAATTCAAGAATAAAAGCAAAAAAAACAAAAAATAATGAACTGCATAGGTGATCATATGGCAGACATTAGTTATTATAAAATTGGTAAACGCATCCGATCCTACAGAAAAAGCCTTGGAATATCGCAGGAGCAACTCGCAGAAGCCGTTGGAATATCTGTAACTCATATGAGCCATATTGAAACTGCAAATACAAAACTCAGCCTGCCGGTTCTTATCAAAATCGCAGAAAATCTTCATGTAAGTACTGATGTTCTAATTCACGAATCTTTTTCAAGTGATAATACTTCAAAACTTGACGAACTGGCGTCAATACTTGAAACATGTAACGATCGTGAGGCTAGAATAATCATAGAAATCGCACGAGGAGTAAAAGCTGCTATAAAAAGAGAATAAATAAAGCATATAATAAGCCCGGAGGAGTATTCATCTTCTCCGGGCATATTAAAAAAATGAGTTCTTTTTTTCTCCTTTACAGTTTAAGACCCCTTCCGCGGCTCGGCAAGCCGAATCGGTCGTGGAATACACGGTGCGGATCGTCGCAATCGTCCACCGCCGAGACGACATATAGGACAAGCTCGTCGCCGCCCCGGACGGTTTTTCCGTCACCGCGGAGAGCGTCGCCGGTGCAGTCCGGTTTCAAGAGCGGATTCACGACAGTTATGTGGAGATATTAAAAAAAGGACCCGGGCTGATACCCGGGTCCTTATTTGCTTTTTACCTTTTACCCGCGATTCTTTTTGAGCATGCTCATGATCTCGTTGATATCGTCGTCGGAGACGATCGACTCGGCGACCTCGGGCATCTCTCCCTCCGGCTTCTCGACCGGAGTTTCCTTGACGGTGGCTTCAAGCGTTCCGTCGTCGCGCTTCTTCATGACGAGCTTCTCGTTCTTGTTGTCAAAGCCGGTCGCGATGATCGTGATCTTCATCTCGTCCTCAAGCTCGGAGTCGAACGCGACGCCCCAGATGACGGTGGCGTCCTCGTGCGCCTGCGCGGCGATCATCGAGGATGCGGTGTCGATATCGGAGAGCTCTATGTCGGGAGACGCGGTGATGCTGACGAGGATACCCATCGAGCCCGCGATCGTCGTCTCGAGAAGCGGGGACGAGATCGCCTGCTTCGCGGCGGTCTCCGCCTTGTCCTTGCCGCTGCCCTGACCGACTCCCATGTGAGCGTATCCGGCGTTTCTCATAACGGTGGAGACGTCGGCGAAGTCAAGGTTCAGGTACTGGGGAACGTTGATGAGCTCGGAGATCGACTGCACGCCGTGACGGAGAACGTCGTCGGCGACTTCAAAAGCGTTGAGAAGAGTGATCTTCTCGCCGATCTGCTTCAGCTTTTCGTTCGGAATGATGATGAGAGAATCGACGTACTGGCTGAGATTGGCGATACCCTTTTCAGCCTGCTCCATTCTCTTCTTTCCTTCAAACGCGAAGGGTTTGGTGACGATGCCGACCGTGAGGATGCCCATTTCCTGCGCGATCCTCGCGACGATCGGAGCCGCTCCGGTTCCCGTGCCGCCGCCCATACCGGCGGTGACGAAGACCATCTCCGCGCCGGAAAGCGCGTTCTTGATCTCCTCGATGTTCTCCTCGGCGGCCTTGGCGCCCATTACGGGGTCGGAGCCCGCGCCGTTGCCCTTGGTGACCTTCTCGCCGATCGGGACCTTTATGGTCGCGCTCGAATGAAGAAGCGTCTGGTTATCCGTGTTGATCGCAATGAAATCCACTCCGCGGACGTTCGTCGCGATCATTCTGTTGACGGCGTTCCCGCCGCCTCCGCCGACGCCGATAACCTTTATGTTGACTTTGCTCTGCTGACCTTCGTCGAATTCAAACGGCATTTTTTCTGCCTCCTTTATCGGGATTTCACGATTTTTCGTCCGCTCGGACCGGTTTTTGCCGCTCCGGGGACTATTTTCAACATATACCTAAACAATATAATACCTCATAGCAAAAGATTTTGTCAATAGATTTTTCAAAATATTTTAGACAAAAAGTCAAATAAGGGCTGAAAACCCGCATTTATTGAGGTTTTCAGCCCTTTTTCGCGATCATATAATATTGCCTTTTATCATTTTTTGATTTTAGACATTTGCCGTTTTCAGTCGAATGAGATCGTATCGTCGAATACGACGCTCGCTTTTGTCGTATCGGAAAGGTCGATCCTCGCCGGAGTGCCCTCCGAGAAGACCTGATCCTCGAGAACAAGGGACGCCGCTTTCAGTTTTTTGTCAACGTCGGTCGAATTTCCGACGATCAGGAGGTATTTCCCGTCGCAAGCCGCCGTTATCCCGAACGGATTTCTGAAATCGACGGAGGAAACCCTCTCCGACAGCTCGCTGTCCTCAAGAGCCTCGAGCGTCGTGCGGACAGCCCTGTCGTCTTTCGCATCGGCGAACCCGAGAAGACGGCCCTCCACCGAATACTCCACGGCGGGGAGCTTCAGCCTGATGAGTCCCTCGGGGACGGCGTCGCCCTCCCTGACCGTCCCGAGAACGCGGAGTCCGTCGGAAATTATCTTTACCTCGCCGAATATCTCGACGGTGTAGCGCGGGACGTCCTCGGTGACCGTGAGGGTGACGGTACTCGGGACCGTCCTTTTGACCTTGACGCTCTCGACGTAAGGACACCTGAACGTGACGCGTGAATTCGCCGCGCTGGCGCGGAACGAGAAAAGATTCAGCCCAAATCTCACACCCGACGCCTCAATTATCTCCTCGGCGGAGTACGTCGTCGAACCGTCGACCGAAATACTCCTTACGACGAATATGAATTTGTATCCGAGGAAGAGAAGAAGAACGGTAAACAGGATGACCATAAGGGCGAGGAGCCAGCCCCTCTTGCGGATGACGAAGCGCCTTCTGTCCGCCGCTTTCTTCCGCGCGTCGTCGATATCGTCGCGCTTTCTGTCATTCATACCGCCGTCGCGCGGACGCGCGGCGAACGTCGCGCCGCCCGATACGCGGCCGCCCTCCGGCGAGTCGAATCCGACCTTATACGTGTTGTTTCTGAAATCGCGCGGGTCGTATTCTCCTCTCGGCAGTTTTTTCTCCGCCGGTTTTTCGTTTTCCCCGACGTAGAAATCGCGGGAAGCCGCCTCGTCGTCAGGGATCTCAAAACGCGGCGCGGGACGCTCTTCCGCTTTTCTCTCCGTCCGGCGCTCGCCGAACCGCCGGTCCATTCTCGCCCGTTTTTCGGCTCTCGTGAAGAGACCGTCGGGATACACGTAAAAGACGGGACGCGCCGCCCCGGCGTTTCCCGGTCGTCCGTATCTTTCCTCCGCCGTCACGGCGTCTCCCTCCTTTCCGCTGCGATCTTCTCGCTTTTTTATTTTTTCACGAGTTTTAAGATATCCTCATAAATAAGACGGTTGGCGTGGGGGGACGCGAAAGACGAAATGTTCCGTCTCATCCCTTCCGCCTCCGCCGCTCCCTCCGGGGAAAGCAGTCTTTCGACCGTCTTTGTCAAAAGCTCCGGAGACGAGGCGAGCTCCCTCTCCTCAAACAGGTACGCCGCCCCGGCGTCCGCGAGCACCTTCGCGTTCTTGTACTGATGATTCTCGGCGACGTTCGGGGACGGAATGAATATCGCGCACTTCGAGCACATCGCGAGCTCGGAGACGGTCATCGCCCCCGCGCGGCAGATCACGAGGTCCGCCGCCGCCATTCTGACGGGCATATCGTAGATGAATTCGAGAAGCTCGATATTCGGATGCTTGTCGAGCCCCGCGTCCCGGAACAGGCCGGTCATTATCTCGTGCTCGATCGAACCGGTCGCGTGGACGTGAAGGACCTCCGGGTGACGGCTCGAATAATTCTTCATCACCTCGAGGACGGCGTCGTTCACCTTTTCCGCGCCGAGGCTCCCTCCGTACGAGAGGATCATTTTTTCGTATTTGTCCGCGATACCGAGTTTTTCGCGCGCTTCTTTTCCGGAGATCGCGCTGAACCCGCCGGACACGGGATTCCCGACGTGAAGGAATTTTTCGCGATACCTCGGATTGATCGAATCCGCCGTCTTCTCGAAATTGAGCCAAATGCGGTCGACGTGGGAAACGAGCATCTTCACGGCGACTCCCGCTATCGCGTTGGATTCGTGGAGCGCGGTCGGGATGCCCATTGAGGCCGCCGCCTTGACGACCGGCCAGCAGACGTAGCCTCCGGTGCCGATAACGATATCCGGCCGGAACTCTTTTATCACGCGGCGAGCCTTTACGGGAGACGTCACGGCGAGATACGCCGCTTTGAGGTTCGACGGGGAGAGCGATCTCTTGATCCCCCTCACCTCGACGTGGTACATCGGATATCCCGCCTTGCCGACGAGCTTGTTCTCTATTCCCTTTTTCGTCCCGACGTACGCGATCACGGCGTCGGGGTCGTTCATTTTTATCGTGTTTGCGATGGCGAGGGCGGGATTGACGTGACCGCCCGTCCCTCCGCCTGTCAGGAGCACTCTCATCGGCGTTCCCTCCTATAATTCTTTCTTTCTGTAAAAACGCCTTGAGATCGAAAGGATCAATCCCATCTCGCCCATCAGCATTATGAGCGAGGAACCCCCGTATGAGATGAACGGGAGGGAGATGCCGGTGTTCGGGATGATATCGCATACGACCATCATATTGAGGAACGCCTGGACTCCGACCTGCGTCACTATCCCGAAGACCACGAGCATCGAAAACGTGTCGGGCGCTCTCATCGCGATAACGTACCCGCGCCAGATGAACGCGACGAAAAGCGCGATGAGGAAGATCGCTCCGATAAACCCGAGCTCCTCGCACCAGATCGAAAAGATGAAGTCGTTGTGAGCCATCGAGACGTAGCTGTGCTTCTGATTGCTCTGTCCGAACCCGAGGCCGAAGAGCCCGCCGGACCCGATCGCGAGAACGCCCTGGTGCGTCTGCCAGCCGGCGCCGAGGATATCGACGTCGTCGGAAGTGAACGTCACGAGCCTTTTCAGGGCGTACGGGTTCTTCGCGATGAAAAGGCCGACCGCAAGAACGCCGCCGATCGTGGACGATATCAGGGTGTATTTGATGCTGCACCCTCCGATCAGCATAACGGAAATGCCGAGAAGAGCGAGGATCACGGTCCCGGACAGATGTTTTTCGAGAAGGACCATCAGACACGCCGGAGCGATGAAGCAGAACGGATAGAGGACGTTATACTTGAAGATCTCCCGGAACCCGATCGCGTTCTTCATACGGTCCCGGTATTTGTCGATATACCAGGCGAGCGCGAGGATCAGGGCGACCTTCATGATCTCCGACGGCTGGACGGAGAACGATCCGATGTAGATCCACCTTTTCGCCTCGCCTTCGCTCCTTCCGATCACGAGAACGACCGCGAGAAGGACCATGGCGATCCCGTACGCGACGATAGGACCCCATTTTTTATAGACTCTGTACGGAAGGAGCGTCGCGGCGATCATCGCGACCGCGCCGATCCCCGCGTAGATCAGATGCTTTTTCAGGTACTTGAACCCGTCTCCGCTCTCCGCGTATCCCGTGGGATAGCTCGCGCTGAATACCATCAGCGCGCCGAGGGTTACGAGCAGGAGGATCAGAGCGAGCATGATCTTGTCCACACCGCCGCGGACTCTCTCCACCTCGTTCTGCCACGCCGTCTCTCTTCTCTCGTCCCTTATCGCGCGAAGCTCCGCTTTCGTGCGGACGAGGTCGCGTCTGCCGACCTTTTCGACCTCCCGTCCGCTCCGGGCGACGGCGCCCGGCTTCCTGACGGCAGCGCGTCCGCCGGTACTGCCGCCGCGACGCTGCGGCGGACGGACGGGCCGTTTCCCGCCGCGTCCTTTGTTGTCAGCCATTCTGACGCCTGCCTTTCTTAAGATTCAGATGATTCTTTTACAGTCCGAAATACGCCGCGACGCAGAGAAGGAGCGTTACGGCGGAGAACACGGTCACGATCTTGATCTCCGACCAGCCGCACTGTTCGAAGTGGTGGTGGATCGGGGACATCCTGAAGAGCCGTTTCCCGTGCGTCAGCTTGAAATACGAGACCTGAAGCATAACGGACAGGGTTTCGATGATGTAGACGAGGCCCGCGACGACGACGATCAGCGGATTGCGGAGCATGAACGCCCCGCCGACGACCAGACCGCCGAGGAAGAGCGAGCCGGTGTCTCCCATAAAGACGCGCGCAGGGTAAAAATTGTAAATGAGGAACCCCGCCGTCGCTCCGATCAGAAGACCGCCGAGGACGACCGCCCCGCCGTCCGTTCCGGGCGCGCGGAAGCCCGCCGCCGCGAAGAAAACGCCGACCACGAGCGTCACTCCCGACGCGAGTCCGTCGATCCCGTCGGTGAGGTTTACGCTGTTCATCATCCCGCAGATCAGGATGAGCGCGAAGAAATAGTAGAAGATACCGATATCAAACGTAACTTTGAAATACGGGATATATAGCTCCGTGTTCATCCCGCAGAAAAATCTCATCCCGATGAGGTAAAGCGCCGCCGCCAGGACCTGAAGAAGGAATTTCTGCGGCGCGGTAAGCCCTTCGTTGCGCTTGTTGCGCAGCTTCGCCATATCGTCGATACAGCCGATAAGTCCTCCGAAAAGGCCGAGGCAAAGCGTAAGGACGAGGGGAAGAGCGGAAGAGGGGTCGCCGTCCCTCACCCACAAATAGACGCTCGCGGCGACTCCGAAAAGAATGACGGGGATAATGAAGGCTATGCCTCCCATCGTGGGAGTGCCCTCCTTGCTCTTGTGCCAGCGCGGCCCGATCTCGAGGATCCGCTGTCCCATCTTCTTGCTCTTGAGGACGGGTATCAGAAATCTGGAGATGACCGCGGCGGCGGCGAAAGTGAGCGCCAGAACGATGACAAAGAGAATCTTATACTCCATTTTTTGCTCCTTTGCGGCGCGATTTCTTTTTCCTGATAAGCTCTATCACGCGCTCCGCGTGGACTCCCCGGCTCGCCTTCACAAGGAGGACGTCGCCTTCGGAGAGTGAATTAAGGATCATATCCGCCATCGTCTGCGGGTCGCGCGTGTCGAGCGAGACGAAGACGTTTTCCGCCCTCACTCCGTGCTTTATCGCCGCCTCCGCGACGACGTCGCTCATCATTCCGAAGCAGAAGAGCTTGACCACCTTCGCGTTTGCGGCGTACTGTCCGATCTGATCGTGCATCAGCCGCGAATACTCGCCGAGCTCAAGCATATCGCCGAGAAGCGCGGCGGGCGTTCCGCCTTTTTTCGCGGCGAGAGCGACGAGAACGTCGATCGCCGCCCGCATCGACTCCGGGCTCGCGTTGTAACAGTCGTCGATCAGGGTGAGCCCGCCGATCTCGTAGATCGACTGCCTCATATCGTATCCGACGTACGAGGCGAGTCCCTGCTTTATTTTCTCCGGTTCAATGCCGAGAATCGTTCCGACGGCGAATGCCGACAGAGCGTTATAGACGTTGTGCTTGCCCGGGACGGTGATCTCGACGTTGGTCACGACGCGGTCCCCGCAGATCATGTCGAACGTCGTGCCGTCCGTGCGGCAGCGGAGATTGACGGCTCTGAAATAGCCGTTGCGGTTGTAGATGCTCATAAGGAGCGGCGTCTCTCCGCGCTCCGTGTATTCCTTGTAGAGAAGCGGTTCGTCAGCGTTCAGAAGAAGCGTCCCGTTCTCCGGCTGACCCGCCGTTATCTCCATCTTCGCGCGGCAGATATTCTCCCGCGTTCCGAGCGTCGCGAGGTGCGACGTTCCGATATTCGTCACGACGGCGATATCGGGACGGACGATCTTCGACATATATTCGATCTCTCCGAGCGCGCTCATACCGAGCTCTATGACGGAGACCTCGTCGTCCGGCGAGAGCTCGAAGAGCGTGAGCGGAAGACCGAGTTCATTGTTCAGGTTGCCCTTCGTCTTGTGCGTTCTGAATCTCGTTCCGGCGACCGACGCGATCATCTCCTTCGTCGTCGTCTTCCCGACAGAGCCGGTGACGGCGACGAATCTCGCGCGGCTGAAGCCCCTGTATCTGGCGGCGAGCTTTCCGAGCGCGGCCGTCACGTCGTCGGTCAGTATGACGGACAGCGGAACGGGACTGCTCCTGACGTTGTCCGGGACGCGGGCGGTGAGGACCGCGACCGCGCCGAGCGCCGCCGCCTCCGGTATGAAATCCGCCCCGTCGGCGCGCTCGCCCTTTATCGCGCAGAACAGCGACCCCGGCCCGGCGTCGCCGGATTTAGTGGTGATATTGTCGATCTTTATATTTTCATCGGCTCCGGAGATCGGAAGAAGGGTCCCTCCCACCGTATCGCAGATCTCACGCGCCGTCGGATTCCAGAGTTTCAGTTTTACGCTCATTGATTGTTTACCGTCCTTTCACAGTCAGGGAATCCTGCCTCCCTCAACATAATCCGTCACGATCTTTACTTCGTCGAAGGGTCTTTTACCCTCCGCCGTTATCTCGTATTTTTCGTGTCCTTTCCCGGCTAAAACGACGATGTCGCCCGGCTTCGCCTCGCTCAGCGCGTAAAGGATCGCCTCCCGCCTGTCGCGGATCACGGCGTACGGCTTTTCGCGGTCGACGCCCTTCACTATCTCGGAGATGATCTCCGAGGGGTCCTCGCTCCGCGGATTGTCGCCGGTAACGACGGTGAGGTCGGCGAGAGACGACGCTATCGCCCCCATACGCTTCCTCTTCGACCTGTCCCTGTCTCCTCCGCATCCGAAAACGACGGTGATCCGTCCGCCCGGGCTCCTCATTTCCCTCACGGTGTGCAAAAGCGCCTCGAGCGCCGCGGGGGTGTGCGCGTAATCGACGTAAACCGAAAACGGGCAGGTGGGCGGCGTCACTCTCTCGAGCCGCCCCGGAGCGCCTCTGAACGAGGAAAGAGCGTCCGTCACGGCGTCCCGCGGGACGCCGGATGCGAGCGCCGCCGTCGCGGCGAGCATGGTATTCTGAACGGTGAACCCGCCGGGAGCGGGACAGTACACCGGAAATACCCTTTCACGGGAGGAATAAAGGTACTCGATCCCCGCCTCTCCGAGATTTTTCACGCGGAGCGCGCGCACGGAGCACGGCCCAGGCGATCCCGGAGGATCGGTCCGGCACACGACGGCTCCCGGCCGCGCCGAGAGACGCCTCATGAACGGGTCGTCCCCGTTGATAACGAGCGTACCCGAGAGATCGGCGAGGTGCGATTTCGCGCGGAAGTAATCCTCCATCGTGCCGTGATAATCGAGATGCTCCTCGGTGAGATTGGTGAACACGGCGACGTCGACCCGGAGGGGATCGAGCTTTTTTCTGTCAAGCGCGTGGGAGGACGCCTCGAATATCAGCGTTCCGACTCCCGCGTCTCTCATCGCCGCGACCGCGGGGTAGAAGACCTCGGGGTCGGGCGTCGTCATCGCCGCGTCGGCGTCAGACACGGACGAGCCTCCCCCGACGTCTATCGGATCGTCGCCGGAAAGGACTCCGACCGTCGTTATGACTCCGGTCTTTGATCCCGCGCGGCGGAAGATCTCGCGGATCATCATCGCGACCGTCGTCTTCCCGTTCGTGCCGGTGACGGCGATCACACGCATCCCGCGCGACGGAGATCCCGTGAAATTGTTCCACATCACCGATTCGGAAAGGCAGGCGTCCGGGACCCGGATCACGCCCTCGCCGTCCGTTTCCCTGTCCGTCACCGCGGCGACCGCGCCGCGGGCGAACGCGTCGGCGATAAAATCGTTCCCGTCTTTTTTCGTGCCTCTGAGGCAGACGAAAAGATACCCCGGCCTGATTTTTCTGGAATCCGACGCGATGCCGGCGATCTGCTCGCCGGCGAGGGACTGCGGGACGGACGCGCCCGTCCCTTCGAGGATCTCAAGGATATTCATTCGGTTCGCCTCCCGGGAAATTGTTTTTCAACTTCCTCGGGCGGCTGCCCGTCAGTCCGTTCCGTCGAGATACCGGAGTTCTATTTCGACCACCTGACCCGGCAGCGCGAGCGTTCCGGCGGCGGGAGACTGATTGACCACGACCGCCGTCGATCCCGACGACGAGCCGGAAATCATGATATTCAGCCCGGAGCCGACGATCATGCTGTTCGCGACCTCCGCGCTCTTGCCGACGACGTCGGGGACCTCGACCCCCGGAGTCGGCTCGGATTCGCCGCAGTAGAGGATGACCTTTCCGTTTTCGTTCATCATCACGCTTCCCTCCGCGGGGACCTGCGCCGTGATGACGTCGCCCGATCCGATGATCTCAAAGCCGATCCCTTTGTTTATGAGGTCCGATCTTGCGACGGACGGATCGGAGCCGACGTAATTGACGATGGTGACCTCCATATTGGCGAGGTCCTTTTCGGTGTACTGCTTCTCGACGCCGAGATACGGCAGGATGCTCGCAAAGAGCTTCGAGATATACGGGGCGGCGACGGTGCTTCCGTAAACCGGCCCCTTCATCGGCTCGTCGACGATGATGATGGCGGCGACCTTCGGGTCGTCCGAGGGCGCGAACCCGACCGTCGAGCCGACCCTGAACGATTTTTCGCCGTTCTCGTCGACCTTGTCTCTCTTTTCGGACGTGCCGGTCTTCGCCGCGACCTTGTACCCCTTGACGTACGCGTTCTTCGCGCCTCCGTCGCCGGAGACGCCGTCCTCAAGGACGTCGGCGATCTCGCGGCAGACCTCCGTGCTGACGACCTGCCGTCTCACGTCGGTCTCGAAGTTCTCGATCACGTTCCCGTCGTCGTCAAGAAGCGCCTTGAAGAGGTGAGGCCTGATATAATACCCGCCGTTCGCAACGGTCGAGATCGCCGTGAGCTGTTGTATCGGCGTCGTCTTGAACGTCTGTCCGAAGGAGTAAACGGCGAGAGAGACGTTGTTGAATTCCGACCGCGGCGAATAGATCCCGCCGACCTCCGCCGGAAGGTCTATCCCGGTCTTTCCGGTGTATCCGAACGCCTCGAAATAATCGTAGAATTTATCCTCTCCGAGCAGAGCCGCGACCTGCATCAGGGTCGGGTTGCACGACTGCTGAAGCCCGTATCTGAACGGAAGCGTCCCGTGACCCGCCGTATAGTGGCAGGAGATCGGCCTCGGATAGTTCGGGATCGTCAGCGAGCCGTAGCACGTGAACGGCGTGTCGAACGTGACGACCTTTTCCTCAAGCGCGCCCGCCGTCGTTATCACCTTGAAGGTCGAGCCGGGCTCGTACGTCTCGGTGATCGCCTTGTTCGACCACATCGCGTAAAGCAGCTCGAGCCGTTTTTCGTTGTACTCGTCCGTGCCCTCCGTATATTCGGAAAGCGTGTCGAGCGATTTCGCGTCGAGGACGAAGGGCTCGTTGAGATCGTACGACGGATACGTCGCCATCGCGAGGATACCGCCGGTCTCCACGTTCATCACGATCCCGGTGACGCGGTTCCCCGCGGCGGAGTCGTTCCACGTCGCCTCGAGCTGGTTTTCAAGCTCCATCTGGATATAGCGGTCGAGAGTCACCTCGAGATTTCCGCCGTTCTCCGTTTCGACGTACGCCTCGTACTCGAAGGGCATATCGTTCTTCCTTGCGTCCTGCGCGAGGATGTATTTGCCGGAGACGCCCTCAAGAAGGTTGTTGTAGTATTTTTCGAGTCCGTATATACCGACGCCGTCGGAGTTGGTGAATCCTATCACGTGGCACGCGAGATCGCCGTACGGATAGTACCGTTTCGAGGACGCGCGGTCGTAGATCTGATTCGTCAGTCCGTACTCGTCGATGAATTTTCTGATCTTCTCGTTGACGTCTTCCTCGACGTCCTTCTTTATCACCTCGTACATCCTGTTCGTCTTCGACGCCTTCTCGGCGACGAAGGAATAATCGACGCCGAGCTGATACGAGAGATACGAACAGATAAGATCCTTCTGCGAGGTCCCGACGTACGACGATCTGCCGTCCGGCGACGTCCAGTTGTAGAAGACGTCGTTGTCCGTCCTGTCGTCCGAGTTCTTCTTGTCGATATCCTTCTGCGCCTCGTTGATGTCGCTCGGGGAGATGATCACGTTGTAGACCGTCTTGTTCGTGGCGAGAGGATTCCCGTTCGTGTCGAGGATGTCCCCGCGCTCCGGATTGACGTTCGCGGACACGGTGATCTGATCGAGGACCCGATCCTGATAATACGAGTGATCCCTTATCTGATAAAGGGCGAGGCGGCCGACGATAACGGCGCCCGCAAGCACAAAACAACAAAAAGCGATCACAAGTCTGTGATACGTTTTTCTGTCGGTTCTGTTTTGTACTTTGTTCATCGTAATCACCCGTCTGACGAAAAGGGCGCGCCGTCGCATCCCCGCGCAGAATACCCTTTTCCGTCCCGCGCGATTCTATTTTATGACCGCCCGGAACCGATTATTCTGACGCGGAAAGCGTCGACCCGTACTCCCTTTTTAGGCGACCATAGCGCACCGAAGGGTGCGCCATGCCGCATATTATTCCGATTGCTTTTTTATCCTAAGTAATCCCTTATATTGTCGATGATCCCGGCGACGGCGGAGAGAAGGAATCCGCGCGATCCGCCGTTCCCGTCTTCCTCGGCGGGGATCTCAAGCTCTATCGAGTCTCCGTCCGCCATCGAGATGAATCTCTTCGTGACCGCGCCCTCCTTGACCATACCGATCTTCTCGGTCGCGATCTTCTCGATCTGTCTGATGTCGTTCTTCTCCTCAAGCGCGAAGGTCAGGTCGGATCTCTCCGCCTGAAGCGCCGAAAGCGTCTCCTTTGCCTCGGAGAGCTGTCTGCTCGCTCCGCTCACCTGGGCGTAGCTGAATATGACCGCCATTATCATTATCGCGGCGACCGTGAGGATCGCGATGAACGGGAAGGAGATCCGGCTCTTTTCGACCCTGATCTCGCGTTTCGCCGCCTCACGTTCCGCGGCTCTCGCTCTCGCTCTTTCCTCGGCGCGCTCTTTCCGCGCCGCTTCTCTTCTCTCGGCTTTGAGCCGTCTTTCGTAAGCCTTGACGTATTCGAGCCGTCTTCTCTGTTCCTCGGCGATGGCGGCGTTTCTTCTGCGCTCTCTCTCGAGACGCTCGTAATACGCCCTTTCGCGCGCCTCCCTTTCGGCGCGGGCGCGCCGGGCGTTCTCCCGGCGGACGAGCTCCTCGCGGCTCACGGCGCGGGGTCCGCCGACCGCCGCCGGTCTCCGCCCCTCGTTCTGACGGACGCGCGGCCTCCCGTTATAAAGATCGGCGGGACGCGCCTTATTCGGTTGTCTTACAGCCTGATAAGTCATTTTCGTTCCGCCTTTCTTCCGTATTTTTATTTACAGTTTTCTTATCGCTCTGAGCTTCGCGCTCCGGGCGCGGGGGTTCTCCGCCGTCTCGCTCGCGGACGGGACGATCGGCTTCTTCGTGACGTGCTCCGCCGCCGGCTTCCTGCCGCATACGCAGACGGGAAACTCCGGGGGACAGACGCACCCGCGGCAGAGATCCGCGAACGTCGTCTTGACGATCCTGTCTTCGAGCGAATGAAACGATATCGCGGCGGCGACGCCGCCCGGGGCGAGTCTTTCGACCGCCGCTCTTATCGAGGGCTCGATCCCGTCGAGCTCTCCGTTGACCTCGATCCTTATCGCCTGAAACGTCCGTTTCGCCGGGTGCTGCGCCTCGCTTCGCCTTGCGGCGGCGGGCATCCCGCGGACGATCGCGTCGGCGAGTCGTCCGGTCGTGGCGATCGGCGATCTCTCCCGTTCCGCGACGATGCTCCGCGCGATCTGCGGCGCAAATTTTTCCTCGCCGTACTCGAAGAGGATCCGTTTCAGCTCCTCCGCGGAGTAGGTGTTCACCACGTCCGCCGCGGTGATCCCGCCGGACGTGTCCATCCTCATGTCGAGCGGAGCGTCGAGCGAGTAGGAAAACCCGCGCGAGGACTCGTCGAGCTGGAAGGACGACACCCCGAGGTCCCAAAGGACCCCGTTTATCTTTTCGATACCGAGAGAATCGAGGACCGATCCGATCTCGGTGTAATTCGATCTTACGACGCGGCACTTGCCGCCGAAGGGCGCGAGTCTTGCCGCCGCCGTCTTCACGGCGTCCCCGTCGCGGTCGATCGAGACGAGCAGTCCGTCGTCGGGGAGAAGACGCGCGATCTCAAAGGAGTGGCCGCCGCCTCCCGCCGTACAGTCGACGAACACGCCGCCCCTCGCGGGTTCGAGCGTGTCGACCGCCTCGCGGAGAAGGACGGAGACGTGAGAGAATTCCATCAGAGTCCGAGCTCCGCCATACGGGCGGCGAAGTCCTCCGGCTCGCTGTCAAGGTCTTTCTCGATCCATCTCTCCTCAGCCCAGATCTCGGCGTATTTTCCGCATCCGACGGTGAGGACGTTTTTCGTGATGCCCGCGTGCTCGAGCATCTCCTGAGGGATGAGCACTCTTCCCTGGGCGTCCGGCTGGATCTCTATCGACTTCGAATAAATGTAACGGACGATGTCCTTGACCTCGTGCTTGTGCTTGGAGCTGAGCTCGGAGGCGTATTCCTCGAATTCCTCCTTCGAGTACATACTGAGGCACCCGCCGGAATCCTGCATTATCACGACGACGGGACCGAGCTGATCCTTGAGCCGGGAGGGAATGATAAGCCTGTTTTTAGAGTCGAGAGTATGAGGGTATTTGCCCATCAACATATCAAATTTCCTCCCTTCTTCTCCATTTTGTTGCATTTCGCTCCACTTTGTTACGGATATTATAATACACGGAAAAGAAAATAGCAAGTCTTTTGTGCAATTTATTTTAGTTTTTTTTCGCAAAAATGACCTTTTCCCATCTTTTCCCACGAATATGTCGCCGCAGACTCGCATTTTTTGGAAAAATTCTCCGAAATATCGCCGAAAAAGCAAATTTTTTCGCCGGTTTTCATCGGAACGCAAAAAAAGGCCTCCCGTCGTCCGGAAGGCCCCGCGAAAAAGCGGTATTCGATTCGATTTTCCTCTTTTTTCGTTTCTTCATCCCGCGGCCAGGATGATCCCGCCCGCGGATATATTAAAAAAATTAAATATGGACCGTTTTCGGCTCGGAAAATCCTCACCGTTTCTTCCTCATGCTCTTCAGAAGCGCGATCTCGCGCGCGTACCCCTCGTCGTCGTTCGGCGTTTCGAGATAGAACGGGACGCCCTCGAGCTCGTCGCAGTTGACGAGATATCTGACCGCTTCGAGCGATATGTAACCCTCTCCGAGCTTCTCGTGGCGGTCCTTGTGAGAGCCGACCGGGTTCTTGCTGTCGTTCAGATGGACCGCGCGGAGCCGGTGAAGACCGATCACGCGGTCGAATTCCTCGAGGACGCGGTCGGGCGCCTCGGATATCGGATAGCCGCCGTCGTGGATATGGCACGTGTCGAGGCAGACGCCGAGCCTCGGCGACAGGGACGGCGAGACGCGCTCGATGATCTCCTCGAGCTCCTCGAACGTGCGCCCGATCTCCGTTCCCTTTCCCGCCATCGTCTCGAGAAGGACGGTCGTTCTCATCCCCTCCCACATTATGGAGTTGAGCATATCGGCGATATAGCCGATACCGACCTTTGTCCCCTGCCCCACGTGGTTGCCGGGGTGGAAGTTGTAAAGGACGCCGTCGATCGGGTCGAGCAGTTCAAGCTCCTCCCTCATCGTCTGCGCGGTGAACTCGCGGACGTGCTCGTCCTTGCCGCACGGGTTGTAGACGTACGGGGCGTGGGCGAGCGGCGCGTGCATATCCTCCGCCTTTATAAGCTCGTTGAGAAGGCGGAAATCCTCGGGATCGGCCGCCTTCAGGACGCCGCCTCCCCGCGGGTTCCTCGTGAAGACCTGATACGTGTTTCCTCCCATGGAGAGGATCTTTTTGGCGGTCCCGTAATAACCGCCCTCTTTAGACAGAAAACAACCGACGTAAAACAAATTCCGACCTCCCGTAATTCTCCGCGCGGTTGACTTTCCCGCGGCGGATGTGATAAAATCTTTTCGGCGCGAATATATATAATTAAAATGCTCCCTTTTTTTCGCGGGCGGTCACGCCCGGACTGCAGGTGTTGAAAGTGAAAGAAAAGAAAAGCAGATCGTTCAGTATAAAAAAGGTCGTCGACCGGATCGAGGGGTTCCTCGCCGTCGTCTCCGAGGACAGAGTCTCGGTGTACGCGGCTCAGGCGTCGTTTTTCATAATGATCTCCGCGATCCCGTTCATAATGCTCGCCGTCAGCGTTATCGGCTCGATAATCCCGGAGGGCGTCGCCGACGTCCTCGTCTCGATGGGAGACGGATTCCCCGAAAACGTCCGCGAGCTTTACCTCAATATAATATCGGAGCTCTACTCCCGTCCGGCGGTCAACCTCATCTCCGTCACCGCCGTCACGGCGTTCTGGACGGCGTCGAGAGGCGTCGCGGCGGTCAGAGGCGGCATTTCCACGGTCTACGGCTCCCACCCGGACGACGGGCTCGTGAAAAGATTCCTCTTCTCCGCGGCGTATACGGCGGCGTTTCTCGTCCTTCTGATCCTCGTCATCCTCGCCCAGCTTTTCGGCGAACAGCTCTACTGGACGATGACGAACGCCCTCCCGAAGACGAAGCCGTTCCTCGATTTCGTCTTCCGCTTCAAAGCGCCCGTCCTGTTCGTCTTTCTCTCCCTTTTCTTCGCGCTTCTCTACTACGCGGTCAACAGAAAAGGGGCGTTCGTCAGGGGCAGGCTGTGGGCGCACCTTCCCGGCGCGATCCTCGCCGCCGCCGGATGGCTTCTGTTCTCGTATTTCTTCTCCCTTTACACGTCGTATTTCACGGGAGCGTCGTACATCTACGGAAGTCTGACGGCTGTGATACTGCTTCTGTTCTGGCTGTACGTCTGTATGATAATCCTCCTTATCGGAGCGGAGATCAACAAGCTCTTCGCGGAGCGCGGGAGAAAAAAGAAACAGGGAGACCAAACCTGAAAAGGGGCCGCCGCAGAACCGCTGCGGCCGCCCCATTTTTTCAGTTTTCGGGAACCTCTTCGGGAGCGTACTGATCCTCCTCCATCCCCGCTCTGATCTCGGCGACCTTCGCGTCGTGTTCGGCTCTCGTCACCGAGAAATACGTTCTGTTCCCGGACGACACGAAGAAATAGTACCCCGAGTCGACGGGATTGAGCGCCGCGAGGATCGCGCTGTTGCTGGGACTGCAGATCGGTCCCGGGGGGAAGCCCGCGTGCGTATACGAGTTGTACGGCGAATCATAATTCAAATCGTCGCCGGTCAGCCTCGGACGCCTTCCGGTGGCGTGCTGGATCGCGTAAACGATAGTGGCGTCGCTCTCGAAATACGGAAAATCCCACGGCGCGTTCATTCTGTTGTGGAACACGGACGAGACGATCGAGAAATCGGACGGCGCGCCCGCCTCCTTCTCGATGATCGACGCGAGCTTTATCACGTCGTCGTTCGTCATCCCGATGGCTTCCGCTCCGAGACGGTATTCCTTCGTGTAGATCTTGCTGAAACGGTAGAGCATACGGTTTATGACCGTGACCTCGCTCGACGCGTTGTAGAACTCGTAGCTGTCCGGGAAAAGATACCCGTCAAGACGGTAAAAACGCCCCGTGGACGCCCAGTCGTCGCCGAGCTCGTCGATGAACCAGTAGTCGAAATCGTAATTGTTTATGACGTCGATATACTTCTCCCGCGTCCCGATCCCCCGCTCTGTCAGAAGATCGATTATCTCGTCGGTCGTATAGCCCTCCGGTATCGTTACCCACGAAACGCCGCTCAACGTCTTCGGCTTGAAGGAGGACAAAAGCTCCTTGTATCCGAGCGACGCGGAGATCGTATAAGTCCCCGGTCTGAAGTCGCACGGGTCTTTTTTGATCCGGGCGTACATTTTGAAAAGACCGGGATATTTTATTATCCTGTTTTCGGCGAGGATCGACGTCACGTCGTTCAGCGTGGCGTCCTCCGGGATGACGACCTCCACGGGCTCGTCCGATTTCACGAACGCGTAAACGTCGTTCGCCCCCATTATTATGAAAACGGAAGCGAGAGCGGAGGCGACGAGGACGAACGTCACGTATGCGATCACCTTTACGATGTTCGATACGTGCCTTCCCTCGGAGCCCTCTTTTTCCTTCGCTTTCTTTTTTTTCTTGTCAGCCTCCGGCTCGGATCTTACGACGGCGTCGCTGACTATCGTCTTTCCCGCGCCAACCTTCACCGTATCCGCCGACGCCGTTTCCGGCTTCTTCCCCGTCCGGCGCGCGGCGCCCTCGGAGCGGGGACCGTCCGCCGCGGGAGCGGGCGAGATTTCTCCGGGCGCTCTTCTGACGGCTCTTCTCGGTCTCGGCGAGCGCGGCTGACCCGCGGCGGGCCGTCCGACGGACTCCGCCCCTTTTTTTTCTCCGTTCATTTCGTTTTTTCCGGGTTCACCGTTCATTGAGACGTTCCCCCTTCCTCAGGTGATGTAGGTCACGACGACGAAAATGACGACCGCCGCGAGAAAAACGGGTGAAAACACCGATTCGCTGAACGCCTTCAGGACCGATCCTCTTTTCTTCCTGTCGGGAAGATACGAGCTGTCCGCGTTCGTTTTTCCGTACGTTTTGTAGAGCGACGACGCCTCGAACGAGGTCACGATCGCCGCGATGAAGAAAAGACAGGCGAGGATGAACAGAATGAGCACGGAGCTCACGTTCTGCCTCTTCGCAAGATAGATGACGTAATCCTCGAAGAAGATGACGTAAATATTGTTCAGAAGATGAACGATCATCGACGCGACGAGCGACCGCGTCGCAAAGGTCACCGCCGCCAGAACGATCCCGCTGAAAAGGTAGATCGGGAAGCGCGCAAAGCTGAAATGACTCATCGCAAAGGCGAGAGAGCTGACCATGACCGCGCAGAAGATCCCGCGCCCCGTGTATTCCGTCAGCATTATCCCGCGGAAGAGGACCTCCTCGGTGATCGCGGGGGCGAGCGCAAACGCGGTCACGACGTACAGTCCGTCGAAGACCCCCGATCCCCTGCCGAAGCCGACTCCCGCCGAGGCGACGGGAGACGACGAGGAGAACGCCTCGGGAGAGATCGCGCTCATTCCCGCTCCGATCAGTCCGGCGCCGGAGATGATCAGAAGGGACGCCGACACGATAAGTATGACGGAGGAGAGAGAGAACGGCCGTATCCTCAGGCCGCGTCGGAATTCCTTTCCCCGCAGCGTACAGTAAAAAACGGCGGGGAGCGCGAAAATGAGAAGCTGGATCACGATAACGGAGAGGTACGGACTGCCGTTCACCGCGAGCTTCGCCGCGGGTATGAGCCGCCCCGCCGCCGTCAGCAGCAGAACGACGATCAGAAGAAGCGGCGCCGCCGTCGTTGGCTTGATCTTCATCTCTCCGTCCTCCAAAAAGCAGTTATTTGAGCGCCTTGACGCCCTTCTCGGTCAGAAGGATATCGACGGTCACGTCGTACCTTCCCCGCGGCACGCTCCCTATTACGTAATCGCTGTAAACGACCCCGATCTTACACCCGGGGAAAGCGGAAAGATATCGGTCGTAAAAGCCCTTTCCGTATCCGAGCCGATAGCCGGAGCGGTCGTAGACGAGACCCGGCACGAAACAGACGGCGCTCGCCGTCGTCTCCGACTGGCGGAACACCGGCGCGTCCGCCGACGGCTCCCTGATCCCGTACGAATCGACTTTCAATTCGTCGAGGCTCCCGACGATGTGGTATTCCATCGTGTGGTCCGCCGTGTCGCATCTCGGAAACGCGACCTTTTTGCCCTGTTCCCACGCGAAGCGGGCGATATCCGACACGTCTATCTCGTTTTCGGTCGCGGCGTATAGAAGGACGTATTCGGCATAGCGGAAGCTGACGAGCCCCTTCGCCGCGTTCGAGATCGCGGCGTCGCGCCTCTCCTTTTCCGCCTTGTCCATCTCGCGCCTTTTCGCAATATACTTTTCTCTGAGATCGTCTTTTTCTTTTTTAACTGTGTTCATAAGGCAAACCTCATTCGTAAATAACGGCTTTCGCCGTCTCTTCCGCGGCGGCTTCTCCTTTGAGGGCGGCGAGCAGGGCGAGCGCGAATTTCATGGCGCACCCCGCGCCTCTCGAGGTGACGATCTTTCCGTCCCGCGTTACGGGATCGTTTGAGACCTCCGCTCCTTTGAGCATATCCTCAAATCCGGGATAGCAGCACGCGCGCCGTCCCGCGAGCTTTCCTCTTTTTCCGAGCACGGACGGCGCGGCGCAGATCGCGGCGAGGAACCCGCCGCCCGCCTCGACGGCGGCGATCATCTCGTCTGTCCCCGCCCACGCGTCGAGATTGCGCGTGCCGGGCATCCCGCCGGGCAAAACGAGCATCTCCGGCGGTTCCCGCCGCGCGGCGGCGACCGCCTCGTCCGCGGAAAGATCGGCGCGCAGTATCAGACCGTGAGATCCCCTGACCTCGCGGCCCGTAACGCCGACGGTCCTGACGCCGATTCCTCCTCTTCTCAAAACGTCGATTGGGCAGATCGCCTCGACCTCTTCAAAGCCGTCCGCAAGAAGTACGTAAACCATATTGACTCCGTTTCTCCGCGGTAACGCGGATCATTCTTCCGTATCAAACGGAGGATCTCCGAATTCGTCGTCCGGCTCCTCCGCCGTCCCGTCGTCCGGTTCTTCGTCGGCGTAATCGTCAAACCCGCCGTCCGATCCGCCCGGTCCCTCGTCATTCCCGACGTTGTCGTTTCTCATTATCATTTCCATGAACTGCTCTTTCGTAATGAGCACCTCTCTCGGCTTCTGCCCCGAGGGTTCGCTCACGAAGCCGAGCTCCTGCATCCTGTCGATCAGCTTCGCCGCTCTTCCGTATCCGAGCGACAGCTTTCTCTGGATCAGAGACGTTGAGATCTTCCCCGTCGTCACCGCGAGCTCGAGAGCGTCGCGGAGCATCGGATCGTCGTCCGCCTCCGCCGGTTCTCCGTCGAGGGACGGCGCTCCCTTCTTCTTGTTTCCGACGTTTCTCGCGGCCTCCTCGATCTTGTCGATGACCTCCTTGGAGTACTCCGCCTCTTCCCTGTTCTTGTCCTTGATATACGTGACGATGTTTTCAACGTCGTTTTCGTGGACGAACGCGCCCTGGACCCTGATCGGCTTCGACGCGCTGACGGGAAGATAGAGCATATCGCCCCGCCCGATGAGGTTTTCCGCGCCCGCTCTGTCAAGGATCGTTCTCGAGTCGACCTGCGAGGCGACGGTACACGCGATACGCGACGGGATGTTCGCCTTGATAAGACCGGTGATGACGTCGACGGACGGTCTCTGCGTACCGATGATGACGTGCATCCCGGCGGCTCTCGCCTTCTGCATCAGACGGCAGATCGAATCCTCGACGTTGTCCGGCGCCGTCATCATAAGGTCGGCGAGCTCGTCGATGATGATGACGATATACGGCAGGTACTCGTAATCGGGATCGTTCGCCGTCGCTTTATTATATGCGGTGATCTCTCTGACTCCCACCGCCTCGATGAGACCGAAACGGCGTTCCATCTCCGACACCGCCCACGAGAGCGAGCCCGCCGCCTTCTTCGGGTCGGTCACGACGGGGACGAGCAGGTGGGGGATGCCGTTGTAGATATTGAACTCGACCTTCTTCGGGTCGATCATTATAAGTTTGACCTCCTCCGGAGTCGCTTTATACAGGAGGGACACGACAATACTGTTGATACAGACCGATTTGCCCATTCCGGTAGCGCCCGCGATCAGAAGATGGGGCATTTTGCCGATGTCGAGGAAGACCGCCTCGCCGGCGACGTCCTCGCCGAGCGCGCAGAACAGCTTCGACGGATTTTCGGTGAATTTCTTACTCTCTATCAGCGTCCTCAGGTGGACGACCGATTTGTTCTTGTTCGGGACCTCGATGCCGACGACGGCCTTGCCGGGCACCGGCGCCTCGATACGGACGCCCGTCGTGGCGAGATTGAGCGAGATGTCGTCGACGAGATTTATGATCGAACGGACTCTCGTTCCGGGCTCCGGAAGGAGCTCGTATCTGGTGATCGTCGGTCCGCGCTGGATATCCTCGATCCGCGTTCTCACGTTGAAGCTGCGGAGCGTCTCGACGAGCTTGTTTCCGTTCTCCTGAAGCTCTTCCCTCACGTTCGCGCCGCCCGACTGTTCGTCGCGGGGAAGCAGATCGACCGGCGGGAAGACGTATTTCTTCGTCTCTTCGTCCGCGGGCTTTCCGACCGGAGTTCTCTTCACTCTGACGGCTTCTTTCTCTTCGTCCGCCGCTTTGTCGGAGGGCGCCGTTTTTCTCTCGCGCTTCATTCCGCCGCCGCGCACGGCGTCCGGGGTCTCGTATTCCCCGCCCGCGGCGAGTCTGCGCCGCTTCGTCCTCGCCATGGCTTCCTCGAAGATCTTCTCCTCGGTATCCTCTCCGGCCTCTTTGTCCTCCGGATAATCGTCGTCAAGCGGGATATCGGGCGTGAACGGCTTTTTTCTCCTGTATCTGAATCTTACGGGAGCGGGGTCCGGAGTTTCCTCCTTTTCGCGCCTGACTCTGCGCTCTCTCTTCGCGGGAACGATCGGATACTGATCGGGCTCGATCCGCTCCGCTTCGCGCTGAGCCGCCCTCATCTCCGCTCTTTCCTTCGCCCTCTCCCTCAGCATCCTTGCGAACGCTCTCGGAGTGAAGCCGAACATGAGAAGAACGGAAACGATAAGGATCGCGAATACGATAACGAGCGTTCCGGGCTTTCCGAAGCCGCCCGTCATCATGCCGCCGATGCCGCCGCCTATCGCTCCCCCGCCGATCAGATTGACGCCGTTCGGGTAGTTGACCGCCGCCTTTGACTCGGCTCCGACGGAGGACAGGACGTGAACGAGGACGGAAATGAACGTGTACGAGACGACGGAGCTGACCGCCCTGACGATCAGATATCCGTAGCGCAGATCCTTGTTAAGGGTGACCGCGTGAAGGATCAGGAACAGCGGGAGCGAAAAAGCGACCGCGCCGTTGACGCCGAGCAGGAACCTTTTGAGCGCCCCGCCCACGACGCCCGCGCCCGAAATGAGGCAGACGGCGATCAGCACCGCGAGAACGCCGAGAACGTACGGCGCAAACTGCGCGACAAAAGCGCCTCCTCCGGAGCGGCGTCCCGTCTCTTCCGCCTTGCTGCGGGAGGGGACCTTCTCGGGAGCGGCCTTTTTTTGATTGCCGTTCGATTTACGAGTAGGCGTTTTTTTGCCCGATGCCATTTTTTACCCGTGCCTTTCTCTTTGAATAACGGACCCGCGGCGCGTCAACAATTGAGACGCGGCGAATACCGATTTATACCTATCCTGTATATTTTAACAGATTTTACCGATTATTTCAAGCCGGAAGGAGGCGGGAGAGCGGTGATGCCCTTGAAAAGAGATCGCGTCCTCTCGTTTGCCGCCGCCGCGGCGGGAGCGGTCGCCGCCGGAGCCGTAAACGGACTGATCGGCTCGGGAGCGGGAACCGTGTTTTATTTCGTGTGCCGTTCGCTCGGGAAGAAAGGAGGAGACGCCGGCAAGGACCACTTCGCCGCGGCGATGGCGGCGGTGCTTCCGATCTCGCTTCTGTCGCTCACGACGTATCCGCCCGCCGCCGCGGGGGACCCGAACGTCCTTTTCACGCTGATCCTCCCCGGAGCCGCCGGCGGCTTGCTCGGGGCGTTCCTCTCCGACAAAATGAAAAGCGGCACGCTCTCGCGGATCTTCGCGGCTCTGACCGTCTTCGGCGGCATATATCTGATATTGGGGTGAATTTTTTGGATCTTTGGACCTTGCCCGCCGTCTTCGCCGTCGCGGTCCTCACCGGGACCGGGGTCGGCGGAGGAGGGCTCCTCGTCCTTTATCTGACCGTCTTTTTCGGGACGGAACAGATAAAAGCGCAGTGGCTCAATCTCGTCTTTTTCATCTCCGTGTCGCTGACGGCGGTCCCGTACCACCTGTCGAAGCGGCGCGTCAGTCCGGGGATCCTCGCTCTCTTCGTCATCCTCGGGATCCCCGGGATGGCGGGGGGATATCTTCTGAGACGGGTCCTTCCGGGAGACGTCCTGAGGCGGATCTTCGGCGGATTTCTCACGGCCGCGGGAGCGATCGCCTTCGGAAAACGCGGGGAAGTCAGAGGAGAAGAGGAATCTCGTCGAAAATGACGTCTCCGACGTCCTTCATCACGTACTTCGGTTTGTATGAGAATTTTCCGAGCATATCAAGGTCTGTGACGCCGGAGAGGACGAGGACCGTGTCGAGCTCGCTCTCGACGCCTGCGACGATGTCCGTGTCCATCCTGTCACCGATGATAACGGCGTCTCTCCTGTGGACGTCGAGACGCTTCAGCGCGTGGCGCATCATGAGCGGGTTCGGCTTTCCGATAAAGTACGGCTCGCACTCCGTGGCGAGAGCGATCGGCGCGATAAGAGCGCGGCACGCGGGCATTATCCCGTTCTCCGTCGGTCCCGTGAGGTCCGGGTTCGTTCCAATGAGACCGGCGCCGCCCCGCACGAGCATCACGGCGTGTTCGATCTTTTCGTAGTTTATCGACCGCGTCTCTCCGAAGACGACGTAGTCGGGGTTGTAGTCGTTCATCGAGAGCCCCGCGTCGTAAAGGGCGTTGACGAGTCCGGGCTCTCCGATCACGTAGACGGAGCCGCCGGGACACTGGCTCTTCAGAAACGACGCCGTCGCCAGCGCGCTCGTGTAGAAGTGATCCTCCGACACGGAGAGGCCCATCCTCTCGAGCTTCTGGGACAGCTCCTTCGGCGATCTCTCGCTGCTGTTGGTGAGGAACAGGAACTTCTTGCCGTTATCGGCAAGCCACCTGACAAAGTCCGGAACGTGGGGAAGGAGCATATTCCCGTGGTAAATGACGCCGTCCATATCGCAGATGAACGCCTCTTTTTCGTGAAGCTCTTCGAGTGATATCGTCTTTTTCATTTCAGTCTCCGTTCCCCGCCCGGGGTGGGCGGAATCATGGTCGTCCGCGGCGGCTTTCCGAACGCCCGGAGGCGTCCTCCGACGCCGCCGTCGGCCGCCCGGCGCGAAAAAACTTGACTTTTCCCCGCAAATGTGGTATAGTTTATAAGGTTATTGCCTTCGGAAGGGCCTCGGCGCGCCGTTTCCGGAGCCCCGCGGATATAAAGTTATCTCATTTTATGTATTATACAATATTTTCCGCGGTTTGTACATAGCGAAGAACAAGTTGACCGGTTTTTTACCGGCGGAAAGGAATCGCCGCACGGCGAAAGGGTGTTATCTTGTATAGACGATCAGATAATTCTGAAAGTTCTGTAGAAAGCCGCACCGAAACTGCACCCGTCGGCGTCGGGCCGACGGAAAACCCGATAACTGCAAATGATCCCGCCATCGCGGGTGAGGAAAACGTCAAAGAAAACACGGCCTCGGTGAGGCAGGCGAACAGAACGGGGGACGGCTCCCGCTCCCGGAGAGAGGAGAAAAAGCCGGAAGAAAAAAAGAGAGCGAGACCGGTCGTTTCCGACCCCCGGCTCGCGAGAGGAAAGACCGTCGTCGCGATCTGCGTGATCTTCGCGGTCGTTATGCTCGGCGCGGGCGTTTTCGCGGCGTCGGCGATTTCCTCGTCGTCCGACCGCGCGGAAAAGACCTCCTCCGCGGCGGAGACGGAGACCGTACCCGAAACGGAAAAGACGGCCGGTCCCGCCGAAATGGGAGAAGGCGTGACGAGACAGACGGCGGAAACAGACGGCGTCGGTCCCGACGAATCGACCGCCGAGCCGTCCGACGCGGCCGTTGAAACCGGAAAGACCGAGCCGGACCGCGACGGCGAAAAAGGATCGGAGACGGAGACGGCGAAGCCGGAGCCGAAATACTCCGTGGAGTTCCGGTTTTTTGACAGAGATCCCATTTACGCGAAGACCGACGGCGGAACGGTGAGACAGATCCTCGCCGACAACGGGTACGTTCTCGACGGTCTTCACATCCCGTCGATCAACGCGGACGAGTACGTGTATTACGACGCCGTGATCGACGTTCTGACTCTCAGATACGAGACCGTCACGCTGACTGAGGAGATCCCGTTCGGAACGGAATACGTTTACTCCGACTCCGTCCCGTCCGGCGAGTCGTATGAGTCGACTGCGGGCGTTCCCGGTTACAAGGAAACGACCTACACGATCGAGTATATCAACGGCGAGGAGAATTACAGGTCTCTCGACAGCGAATACGTCTCGTCTTATCCCGTAAATCAGGTGATAACCGTCGGCACGAAGCCGTCGTACGTCATATCGGACGGCACGGGCGGCGTCATATACGGCGCGGACGGCACCGAGTATCACTATTCAAAGATCCTCACGGTCAGGGCGACGTACTATAACCTTCCCGGCAACACCGCGTCCGGTCTCCCGGTCGGAGACGGCGTCGTGGCGGTCGACCCGTCCGTGATCCCGCTCGGAACGAGCATCTACCTCAAGAACGACGCGATGGACCTCGGCGTACGGCTCGCCGCGGACACCGGCGTTTTCGGAAACATGGTCGACGTCTGGATGACGGAGGGAAGCCCGTGGTTCGACGTTTTCGCGCCGACAGGCGTGTGGGAAATGACCTGCTATATCCTTGACTGACCGAAAAACTCTCCGGGTCTGACGCACCGACGCGAACAGACCCGGATTCATTAGGAGTGAACGCCCATGGAAAGCTTTTCCTCGCTTACCGCCTACCTCGACCGGATAACGAAGGAATTCGATCCCGGCTCCGACACGGTAATACGCGTCGGTCACCGCGAGGTATACCGCTACCGTCCCGGATACGCCGACGTCGAATCGAAGACGCCGATCAAGGGAGACGAGCTCTACCTGATGTGGTCCGTCTCGAAGGTCGTCACCTGCGCCGCGTTTATGACGCTTGTCGAAAAAGGCGTGGTCAGGCTCGACGATCCCGTCGCGAAATACATACCCGCTTTCGCGGAGGCGCGATGCCCCGACTCGCCGCCCGTCGGCGACGGGATGACCGTTTTCAACCTCGCGACGATGACGTCCGGGCTCACCTACGACACCGATTATCCCGAGCTCCTCGAGCTGAAAAGGCGGATCGGCGCGCCCTGCCCGACCGTTGAAACGGCGGCGCTCATAGCGCGTCAGCCCCTGGCGTTCGAGCCGGGGACCGCGTGGCGTTACGGTCTCTCGCACGACGTCCTCGCGGCGGTCTGCGAGGTCGCGGCGGGCGAGCGGTTCGCCGATTACGCCAAGAGGGTCATCTTCGATCCGCTCGGCATGAAGGATTCGACGTACCGCCCCGTCGCAGAAAAAGACAAATGTCGAATAGCGACCCAGTACCGCTGGGACGAGGAGAAGGGCGGCCTGGTGAGGACGCACAACTCGTGCGCTCTCGTCTTCGGCCCCGAGTACGACAGCGGCGGCGCGGGCCTCGTCTGCTCCGTCGACGATCTCGCCGTCTTCGCCGACGCGCTCGCGTGCGGCGGCACGGCTGAAAACGGCGTTTCGATCATGAAGCCGGAGACGGTCGATATGTGGCGCGAAAACCGGATCGGTACGATGATCCTCAAATATTTCGATTATCTCGCCGGGTACGGCTACGGCCTCGGCGTGAGAACGATGACCTTCCCCGAAAAGGTCGACGGGTACGCCGTCAGAGGCGAGTTCGGATGGGACGGCGCCGCCGGTTCCGTCGTGATAATCGACCCGAAAAACCGCGTCTCGCTCGTCAGCGCGCGCCATCTGCTCGAAAGTCCCGGCCACACTCTCGAAAGTCTGAGGCAGTATATGTACGAGGGGCTCGTCGAAGAGGGAATTGTCTCGTTCTCAAATTGACATAATAAAAAAAGACGGCGCCGTGTGCGCCCGGAAAGGAAGGATAAATATGGCGTATTTCAAATGTGAGATCTGCGGAGAGGTTTTCGAGGCGGAAAACGCGGCGGCTGTCTGTCCCAAGTGCCGCGCGGCGGGCGACAAGCTGAAACAGCTGAAGAACCGCTACGAGGGAACGAAGACGGAGCAGAATCTCCGCGACGCGTTCTCCGGAGAGTCGGAGGCGAGAAACAAGTACACTTATTTCGCGTCGAAAGCGAAGAAAGAGGGCTTCGAGCAGATTTCCGCCCTTTTCCTGAAGACCGCCGAGAACGAGAAGGAGCACGCAAAGCTCTGGTTCAAGGAGCTCGAAGGGATCGGCACGACCGCGGAGAACCTCGGCGCCGCCGCCGACGGCGAGAATTTCGAGTGGACCGATATGTACGAGAGATTCGCTAAAGAAGCGGAGGAAGAGGGCTTTACCGAGCTCGCCGGGAAATTCCGCGGAGTCGCCGCCATCGAGCGCCATCACGAGGAGAGATACCGCGCTCTTCTCTCAAACGTCGAGACGAAAGCCGTCTTCGAGAAGAGCGAGGTCAAGGTGTGGGAGTGCCGCAACTGCGGTCACATCGTCGTCGGCACGAAAGCCCCCGACGTCTGCCCCGTCTGCGCTCACCCGCAGGCGTACTTCGAAGTCAACGCGGAGAATTATTGAATTATATCCGGGGGAACTTTTTGACAAAAGTTCCCCCCGGCCCCCTCAAAAACTTTTCAAAAAGGGCGCGAAATATGCCGACTGTTCTTAAGGACAGTCGGCAAATGATGAGTTCCGCTTGCGCGGCACATGATGAGCGCTTTCGCGCATGATGAACGGCTTCGCCGAATGATGAGCGCCTTCGGCGCATGAAGCGGAACTCATTTCATCATTT
>JAFSWB010000024.1 GCA_017444735.1 Clostridia bacterium | reverse complement strand
GATCGAGGCGTGGGATTACGACGACCTCGCCGAAATGGTCGACCGCGACGCCATCGCCGCGTTCCGCAAGAGAGCGCTCAACCCCGAGCACCCCGTCCTCCGCGGCTCCGCCGAGAACGGCGACATCTTCTTCCAGCACAGAGAGGCGTGCAACAAGTATTACGACGCGTTCCCGGCAGTCGTTGAGGAGTATATGAACAAGATCAACGAGAAGATCGGGACCGATTACAAGCTCTTCAACTACTACGGCGCGCCGGACGCCGAGCGCGTCATCGTCGCGATGGGCTCCTTCTGCGACGTCTGCGAAGAGGTCATCGACTATATGCTCGCCGCGGGTGAGAAGGTCGGCCTCGTCAAGGTCCGTCTGTACAGACCGTTCGTCGCCGAAAAGCTCTCCGAGGCGATCCCGGCGACCGTCAAAAAGATCGCCGTCCTCGACAGGACGAAAGAGCCCGGCTCCCTCGGCGAACCGCTTTACCTCGACGTCGTTACCGCTCTTTCCGTCACGGGCAGAGGCGATATCAAGGTCGTCGGCGGCCGTTACGGTCTCGGCTCCAAGGATACTCCTCCGCAGTCCGTGTTCGCGGTCTACAAGAACCTCGAGGCGGACGAGCCGAAGGCGAACTTCACGATCGGTATCGTCGACGACGTTACCGGAAGATCGCTTGAGGAAGTTCCCGCGCCCGACACCTCCGCGAAGGGCACCATCTCCTGCAAGTTCTGGGGCCTCGGCGGCGACGGCACGGTCGGCGCGAACAAGAACTCCATCAAGATCATCGGCGACCACACCGACAAATACATTCAGGCTTATTTCCAGTACGACTCGAAGAAGACCGGCGGCGTCACCATCTCGCACCTGCGTTTCGGCGACAACCCGATCAAGAGCCCGTACTACATCACGAAGGCCGACTTCGTCGCCTGCCACAACCCGTCTTACATCGTAAAGGGTTATGAGATCGTCAACGACATCAAGCCGGGCGGAAAATTCCTCCTCAACTGCCAGTGGACTCCCGAAGAGGTCGAGGAGCATATGCCCGCCGCCGCGAAGAGATATATCGCGGAAAACGGAATCGAGTTCTACATCGTCGACGCCATCGACAAGGCGCGTGAGATCGGTATGGGCAAGAGGACGAACACGATCCTCCAGTCCGCGTTCTTCGCGATCGCGAACATCATGCCGATCGCGGACGCCGTCGAGTACATGAAGTACATGGCGAAGAAGTCCTACCAGAAGAAGGGCGACGCGGTCGTCGAGATGAACTACAAGGCGATCGACGCGGGCGTCAACGCCATTGTCAAGGTCGAAGTCCCCGAGTCGTGGAAGACGCTCGATCCGACCGCTCCCGAAAAGGTGGCGAAGGGACCGAGAGAAGACCTCGTCAAATTCGTCAACACCGTCGTCACTCCGGTCGGAATGATGCGCGGCGACAAGCTCCCCGTATCGGCGTTCGTCGATCACGCGGACGGCACGTTCCCGCAGGGCTCCGCGGCTTACGAGAAGCGCGGCGTCGCGGTCGACGTCCCCGTCTGGCATCCGGAAAACTGCATCCAGTGCAACCAGTGCGCGTTCGTCTGCCCGCACGCGACGATCCGTCCGTTCGCCATGACGGCGGAAGAAGCGGCGGCGGCTCCCGCTTCCGCGAAATTCGCCGAGAAGCCGATCATCAAGACCGAATACAAGTTCATGATGGGCATCTCCCCGCTCGACTGTATGGGCTGTACCCTCTGCGTCAAGGCGTGTCCGACGAAGGAAGACAAGAGAGCGCTCGAAATGGTCTCTCAGGAATCCCAGCTCGATCAGCAGGAGGCGTGGGACTGGGCGATCGCGAACGTCAGCGAGAAGAAGGATATCATTGGCACGACCGTCAAGGCAAGCCAGTTCAAGCAGCCGCTGCTTGAGTTCTCCGGCTCGTGCGCGGGCTGCGCCGAGACGTCATACGCCCGCCTCATCACACAGCTCTTCGGCGAGAGGATGTATATCTCGAACGCCACCGGCTGTTCCTCTATCTGGGGCGGCAGCGCGCCGGCTACTCCCTACACCGTAAACAAGACCTCCGGTCACGGTCCCGCGTGGGCGAACTCCCTGTTCGAGGACAACGCCGAGCACGGTCTCGGTATCTATCTCGGTCAGAAGGTCATCCGCGAGAGATATATCGGCAAGATCAGAGCGCTCCTCGAGAAGTACCGCGAGATGGGATGCACCGAGGAATGGACCGGCTGCCTTGAGGGCTACCTCAACACGCTGGACGATCCGGAAGCGAACGAAGCGGCGGTCGCTCATATGTGCGCAATGCTCCAGGACGACGTCGACCGCGGAACGTGCGAGACGGTCCCCGCCGAGCGTGAGATCCTCGAAGGCAGAGATTACCTCGCCAAGAAGTCCGTCTGGATCTTCGGCGGCGACGGTTGGGCTTACGATATCGGCTTCGGCGGCCTCGATCACGTTATCGCCTCCGGCGAGGACGTGAACATCATGGTCTTCGATACCGAGGTCTACTCCAACACCGGCGGTCAGGCATCGAAGGCGTCGAACATCGGTCAGGTCGCGCAGTTCGCGGCGGCGGGCAAATCGATCGGCAAGAAGAATCTCGCCGAGATCGCGATGTCCTACGGCTACGTCTACGTCGCGCAGGTCGCGATGGGCGCCGATATGAACCAGACCCTGAAGGCTCTCCGCGAAGCGGAAGCTTATCACGGTCCGTCGATCGTCATCGCTTACGCTCCGTGCGAGATGCACGGCGTCAAGGGCGGTATGCAGAACTGCCAGCTCGAGATGAAGCGCGCGGTGGCTGCCGGATACTGGCAGTTGTTCCGCTTCAACCCCGCTCTCAAGGCGGAGGGCAAGAACCCGTTCACGCTCGACTCCAAGGAGCCGACCGAGGACTACATCGAGTTCATCAAGAGCGAGAACCGTTACTCGCGTCTCGCCGCGTCGAACCCCGAGAGAGCCGAAGTGCTCTTCAACAAGGCCGCCGACAACGCAAAGGCGAAGTACGAAAGACTCACGAAGTACTCGAAGCTCTACGAGTAATCAGGCAAACGAAAAGGCGCGCGCCGAACGGCGCGTACCGAACTGCACCGTCTCATAGGGCAACTATGTGACAGGTCGGCAGGTCGGTATTGAGAAGCGACTGAATACGAAAGTAACGAGTCAATCTACAGGTTGGCTCGTTACTTTTTTATGAACTTTCAGAGAACCCTTGACTTCTTCGGAGCCATTGGATATAATAATTACGAAAAAAGGTGTAAACACATTTATTACGGAAACAGGAGGTCGATATGGAAATCAAGCGGGACATCTATCTGGATCGGTTGATCCGACGGGAAAAGAACGGGCTGATCAAGATCGTAACGGGCGTCCGCCGGTGCGGAAAGTCATACCTTCTGTTCAATCTGTTCCATAATTATCTGCTGGAAAAAGGCGTTAAGGAAGACCATATTATCGAGATCGCTCTGGACGACCGCAGCAACAAGGAGCTGCGCGATCCCGACAATATGCTGAAATACGTAAAAGAGCGGATCGTTGACAAAGATACCTATTATATCATTCTCGACGAGGTGCAGCTGCTCGCAGAGTTCGAGGACGTGCTGAACAGTTTTATGCACATCCGCAACGCGGACGTTTACGTGACGGGCAGCAACTCCAAGTTTCTTTCCTCCGATCTGGTGACGGAGTTCCGCGGCCGTGGTGACGAGATCCGCATCTATCCGCTCTCCTTCCGGGAATACTGCTCCGTCTACGAAGGCGGCGCCGACGAAGCGTGGGACGATTACTTTACCTACGGCGGCTTGCCGCTGATCCTCTCCCGCGAAACGCCGGAGGAAAAGGCGGATTATCTCACGTCGTTGTTCCGGAAGGTGTATCTCAGTGATATCGTCGACCGCCACAAGGTGCGCAACCGCGAAGAGCTGGACGAGCTGGTGGATATCCTCGCCTCCGCCGTGGGGTCGCTGACGAATCCCTTGAAGCTGGCAAATACCTTCAAAACCGTCAAGAAAAAGACGATCAGCGACAAGACGCTGAAAAAGTATATGGATTATCTGATGGACGCCTTCTTAGTGAGCAAGGCCGTCCGCTACGATATCAAGGGGCGCAAGTATATCGGCTCCCCGGCTAAGTTCTACTTTGAGGACGTTGGCCTGCGCAACGCAAGGCTGAACTTCCGGCAGATGGAAGAAAACCATATCATGGAGAACATCATCTACAACGAATTGCGCATCCGCGGGTATCACGTGGACGTGGGGCTTGTGGAGCAGTTCGGCAAGAACAGCGAGAACAAGACCACGAAAAAGCAGCTTGAAGTAGATTTCGTCGTGACCCGCGGCAGTGAGAAGTATTATATTCAGTCCGCCTTTGCGCTGAACACCCCCGGAAAACAGGAGCAGGAGGAGCGTCCGCTCAACGCCATCGGCGATTCCTTCAAGAAGATCATCGTCGTGGGGGATAATATCAAGGTGCGCAGGAACGAAATGGGGATCGTGACCATCGGTATCCGGAACTTCCTGCTGGATGAAAACAGCCTGAAGCTGTAAGTCAGGTTTTCGGGACACTGCAAATTAACGAAAAGGCGCGCGCCGCACGGCGCGCGCTTTTTTCATATTCGGTTTTCACCTTTTCGTCACGTTGAGCTTGCCGTCTTCGATCCTGACCGTGATCTCGCCGTCGAGATCGGTGCGGAAAATCTGTGCGCCGCAGTCGGTCAGGCGGTTGAGCGTCGAGGCGTGCGGATGACTGTACGAGTTGCCGAGACCGCAGGAGATCACGGCGGCGCGGGGCGACACCGCGGCGAGAAATTCCGCGGAGGTCGACGCGGACGAGCCGTGATGACCGACCTTCAGAACGTCGGAGCGTAGGCGGTCGCCGTAGCGTTCAATGATCCCCTTTTCGGTCTCCTTCGAGGCGTCGCCGGTGAAAAGAACGGAAAAATCGCCCGCCGACGCTCTGACGACCGCGCTGTTTTCGTTTTTGTCGTCGGTATATTCCGTCGGGGAAAAGAATTCAAGCCTCACGTCGCCGAAAACGTATTCGTCGCCCGCCTTCGCCTCCGTGACGGGGATCCCCTTCCGCTCGATCACGTCGAGCGCGCGGGTGAAGAAAACGCCCTCCGACGAATCGGACGTCATGATTATCCGATCCGTCTTCACCGACCCGAGGACGGCGGCAAGCGCGCCCATGTGATCCTCGTGCGGATGGGAGATCACTATACAGTCGAGCTTGTCCGTCCGCATTTTTATGCTCATAACGGTATCGTCAGCCTCGCCGAACGGCCCCGCGTCGAAGAGGATCGCGGCGTCCTCCGTCAGAAAAAGAGCGGAGTCGCCCTGCCCCACGTTGAAAAACGTGACCGACGTCCCGTTTCGCTCGTATCTCACGCCGAGCCGGTTCGTGAAGTATCCGTACAGAAGGACAAGAAGCATCGCGGCGACGAGAGCGATGAAAACCGCCCTCATAATCATAGCCGCGCCTTTTCTCACGCCGTGAAGTCTTTTCTTCCTCATAACGAAATCCTCTCAAAAAGGAAAGGGGGCGCGGTCCGCCCCCCGAAAATCAAAGCAGTTTTACGCCTCGCGCGGCGCAGAGTCCGACGGTTTCTTTGTCCCAGACAGACGCCTGGACCTCGCCGATATGAGCCGTCTGCATCATCAGCATACAGAGACGGGACTGGCCGATACCTCCGCCCATGGTGAGCGGAAGCTCCCCGGCGAGGAGCATTTTATGAAACGGAAGTTCCGCCCTTTTCTCACATCCGGCGGCGGCGAGCTGACGGCGGAGAGAGTCGGCGTCGACGCGGATCCCCATTGACGAAAGCTCGAACGGGATGCCGAGAACGTCGTTCCAGACGATGATGTCACCGTTCAGTTCCCAGTCGTCGTAGTCGGGAGCTCTGCCGTCGTGCGGCTTCCCGGAGCGGAGCGCCCCGCCGATCCCGGTTATAAACGTCGTTCTGTGTTCTCTCACGTACGCCGTCTCGCGCCCCTTCGGGTCGAGATCGGGATACGCGTCCTCAAGCTCCTGCGCCGTGACGAAGGAGACCTCCCGGTCGATCTCGCAGTCGAGAGCGGGAAAAGCCGCCCTGACGGCGTCGTTCGCCGAGCAGATCGCGCCGACGATAGCGCGGACGTTTTCATAGAGGAAACCGAGGTTTCTGTCCTCGCGGCGGATGATCTTCTCCCAGTCCCACTGGTCGACGTAGACGGAGTGGATATTGTCGAGTTCCTCGTCGCGCCTTATCGCGTTCATATCGGTGTAAAGTCCCCTGCCCTCGAAAAAGCCGTAACGCTTCAGCGCGAGCCTTTTCCATTTGGCGAGCGAATGAACGACCTCCGCGTCCTCTCCGACCGCCGGAACGTCGAAGGACACCGGCCGTTCGACCCCGTTCAGGTTGTCGTTGAGTCCCGAATCGCGCGGGACGAAAAGGGGCGCGGAAACGCGCTTCAGGGAGAGCGCCTCGCACAGGGCGTCCCTGAAGACGATCTTTATCAGTTCGATCGCGCGCTGAGTATCGTAGCTCCCGAGGCGCGGCGTGTAACTCTCCGGAATAAACGTTTTTGCCATTTCAATACCCTCCGTAAACTAATGTATAATTATAACACAGAATACAATCCTTGTAAACCGTATTTGATACCATTTTGCTATTGTAAAATAACGGTCTCTATGGTAGAATAATATAATATAGATGAATAACGCGGCTTCGCCGCCGGAAAAGGAGAGAGTATGACGGATATCGAAAAGCGCGCCGACACGACCGCTTTCAGCCTGCTTTATCCCGACGGATACGCCGGGGAAACGGACGGCGCGGCGCTGTCGGATTTCACGTGGGAACAGCTTGAAGCGGACGTCCTGCTCGATCTTCGCGGCGTCAGCCCCGGCGAGTATTTCACCGACTCCCCGGACGTCATAAAATACCGTCAGGAGGTCTTCCGCGACCTTTCGGCTCATCCGGAGCTCTGCCGCGCGCTCTCGAAGATGATCCCGCTACTGAACGATATTTCCGAGCTTCGCCGGATGGGATCCGACGTAGGCGGCGCTGAATCGTACCTCTTCTCGATCACCGAGATCGAGATCTACGTTTCAGTCATATCGCTTCTTCACGAGGCGATCGTTCCGGTTAAGGACGCGCTTGAAAGCCGCGCGCTTCGCGAGCTCGCCCGCCGCATAACGGCGGTGACGGAAAGCGAATACTACCGCGGACTCAACGAGAAGTTGAAGGAGCTGACGTCCCGGGTAAGCGAGATCAAAAGCGTGACGGTCGGCGTAAATCTCGACGGTCAGCTCAAGGCGAGCGCCGCGGGCGTCCTCTCCGTCAACAACGAGCCCTTCAAGTCGGGCGAGCTGATCGACAGGATACTGCGCCTCGATTTCAAGAGCGACGAGCTGACCTGTATCGCTCCGCTCACCCCGTTTGACAAGAATCAATCCGAAAACAGACAGCTCGCGATGTCGAACGCCCTTTATTCCGCGCTCACCGACGTGTTCCGCTCGTCTGTCCGGTCATGGCGCCGGATCATCAAGGAATACGTTCTCGAAAACACCGATTTTCTCCTCGCGATAATGCCGGAGATTGAGCTTTTGACGAAGGGGACGGAGCTTATCGCGTCGCTCTCGGAAAAAGGAGCGTCCCTCACGTATCCCGTCATTGCGGAAGGTCTTAACGGCCGCGAATTCGAGGCGAAGGGGATCTACAATCCGACCGTCGTCGTCAAGCTCGGCGGCGACGTCGTCAAAAACGATTTCAGATTCGACCGCGACGGCGTCCTTTACGTACTCACCGGCCCCAACAGAGGCGGCAAATCGGTCGTCACCTGCGCCGTCGGTCTCTGCTTCGCCATGGCGGGGCTCGGACTTCCCGTCTGCGCGGACGAGTGTCGGATCGCGCCGTGCGACAGGATCTTCACACACTTCCCCACCGGCGGAGAAGACACGATCGACAAAGGGCGGCTCGGAGAGGAGTGCTCGCGCCTTGAACGCATACTCGACGAGGTCACCCCGAAATCGCTCGTTCTGCTCGACGAATCGCTTTCCTCGACCGGATCGTACGAGGGGTCGATAATCGCCGCGGAGGTCCTCTCGGGGCTCTCCGTCGCGGGGTGCAGGACGATCTTTTCGACCCACCTTCACGACCTTGCGGCGGCTGTCGGAGAGATAAACGAAAAATGCTCGGCGCTCGGGGGAGCCGCCGTCGACAACCTCGTCGCGGAGGTCGGCCCTCACGGTGAGCGTTCATTCAAAATAAAGAGAGAGGCCCCGGACGGAAAAAGCTACGCCCGGGACATCGCCGAAAAATACGGGCTGTCGTTCGACGGCATCGTGAAGAAGATAAAAGAAAGGCAGGAAAAAGGATGATGAGAAACGGTAAGAACGCTGACGAACTGCTTTCTATCCTCGAAAACAACAGCAAGCTGACGCCCGAGGCGCTCGCCCGGATGACCGGGACCGACCGCGAGGACGTCGAGAAAAAACTGAAAGAATACGAAAACGAGGGCGTTATCCTGGGCTACAAGACGATGATCGACTGGGACAAGACGGACAGAGAGTACGTCTCCGCCCTGATCGAGCTGAAGATCACCCCCCAGGAGGGCAAAGGGTACGAGCACGTCGCGGAAAAGATCTGCAAATACCCGGAGGTCGAGAGCCTTTATCTGATGTCCGGTTCGTTCGACCTCGCCGTTCTCATCGAGGGGAAAACGATGAGAGAGGTCGCCTTCTTCGCCGCCGAAAAGCTCGCGACGATCGACGGGGTCGTCTCGATGTCGACCCATTTCGTCCTGCGCAAATACAAAGACAAGGGGATCGAGTTCGGATCCGTCCCCACAGATGAACGGGGTAATATGAACTGATGGATTACAGCAAGATAATACCCGACGGTATCTCCTCGCTGAAGCCGTCCGGGATACGGAAATTCTTCGATATCGTCAGCACGATGAAGGATACCGTGTCGCTGACGATCGGAGAGCCCGATTTCGTGACGCCGTGGCATATAAGGGTCGCGGGGATCGAAAGTCTCGAACGCGGGAGAACATACTACACGTCGAACAGCGGCGTCGCCGATCTTCGCGCCGCCATCGCCGAATATCTCGAACGGCGCTTTTCACTCCGCTACGATCCCGCCCGTGAGATCGTCGTTACGGTCGGCGGGTCGGAAGCGATCGACATAACGATGCGCGCTCTCGTCGCTCCCGGCGACGAGGTCATAATACCTCAGCCGTCGTTCGTTTGTTACGAGCCGCTCTGCCGTATGTGCGGCGGCGTCCCGGTGATAATAGAGACGAAGGAGAAAGACCGTTTCAGGCTGACAGCCGACGCGCTCCGCGCCGCGATCACGCCGAGGACGAAGCTGCTCGTCCTTCCCTTCCCGAACAACCCGACGGGCGCCGTGATGAAGCGCGAGGACCTCGAGGCGATCGCCGACGTCCTGAGAGGAACGGATATCATGGTACTCTCCGACGAGATCTACGCGGAGCTCACCTACGGAGAGGATCACGTCTCCGCCGCTTCGGTCGAAGGGATGCGCGAGCGCACCGTTCTCGCCTCCGGCTTCTCAAAGGCGTTCGCCATGACGGGGTGGAGACTCGGATATATCGCCGCGCCCGCCGAAATCGCGCCTCAGCTTCTGAAGATCCACCAATACGCGATAATGTGCGCGCCGACGACGTCGCAGTTCGCCGCGATCGAGGCGATGAGGAACGGAGACGCGGACGTCGCGGAGATGCGCGCCGAGTACAACAGAAGAAGACGCTTCCTCGTCGGCGGACTTCAGACCATGGGGATAGAGTGCGATATGCCGGAGGGCACGTTCTACGTATTCCCGAATATTTCGGGCTTCGGGATGGGGTCGGACGAATTCTGCGAGCGTCTTCTGAGAGAGAAACGCGTCGCGATCGTCCCGGGGACCGCGTTCGGCCCGTCGGGCGAGGGATACGCCCGGATCTCGTACGCTTATTCGGTCGATCACATATCGGTCGCGCTCGACAGGATAGAGGATTTCATCAAAGACAAAAGATAAGAGAGAAAGAAAATGAAAAACAAAAAAGACAGACTGTTTCGTCTCGTTCTGACGGCGATCCTTTCCGCCATGATCGTCGGTCTCCAGCTTATCGGAGGAATACAGATCGGACCGTTCTCGATAACGCTGACCCTCGTTCCGATCGTCTTCGGATCGATCATGCTCGGAGCGGGATACGGCGGGTTCCTCGGACTCGTTTTCGGCCTTATGGTTTCCCTGCTGAGCATTCTCGGAAAAGATCCCGGCGGATTTATGGTCTTCGCCGCGAATCCCGTCATGGCCTGGATCGCGTGTCTTCTCAAGGGCTTTCTTGCCGGCTTTCTTCCCGCGCTCGTCTATCGCGGATTCAAGAAGTGCAAGACGTCGCCTCAAATCCTTATGGCGGTCTCCGGAGCGTTCATCTTTCTCTCGGGAGTCGCCGTCGGCAATCTCGCGGTGACCGGCTTCAACGCGACGACGGTGACCGTCGTTATTCTCGCCGCCGTCGTCTCCGCCGCTTACCTTCTCATAATCCATTACGCGATGACGAAGGAGACGGCGCCCTTCTACCTCGCGTCGATGATCGCGCCCGTAGCGAACACCGCCACGTTCATTCTGTTCATGCTTCTCTTCTTCCGACCGCTCCTTGAGGAGTGGGCGGGCGGTACCAACGTTATCGTCTATCTTCTCACGGTGATAGTCGGCGTCAACTTCGTCATCGAGTTCACCGTCGCCATCGTCTTCGCCCCCGCGCTCGCTATTGCGGCGAACGCTCTTATGAAGAGACACAGAGCGTACAGCGCGAAAGAAAAAGCCGATAACTGAAAGAGATCCCGGCCGGGAGTCCTTGACGGTCCCGGTCGTCGCGGCGAACGCCGCAAAAAAAGCAAGCCGGGGCGGCAGACCCCCGGCTTGCTTTTTTCGGTTCTGTTCTCAGTTGTACGCTATTCCCACGAGAACGGCGTTCGTCCCTTCGACCGCCTGTTTCACGGTCACCGTGTGAACCGCCGTCTCCCCGGAGATCACGATGGGCTTCGCATCCGCGAAATACGAGCTGCATCCGAGAACGTACGGGTCGGACCCGTCGACGGTCACCTCGACGAAAGTGCCGTGCTCGATCACGAGCTCGACCGTCTTCGCCTCGATACGGAACACGAGCGGCTCGGGATCCTTTTTCGCGCTCGAAATCGCGGGGCGGATGAACCCCCATCCGAGGTCCTTGCCGGGGAATTTGAACGACCCGAACGAAACAGCGTCGAGGTCCTGCCCTTCGATGAACCTCATTCCCTCGAATCTCGCCTCCGTGATCCCGTTCTCGGGGACGGGAGAGACCGCCGTCTCCCCACCGTCCTCGATCTCCTTCATCACGGACCTGAATAACTCCTCGATCATATCGGACATGATCTCGTGGCCGTATACCTCGGGGTGAGTTCCGTCCGGACGGAATTCCTCGTCGGTAAAGGCGCCGTTTTCGATCGCATAAGCGATCCCCCGGGCGGCGTCCACGATCGGAAGATCGTAATAGCGCGCCGCCTGCGTAATGAACGGGATGGTTTCGGTCGCTCCGTAGCTTATCACGAGCACGACCGCCGGCTCGTTCTTGCTCTTGAGCGCCGTTCTGATCATCGATTCGAGCGATTCGCGGTTGAGATCGCTCGGCCAGTCGTTCGCGGCGAACTCAATGAAGACGATATCGGGATCCTTCGAGATCACGTCGCGCGTAAAGCGGGCGCATCCGAGGGTTGAATCGGACCCGGAGATCCCCGCGTTGACGTAATTCAGCTTGTCCGTGACGTGCCGCTCGAACCAGTTTGCCGATATCCTCGCGTAGCAGGCGTCCTCGCCGCCGTTCGCGCCCTCCGTTATCGACCCGCCGATATACGCGACGGTTACCGTCTCGCCCGACAGCCCTTTTTCAAACGCTTTTCTGAGTCTTCCCGTATCGCCGCGGATCTCACCGGAGGAGGAGATGATCTGAGAGTAGAGCTCTTCGTCCAAACCGGGGTCGAACGCGTCGGGATCGGTGTAGACCGTCACTTTGATCTTGTGAAGCATGAATTTTACGGTCACGGGCGACGAAGTCTCGCCCGTCGCGTTGTCGCGGAGCGAAACCGTCAGCTGCGCGTAGATTCTGTCCCCGTATCCGTAATTCGGCCAGATCCCCGCCAGCTCGGAAAGCTCCTCCTCGTCCGACAGCGCTTCATAGCGCGACGGATCGAGCCCGAGCGCGGCGATCAGCTTTTCCGAAAACACCGGACCGATTATTTCCTTTTGTCTGCTGAAATCGAGCGTCGCGAACCGTCCGTCCATGGGAAGGAGGTCGTAAACGTGATCCATGATATAGTCGACCTTCGCTATCCGCGCGGCGTCGAGATATCTCGTTATCATCGTAGCGATCTCGGCGCGCGTCGCCGAGGACGCGGGATTGAATTTGCCCGCCGGGTCGCCCGAGATTATCCCGCAGAGGCGGATCTTCTCGACCGCGTCCGCCGCCCAGTCCTCGATCTTTCCGGCGTCGGCGAACGACGCGATCAGCGGCGCTTCGGCGAGATATATATCACGGTAATTGAAGAAACGCGCGAGAACGACGGCGAGCTCGGAACGCGTGACCGGGGCGTCCGGCTTGAAAGTGTTGTCGGGATATCCGGCGACGATCCCCTCGCGCAGCGCCCAGCCGACGTAGTCGGCGTACCACTCCGTCTTCGGCGTGTCCCTGAACGTCAGCCCCTCGCCGAGTCCGACG
>JAFSWB010000003.1 GCA_017444735.1 Clostridia bacterium | reverse complement strand
CTCCCAGAACTTCATGAAGATCGCGGCGAGCGTGTCCATATCCTCATCCCCGCGCCAGAACGGGTACATATACTGATCGAACCTGCCGATGCAGTCGACCCAGTCCCAGAGGCAGTAGAACCACATGAGCTGAGCCGCCTCAAGGAACGTTTCGGGCTTTTCGTAGGCGACCTTGCGGCACGTCTTTTCGATCGTGAGATACTGTTCTTTCTTCTCGCCTTCCGCCTTTTCGGCGAGCGACGCCGCCTTTTCGGCGTGGAGGACGATCCAGCGGGACAGACCGTCTATGACGATCCGGCAGGCGCGGTAGAAATCCTTTTTCTTTTTGTCCGACGGATCGACCTTTGCGTCGTATTCGTCGATCTGCGCCATGACGCCGTCGAGCCCCATCGTGAGGAGCTTCGGATAGTTCGAGATCGTGTGGCCCTGATAGCCGCCGGTCCACCAGAGGTGATTGGTGATATGGCCGTACGCCTGATCGTCGCCTATTCTGCGCTTGCCCTCCGCGTGCATCGGCTCGGACGTGCGCGGGACCATGCGCGGGCGGAGCTTCTCGGTGCGCTCGGTGTCCTCGTTTATGCAGATACCGGAGCTGAAATGCTCGTAAACATTGCGGTTCGGCCTCGGGAAGCCGACGAGGATGTCGCCGTCGAAGAACGGGATCTCCGAGACGAGCCACGATTCGACGATCGCGTGAGCGAGGCAGACGATGTACGGCTCGTTTTCGTATTTTTCGAACATATCCTCGAACGGGGTCTTCCCGTCGTCCGGGAAGCCGGTGAAAGTCCCTTCTCTCACGCGGTTCGGCTTCAGGCGCTTCTTGACGCCCTCGTAGATCGTGTTTACTCTTCCCTCAAAAACGTATTTTTCGAAAATATCGGTCATATCGTCCTTCCTTTCAGCATTCGCCGCATGAATATCTCATTATAAATTCGTTTTGTTCATCAACGGGGAACTCGATGAACTTCATCGAGAAGCCGCCGATCCGGACGATCAGGTCCTCGTGATCCTCCGGGTGGATCTGCGCGTCCTTCATATCCTCGAGAGGCGCGGTCGTGATCTGCGCGAGCTGACCGCCCGTCTCGGAAAACGTCTTCATCAGAGCGATTATATCCTCTCTCATCTCCGCCGTCTTCATCATCGTCGTGGGGATGAGGACGTTGCAGGTGGAGCCGCCGACGCCGAGTCCGAGGGGCATCCGCGCCACGGACGAGAGCATCGCCGTCAGGCCGTTCTTGTCCGATCCCGTGCGCGGGCCGATCGAGTTGCCGAGCGGGTCGCCCGCCCGTCTGCCGTCGGGCATCGCCCACGTCTCCTTCCCGTACGCGACCCCGCCGCCGAGGAGCGAGCACGCCCCGGTGAACACGCCGCCGCGGCGCGAGGTGTACTTGCCGATCTCCTCCCAGAACTGACGGAGCACGCGCGCCGCCATCCCGTCCGCGCCGTCGTCGTTGTTGCCGTACTTCGGAGCGGAGAGGAGCATCCGGCGGATATCCTCGTG
>JAFSWB010000002.1 GCA_017444735.1 Clostridia bacterium | reverse complement strand
TTCCATTTTATGTGCCGGGTCACGGAAGTTACCCGATCTATCGCCGTTTTTGCCCGCTTTGCAACGCAAAGCGTCTCGACGTACGCCAGTACGCCTCACGGGGCAAAGAACGACGATTCTGCATCTAATTGCAACAACCCCAATTTTTGTTGACGAAGCGGGCTTTTTATGGTACTATATATAAATAAAAATATCTGAAACGGAGGGACTGATGAAATCCTCGTTTTTTCTCGGCGATCTCTGGGATGATCTCGCCGCGGAGCACAAACCAGAGCTCGGATTCAAAAACGCCGGTCTTCCGTTTGACGAGTGGCGCAAAACGGCGCTCGCGAAGCTCGTTGAGCTTCTCGGCCCGACGCCGGAACCGGTCCCGCTCGATCCCGTGACCGAGTCGTCCGTCGACGAGGGCGATTTTGTCCGCGAGCGCGTGATCCTGCACACCGACCGGCATACTCTTCTCCCGTGCGTCGTGTTCACGCCGAAGACGGCGACGGCGCGGGCCCCCGCGCCCGCGATCCTCTGCTCCCACGGTCACGGACCGTTCGGGAAAAACTCGGTCGCCGGCGTGCGGAACTCGCCCGAGGCGATCCGCGACATCGAGTCGCAGAACTACGATTTCGCCGTTCAGATGGCGCGCGAGGGCTTCGTCACGCTCGCGCCGGACCTGCGCGGGTTCGGCGAGCGGCGCGACCCGTTCGACCCGATACCGGGGCGCGACCTCTGCAACGTCAACTTCATAAAAGGCGCGCTTTTCGGTATCTACCCGATGACGCTCAACATCTTCGATTTCAAACGGTGTATCGACTACCTCGAAACGAAGCCGGAGGCGGACGGCGGGAGGATCGGGATGATGGGCCTCTCCCAGGGCGGGACGATGACGACATTCACGACGGCGGTCGAGCCGCGGATCAAGGCGTGCGACATAATCGGCTACGTCAATCCGTTCGCTGGATTCGCCGTCCGGGACGGCAACTTCTGCGGATCGCAGATCGTCCCGGGGATCTACAGATATTTCGACACGTTCGATATCGCCGGGCTTATCGCTCCGCGCCCCTGCCTTATGGAGATGGGACGGCGCGACGACTGCTTCCCGTTCGAAGGACTTCTCCGCGGATGGGAGGAGACGAAGGCGATATACGCCGCCGCCGGCGTTCCCGATATGCCGGAGGCGGATATCCACGACGGCGGCCACGCTTATTCGGGCGTCAGGGCGCCCGCATTCTTCAAAAAATACTTGTGAAAGAGGGAATAAAACATGAAGATCATCATCAGCAAAGACGCGAAGGAACTCGGAAAAAACGCCGCGGAATTCGTCGCGCGGAAGATCGGCGAGGCGATAGCCGACCACGGCTCGGCGCGCATCGTCCTCTCGACCGGCGCGTCGCAGCTCACCACTTTTGAAGAGCTCATAAAGACGGACGTCGACTGGAGCCGCGTCGAGATGTACCACCTCGACGAGTACGTCGACCTGCCCGAGACGCATATAGCCAGCTTCCGCAAATATCTCAAGGAGAGATTCGTCTCCAAGGTGCCGCTGAAGGCGGCTCACTTTGTGGACGGCACCCGCGAGGGGATCGCCGCGCTTACCGAGTCGCTCCGCTCCGCGCCGATCGACGTCGGCCTCATCGGGATCGGCGAGAACGCGCACATCGCGTTCAACGACCCGCCGGCTGACTTCGACACGAAAGAGGCGTACATCGTCGTCAACCTCAACGACACGTGCAAACGCCAGCAGGTCAGAGAGGGCTGGTTCCCCACCGTCGACGACGTGCCGAAGCAGGCAGTTTCGATGACCGTTTACCAGATCCTCAAATGCCGCGCCATCGTCTCGATCGTGCCGTACGCCGTCAAGGCGGACGCGGTGAAGAAGGCGCTTTACAACGACGCGACGAATATGATCCCGGCGACGGTCATGAAGGCGCATCCCGATTTCACTCTCTTCGTGGACGAGGATTCCTTCTCGAACGTCGAGGAGTCGAAGATCCGCCCCGCCGAGGGATGCGGATTCACGGTCGAACGCAAATAACGTAGCCCCGGGGACGCCTCGCCGCGCGCGGCGGCGCCCCCCGATTTTTCGGAGAGAAATATGAAAAACGTCAAAGAATTCGCGGAGCGCCGCGAGCGCCCGATAAAGGTCGTGCAGTTCGGAGAGGGCAACTTTCTCCGCGCTTTCGCCGACTATATGCTTGATATCGCCGCCGAGCGCGGCGTCTTCGACGGCGGCGTCGCCGTGGTCAAACCGATCCCGTACGGATCGCTCGACGCGTTTTCCGCGCAGGACTGCGTTTATACCGTCGTTCTCCGCGGGACGGAGAACGGGAAAACGGTGAACCGTTCGCGGATCGTCACGTCCGTCTGCCGGACGGAGTGTCCGTACGACGACTACGCCGGATACGCGGCTCTCGCGCGGGAAAAGGATCTCTCGCTGATCGTTTCGAACACGACGGAGGCGGGGATCGTCTTCGATCCGTCCGACTCCTTCTCGGCGGAGCCCCCGGCGACCTATCCCGGAAAGCTGACGAAGTTTCTTTTCGACCGGTGGACGTTTTTCGGCGGCGCGCCCGAGGCGGGCGTCGTGATCTTTCCGGTCGAGCTGATCGAGAACAACGGCGGCAAGCTCCGCGAGTGCGTCGGAAAGTTCGCCGATCTATGGGACCTTCCCGGCGACTTCAGGAAATGGCTCGACAGGGACTGCCTCTTCTGCTCGACGCTCGTCGACCGGATCGTTACCGGTTATCCGAAGAGGGAAGGCGAGCCGGAGGCGATAATGGAGGAGCTCGGGTACGAGGACCGTCTTCTCGACGTGTGCGAGCCGTTCGCGCTGTGGGTCATCGAAACGACCGATACCGAACGGGCGAAGGCGGCGGCCGATTTCGAGGCGGCGGGCCTCCCCGTCGTCTATACCGACAATATGAAGCCGTACCGCGACAGAAAGGTGCGCATCCTGAACGGCGCTCACACCTCGTTCGTCCCCGCGGCGTTCCTCTCGGGACGCGATATCGTCAGGGAGTGTATGAGGGACGGGGTCGTCCGCCCGTTCATCGACGCCGCGATATACCGCGAGATCGCCCCGTTCGTCGCGCTTCCCGCCGACGAGGTCAGGCGTTTCGCGGACAGCGTCTGCGAGCGGTTCGACAATCCGTTCATCGACCACGCGCTGATATCCATCGCTCTGAACTCCGTCTCCAAGTGGCGCGCGAGGGTCCTCCCGAGCCTGAAGGATTACGTCTTATCCCGCGGGACGACTCCGCCGTGTCTGTCGATGTCCTTCGCCGCTCTCTTCGAGTTTTACGCCCGCGGGGAGAAGAGGGACGGAGGATTTTTCGGCAAGCGCGGCAAGGGAGAATACGAGATCCGCGACGACGCGGCGGTCATCGACTTTTTCGCGGCCGTCGGCGACGGCGGCGACTCTCTCGTCCGGTTCGCCGGAAACGAGACGTTCTGGGGCGAGGACCTGACGCTGATCCCCGGTTTTACCGACGCCGTCCTGTTCTGGCACGGAGTGATCCGCGGCGAGGGGACGGAAGCGGCGATGAAGCGCGCCGCGGAAATGTGAGGCGACGATTTGGATTTTCTGAAGATCAACAGGTCGGACAACGTCGCCGTCGCGCTTTCCGCGCTTTCACGCGGGACGGTCTGCCTCGGCGTAACGCTGAAAGAGGATATCAAAAGAGGACATAAATTCGCGCTCGCTCCGATCGGCGAGGGCGATAACGTGATAAAATACGGAAATCCGATCGGACGGGCGACACGCCCGATAGAGCCGGGCGAGTGGGTCCACACCCACAACGTCGGAACGAACCTCGAGGGGGTCCTCGAATACGAATACGAGCCCGCCGCGATCCCGGAGATACGGGGAAGGCGAGAAGCGTTCCCCGCGTTCAGGAGGAAAGACGGGAAGATCGGGATACGCAACGAGATCTGGATCATCCCCACGGTCGGATGCGTAAACTCCGTCGCCGAAGCGATCGCGAAAAAGGCGGAGCCGCTCGTCCGCGGGTCCGTCTCCGCCGTCGCGGCGTTCACTCACCCGTACGGGTGCTCACAGCTCGGAGAGGATCATCTGCGGACGCAGAAGGCGCTCGCCGGTCTCGTCCGCCATCCGAACGCCGGAGGCGTGCTCGTCCTCGGACTCGGGTGCGAGAACAACAATATCGCCGAGTTCCGGGGAGTTCTCGGAAAGACCGATCCCGAGAGGGTGAGGTTCCTCAACTGTCAGGACGTTGAGGACGAGATCGGGGAGGGCGTGAGGATCGTCTCGGAGCTCATGGAGATCGCCTCGCGCGACGTCCGCTCGGAGGCGTCGACCGACGAGCTCGTCGTCGGTCTCAAATGCGGCGGGTCGGACGGTCTGTCCGGCGTCACCGCCAATCCCGCCGTCGGCGTTCTGTCCGATCTGCTGATCGGGGGCGGCGGCTCCGCGATCCTCACCGAGGTGCCGGAGATGTTCGGCGCGGAGCGCCTTCTTATGGCCCGGTGCCGCGACCGCTCCGTTTTCGAGCGGACGGTCTCGATGATAAACGGCTTCAAGGAATATTTCATGAGATACGGGCAGGCGGTCTACGAGAACCCGTCGCCCGGAAACAAGGAGGGCGGGATCACCACCCTCGAGGACAAATCGCTCGGATGCACGCAGAAGAGCGGGTCGTCCGCCGTCTGCGACGTGATCGGATACGGCGATCCGGTGAGGGAGCGCGGTCTCTCTCTGCTCAACGCGCCGGGCAACGACCTCGTCGCGTCGACGTCGCTCGCCGTGTCGGGAGCGCATCTCGTTCTGTTTACGACGGGGAGGGGGACTCCGTTCGGATCGCCCGTGCCGACCGTCAAGATCTCGTCAAATTCGGCGCTTGCCGAAAAAAAGAGGGAATGGATCGACTTCGACGCCGGGACGGTCACAAGGACGGGCGACGTCGAGGGATGCGGCGAAGCTCTTTTCGATCACGTCCTCAAGGTCGCCTCCGGCGAAATACTGACAAAGAATGAAGAGCACGGGATGAGAGGGATCTCCGTCTTCAAGGACGGCGTGACTCTCTGAAAGGCGGGAAAAATGGGATCATTCGTTATTGAAAACGTGCGGGCGGTCGCGTCTGACCGGGTGATACCGGACGCGGCGGTCGCCGTGGAGGACGGGCTGATCGCCGGGGTCGGGAAGACGGGCGAGCTCCGCGCCGACCGGACGGTCGACGGGGAGGGCCTTTATCTGTCCCCCGGATTTATCGACGTTCATCTTCACGGGGGCGGAGGCGCCGACTTTATGGACGCCGATCCCGCCTCGGTAAGAACGGCTCTCTCGGCGCATATGGCGCACGGGACGACGACCGCCGTTCCGACGACTCTCTGCGCGGAGGACGAGGAGCTCTCGGCGGTCTTCGACTCGGTGACGGAATTCAGGCGATCGGAGGACGCGGCGCGTCTGCCGCGCGTTCCGGGCGTTCACCTCGAGGGACCGTTCATCTCACCGGCGCAGGCGGGGGCGCAGGACCCGAAATACATAAAAACGCCGTCCCCCGCGGCGTGGCGCGACGTTCTCCGCCGCGCGCACGGAGAGCTTCTCATCTGGACGGTCGCTCCCGAGCTTGAAGGGGCGGCGGCGATGTGCTGCGAGCTCTCGGGCGAGGGGATCGTCTTTTCGGCGGGTCACAGCGACGCGACGTTCGACGAGGCGGCGGCGGCGTACGACGCCGGGTATACGATGGCGACGCATCTTTACAGCTCGATGTCGACCATCGTCCGCGTCCGCGGCGAGCGCGTCCCCGGTCTTCTCGAGGCGTCGCTTCTCAGAGACGACGTCGTCTGCGAGGTGATCGCCGACGGACGCCATCTCCCGATCCCGCTCCTCAGACTGATAATGAAAACGAAGGGACCCGACCGGGTCGTCCTCGTCACCGACGCGATGCGCGGCGCGGGGATGCCGGACGGAGAATATATACTCGGCAGTCGGAAGAGGGGTCAGCGCGTCCTCGTCTTCGACGGGATAGCGCATATGCCGGACGGCATCTCCTTCGCGGGGAGCGTCGCCACGGCGGACAGACTCGTCCGCGTGATGACGAAGGACGCCGGCGTACCGCTTCACGACGCCGTCAGGATGATGACGAAAAACCCCGCCTCCGCGATCGGTCTTGCCGACCGGGGGACGCTTGAGGCCGGAAAGCTCGCCGATCTCGTTCTGTTCGACGGCGACGTCAACGTAAAGAGCGTGTATATCGGCGGAGAGAAAACCGTATAGGAGGATCAAATGATCAAAAAACTGCTTTGCGCGATCCTGGCGGCGCTGACCGTCGTCTCGGCGGTCCCGGCGCTTCCGGCGTATTCCGACGGCGCGGAATTTCCGTTCCGCGACGTCCCCGAGGACGAGTGGTACCGCTCCGAGGTCGAATTCGCCTGGGAAAACGGACTGATGCAGGGGACCTCAAAAACGAGATTCGAGCCGGAGTCGTCCATGACGAGGGCGATGTTCGTCACGATCCTCTGCCGCCTGTCGGGTGAGGACACCGTCATCACAGACAGATTTTCCGACGTCCCGTCGGGCGAATGGTACGCGCCTTACGTCGGATGGGCGGCGAAGACCGGTCTCGTCCTCGGCTACCCCGACGGCACGTTCCTGCCCGAAAACAATATCACAAGACAGGAAGTCGCCGTGACGCTCGTCAGATATACGGGTTACGTAAAAATGCGCCTTCCCGGTCACGCGGCGTCCTCGCCCGACGAGTTCGCCGACAAAGCGAAGATCGAGGACTGGGCGGCCGATCACGTAGATACTTTAAGGAGAGCCGGTATCTTCAACGGCGACAACGCGAAAAACTTCAACCCCGCGGCGAACATAACGCGCGCGGAGGCGGCGACGCTTCTTCACAACGTTCTGAAGATCGTCGCGCGTCTTTGGAACGGCTACGTCCCGGACCCCGACGGCGACGGCATGGCGGTATACGGCGCGAAGTTCCTTTACTGGGGCGGCTTCGCCCTTCAGGGCAAGATCGGCACGGAGCTCGGCGACGACGGAGAGTATCCGTATCTCGACGTTTTCCCGGACGACACCTACGCCGACCCCGATCCGCTTCACGTGAACACGAGAGGCGGAGACACCTCGGTCTCTCCTCTCTCTTACGAACCGCTCGGCACGTTCGGCTTCTCACCGACAAACCTTATCGCGGATCTCAATAAGACACCGATCATCAAGATCTGCTATCAATACGTCGGTGAAGAGCCCGGTTCGATCTTCCCGGGATACGTGTCCGACAGACACAGCGGATCGCACTCGTACAGAGCAGTCGGCGTGACGTTCGAACCCGGAGAGGACGACGCGGGTTACAAGACCGCGATCTGCGACACGACGGCGGCGATAAGCGAGTTTTCCCTCGATTTCGATCCGCACACGTCGGCGTGCAATGTCCACGTCATGATCAGACCGTTCGACGGCGCGCCGGAGGGGACCGGATTCAGAGTCCGCTATATCGCGCTGTTCCCGGATAAGGAAAGCGCGAACGCTTACCGCGGCGAGGAGCATTCCGATTATCTCAAAAACTATCATCCCGACGAGTACGCCGAGGTCGAAAATGTCGGCGACGACACGGTGGACGAGTATATTGAACTGCTGAAGGATAAGATCGCCGAGATCAAGAACAGTCCGTCGGCGTTCGGACCCGAGGACGCGCCGGAGGGCGCGACCGTCTGGTACGTCAGCTCGATCCACGGAGACAGCGGCAACGACGGTCTGTCGGAAAAGACGCCCTTCGCGAGCCCGGAGGACCTTTTCCGCAGGCTCGGAAACGAGGAAAACTACGTTTATCTTTCAAAGGTCAAAGAGGGCGACTACGTATTCTTCGAGAGAGGGAGCGTGTTCTATCCCTGGAGGTATTTCAACCACGGCGGCGGAACGCTGATGACGAAAAAAGGCGCTT
>JAFSWB010000023.1 GCA_017444735.1 Clostridia bacterium | reverse complement strand
TGGCGTTTCCTTCGGAGGCGCAATCATCCCGCGCCTGATTGACGAGATACCGATTATTGCGGTGGCGGCGCTTTTCGCTGACGGCGATACGACAATTTCGGACGCGGGCGAGCTTCGCGTCAAAGAAACAGACCGGCTCCATGCCGTCGCCGTCGAATACAACAAGCTCGCGCCCTGCGTCGAGGAATTGGAAGACGGCCTCGTGATCCACGGCGGAACAAAAAAAATCCGCCACGCGGATTGCTTCTCCTACGACGATCACCGAATGGCAATGTCGCTGGCAATCGCAGGCGCAGCGGGGGACGGCGTGACAATCGAAAATCCGGAGTGCGTAGACATTTCGTATCCGACGTTTTATAAGAATCTGGCGGAATTGCAAAGATAATTATGGGGGAGACCAGTATGAAAAAAACGGTGGCAATCGACGGGCCGGCCGGTGCGGGCAAAAGCACGATCGCGAAGCTCGTCGCCGAAAAGCTTGGCTATATCTATATTGATACGGGCGCGATGTACCGCGCGGTGGCATGGAAGGTTCTGGACACGGGCGCGGGAACGACGGACGAAGCAATCATCCGTACGGCAGAAAAACTCCATGTCAGTCTGCGATTTGTCGGCGATAATGTCCGTGTATTCGCGGACGATACGGACGTGACAGAGAAAATCCGTACGCCGGAGGTTACGGCACTCGTTTCCCAAGTAGCGCAGCTCGGTCCGGTGCGCGAAAAGATGGTGGAGCTGCAGCGGGGGATGGCGAAGGACGGCGGCGTCGTGATGGACGGCCGCGACATCGGCACGGTCATAATCCCCGACGCGGAGCTCAAGCTCTTCCTCACCGCCTCCCCCGAGGTAAGGGCGAAGAGGCGTTTCCTCGAACTCGAGGAGAAGGGGACTCCGCAGCCTTACGAAGATGTCCTCGCCGACATCATCAAACGCGATAAGGCGGACAGCGAGAGGGAGATCGCTCCCCTCAAACCCGCCGACGATTCGATCGTCTTCGTAAACGACGAATACGACCTCGAGCAGACGATCTGCTACGTACTCGGTCTTATCGACGCCGTCGAACATTTTTACGGGCGGGAGAACTGACCCCCGGCCCGCGCCGCGAGGTGTGATATGGGTTTTTACAAAGGCTTTCACAAGGTGTTCCGCCATCCTTTGAAATGGCTTTTCAGAGTTAAGGCGGAGGGACTCGAAAACGTGCCGGAGGGCGGGTGCATACTCGCCGCAAACCACACGGCGATCCCGGACGTCATCGTCATCTCCGCGCCGATAAAGCGTCAGGTCCGCTATATGGCGAAGGCGGAACTCATCCGCACTCCCGTCGTCGGACCGTTCATGCGCTTACTCGGCGCGTACCCGGTCGACCGCGGCGGGACAGACGTCAAAAGCCTGAAATACACGATGGAACTGATAGAGAAGGGCGAACTCATCGGCATCTTCCCGCAGGGAACGAGAAGGCCGGGAGTCGACCCGAGGGAGACCGAGGTCAAAGGCGGCGTCGGCCTCGTCGCTTATCATACGAAAGCGGACGTCCTGCCCGTTTTCATCGACACGAAAAAGAGAAGGACCGCGGCGTTCCGCCGCACCCGCGTCATCTTCGGCCCCGTTATAAAGAACTCCGAGCTCGGATTTGAAAACGGCGGGAGCCGCGAATACCTCGCCGCCGCCGGGCTGATCTTCGACCGCATCTGTTCGCTCAAAGACGGAGGACGGGAGAAGTGACGGTACGTATAGCCGAAAAAGCCGGATTCTGCTTCGGCGTGCGCCGCGCCGCGGACGCGCTCGAGGCCGCGCTCTCGGAGGTGGAAAAGAGCGGCAGCGCGCGCAGGATCGTAACGCTCGGCCGCCTCATCCACAACGACGAATATCTGAGATCCGTCGCGGCCCGAGGAGCAGAATGCGCCTCGCGGGACGATATACCGGATCTGATCCGCGCGGCGGAGGCGGGCGAGGAGATCACTCTGCTCATCCGCGCCCACGGCGAGAAGAAAGAGACCGTTCAAGAACTCGAAGCCGTCGCCGAAAGAGTCCCGAACTTCACTCTGCTCGACTGCACGTGCCCGTACGTCGAAAAAGTGCGCGCGACGGCGAAGGAGAACTCCGGACCCGGTAAATTTTTCATCCTTATCGGCGACCCGGGCCATCCCGAGGTCGAGGGGATAATGAGCTGTCTTGACGGCGGCGGTATCGCCCTTCGCGATTCCGAAGAACTCGAAAATTGGCTGTCGGACGGAGGAGACGCCGTCATCTCGGCGGCTGACGAGGTCTCCGCGGCGTCGCAAACGACCCAACTTACCGCCGAATGGAAAAAATGTCAGGGAATTCTCAAAAAAGTATATACAAACGTCCGAATTTTTGATACAATATGTAAAGTGACCGAAGAAAGGCAGTCCGAAGCGGAGAGACTCGCCGCGACGTCCGACGCGGTGATCGTGATCGGGTCGAAGGAGAGCTCCAATTCGAGAAAGCTTTTCGAGGTTTGCCGCAGAAAATGCGGCGAAGTATATTTTGTGGGATGTGCCGCTGATGCGGCGAGGATACACCTCCCCGAAAAATCGCGTGTATCCGTGACCGCCGGAGCGTCGACTCCGGAGATCGTTATTCAGGAGGTAGTCAGAACAATG